>CAZDPM010000046.1:0-11051 GCA_964507355.1 uncultured Nitrosopumilaceae archaeon
CAAGTGTTGGAATGGGTGCACTAGCTGCAGCTATAGTACTTGGTCGTAGAAGATTCTTTGGTCCTGCAATTGAAATTCCACACAGTATACCTTTGGCAGTAGTTGGTTCATCGTTACTTTGGTTAGGTTGGTTTGGATTTAATGCTGGTAGTGCATTAGCTTCTGGTTCTCTTGCTGGAAATACAGTTATTGTGACACACATGGCCTCTTCAGTTTCTGCGTTAATTTGGGTTGGTTTGTCATGGATGAGGACAGGTAAACCTTCTGTTGTTGCAGCAGTTAATGGTGCTATTGCAGGTCTTGCAGGAATTACACCAGCATCAGGATTTGTTAGTGTGGAACATTCTTTTGTTATTGGTATAGCAATAGGTATTGCATCATACTCTGGAATTATAATCTTTAAAGAGAAACTAAAGATAGATGATGCATTAGATGTTAGTTCAGTACATGGTGTTGCAGGAATTATTGGTTCTCTTGCAATTGGAATCTTTGCAAGTAAATTAGTTAACCCAGCTGGACCAAACGGTTTGTTGTTTGGCAATCCTGATCAATTAGGAATTCAGGCTATTGGGGTTGGAGTAGCAGCAGTACTTGGCTTTTGTGGTACATGGATTATTATGAAAATTTTAGATTTCTTAATTGGAGTTAGAGTGTCGGCAGAAGTCGAGGATGCAGGATTAGATATCAGTGAACATGCAGAACGGGCCTATGCTGATGAGGAAGAATTCAAGTTAGATATGGATACGTATGTAGATGATTTAGAGGATAAAAAGAAATTTTTCTTTAAGAAAAAATAACCCCAAAATCTGATATACTGGCATTTATTGAAAGAAAGGTATTATGAAATCATCTCCTGCTAATATGCAGTCTGATTCTCAAAAAATACCTACACGTAGTATTACTTTTCGATTACCATCTAAAATAGTTAAAGAATTAGAAACTGAGGCAAAAAATAATAAAACATCACAAAATGTTTTAGTAAATCAAATTCTTGAGCAATACATCGCCTGGGATCGATTTAAGATTAAAATCGGTATGATTCCAATACCAAAAGGAATCTTGGATTTACTTGGCACTGAAATGGATGGAGATGATATTAATGAAATCATTAAAACAGTTTTACCAATAATTAAAGATGCAGTTCTATTAATGAAGGGTAAATATGATTTAAAACGATGTATTGAAACATTTGAAGATTATATGCGTGCTTCTGGAATGAAATCAGATCATCGAATTGAAGGAGAGTTACATCATTTTGTTATTCAACATGAATTGGGAATGAATTGGTCATTGTTTACTGAACAACTATTAAAAGAAATTTTTAATCAATTTTTACCAATTAAAAATATCAAATTTCAAACTACGAAAAACACAGTCATTGCAACAATACCATTAGGTTCAGATTTTAATGAACATGACTATTGATACCATTTAACCATGCAAAACATTTTACAGAATTTTTAATATATCGTATTAAATGGAGTTTTTATTATTGACTGAACTAAATTTGAAAGTATTTGGTAATATTACTACAAAAGAAATCATAGGAGCTGTTCCACCTGCAAATGACACCAAAAAACTATTAGAAAATCAATTTCAAATCTTGATTAATCAACTTGAATTTCAAACTAAAAATGATTTAAAAAAACTGTTAGAACAACAGCAAATAGCAGATAAACACATCAATAGTAGACCTGGTGCTATGGCTTTGGCTCAAGATAAAATTAGATTATTTACAGAATATAATCAAAAATATATTCAAACCATTACTAAAAAATTACAAGATTTTTAGAGTAAACTCTTTAAGACCTATTTGAGAAAATTCTAATTATGAAGCCTTTTGTTTTATGGATGACCGGTTTACCGTGTTCAGGTAAGACTACAATTGTTAAAGAGCTCCAAAAAGATATCACAAATTTAGCTATGCTTGATGGAGATGAACTAAGAGAGTGGTTTTCACCCAAAGACTTTTCCAAGGCTGGTAGAGACGAACACAACAAAAAAGTTGCTCATCTGGCAAAATTACTACTAAAACATGGGGTTCCATCTGCAGTATCTCTAGTTTCTCCGTACAAAGAAAATCGAGATAGTGCACGAGAGATCATCAATTCTGGTGATCAATTTGCCGAATGTTACGTAAAATGTTCAGTTGAAAAATGTGAACAAAGAGATGTTAAAGGAATGTATGCCAAGGCAAGAAAAGGAGAAATTAAAGGATTTACAGGAATTGATGATCCATATGATGCTCCACAAAATCCAGATTTGCTAATAGATACGGAGCATGAACCATTAACTGATAGCACAAACAAAATAAAGGATTTTCTTAAGAAAAGAAACCTAATTTAGTTTTTTAAATTCTTTAATTATCTTATCGTGAATTAATCCATTAGTTACTAAAATTCCGTTTTTATGATTTACAATTTTGTTATTATATGTAATATCATTACCCGACATATCAGTCATTTTTCCACCTGCTTCCGAAATTAAACAATATGATGCAGCTGAATCCCATTCTTTCATTTTATTTGTTGTAGTTATGTATGCTTCAGCTTCGCCAGAACTAATCTTTCCTACTTTCAGTGAGCTTCCAATACTAGTAAAATCTTTAATTCCTAATTTTTTGATAAACATCTTTTCTTTTTCTGAAAGATGGTGTCTTGAACCAACTGCTTTACATTTTGAAAGATCTGACACTTTTGTAACTGATATTTCCTTCCATTTACCTTTAGAAAATTTAAAAGCACCGCATCCTTTTTGTGCTGCAAAAATTGTTTTTTCTGTTGGCCAACCAATAACGCCGATAATCGGTTTTTTATTTTTTATTAATGCAATCATAACTGTAAATTCTCCAGTTTTATCTATAAAATCAGAAGTACCATCAAGAGGATCAACTATCCAAATAATTTCTTCTGATAAGCGTTTCTGATCATCTTTATCTTCCTCTGATAAAATTTTATGATTAGTTTTTGATAAAATATCTTTAATAATCTCATTACTTTTCAAATCAGCTTCAGTAATCGGTGAATTATCGCTTTTTGTGAATGTTTCATATTTGGTTTTGTAAATCTCTAAAATTGAATTTCCGGCCTCGTAAGCAGCTTCAATAGCCACATCTAATTCTGGCATTTTATCGAAAATTGGTATGTTCTTCAATTAGTATTACCTAGGTTGTTAATTCCGGCTTTAATGTCCAAACAACTCCTAGTACAATAAATGGAATAGACATTATTCCGATAATTGCAAGTATAATATTAAATTGAGATTCTGATACTTGTGGATTATTGATAATCCAAGGTAACGGAAGTGTAATTACAACCCAAATTATGCCTAATAAAATAATTAATTTTGCCTTTTTCTTTCGGTCTGTCATCATTTTCAGTACTCTTTGAACAGTATTAAAGCCATGTGGATTTTATTTGATTGATTCTCCACCATCAACTGTAAGTATTGCGCCTGTTGTCCAGGCTGCATCATCAGATGCAAAATATAAAATTGCTTTAGCTACTTCCTCAGGTTTACCAATTCTACCTATCGGATGCTCATTATCCATAAACTCCCTATCTTTTTGTGTTTTTAGAAATGGTTTTGTCATATCTGTATCAACAACACCAGGACAAATACAATTTACTCGAATTTTATCTCTTGCATATTCTAATGCCCAACATTTTGTAAGTATAATTATTCCAGCTTTTGTTGCTGAATATGCATCAGCGTTAAATCCTTGATACGCTTTTAATCCTGCATCAGATGAAATATTAATTATAGAACCCGCCGTTTTTTGTAAGTGAGGTATTACTTCTTTTGTAAATCTAAATTGTCCTGTGAGATTTACATCTAAAACATCATTCCATTCAGCCTCACCAATCTTATGTAATTGTTTTATTTTTGGAAATACTCCTGCATTATTTACTAAAATATCTAATCTACCAAATTTTTTAACGGTTTGTTCTACAACTTTTTTAACATCATTTTTATTTCTAATATCTGCTGATATTCCGATCGTATTTGAAAGCTGACTAACAGCCTTTTCTAATCTTTTTGAATCTTTTGCTGTTATCACCACGTTTGCACCATTTTCCACAAAAATTTTTGCAGTTGCAAAACCAATACCTCTACTTCCACCAGTTACGATTGCAACTTTACCAGATAATTTCAATATTTTATTCAATGAATTTCGTAATTTATAGCACTATAAACTAACAATGGAAAAATTACTCATAAAATTTTATAAATTGTAAATCATTTAGTACACTAATTAATTTTTAGAGTTAATCCTAGTTATTTTTTTATTATATTGAAATCCTAAAAAATTTATTTTTTGTACTATCTAATTTTCTATAAATTCCATGATCGCTAAAAATTTTATTAAAATATATAAATTATTATAATTATTTGCATTAAGTCTTAAATAGCTAAAGTAACTATAATAATTAATGCCGAAGGATATAATTCCTATCGACTAAAACAGCGTTGCCCCGCAGAACAAAAAAGGTAATCAGGCGTTTTAACGACCTGTCCACGAGAGGAAATCTCTCAGAGTTCTGCAGTAAAGGGGTAAACGCCATCATTTTTCAATAATATCTACAGATACCGAACCTAATTCATTTCCATTTGGGTTAATTTCAATAACCATCATTTGTTCCATTGGAATTGAGATTTCTTTATCTCCATCATAATCCCAAGTATAGTATTCTGATATTCCTGTTTGATGTAAAGTTCCTTTTAACTTGAAATTTTCGGAAAAATCATAGTTATCTCCTTTTAATAAAATATTTAGAGATTGAGGACTATCACCATTTGGAACAAATTCTAAAGTATAATTTCCTTTATTAATTGTAAATGTATTCGAGTAAACTCCATTTTTGTATAAACTAGGATCTGCTAAAGTTACATGAAAAACTATATTATCACTAATTTTCTCAGACGAATTAAAAGATAATCCTATTACAATTACTATCAAGATTACAGGAATTATGATTATTTTTTTATTCATTTAAGCTCAATTACTATTCTATTATAAAAATAAATTATAACCCCAATGCTTCTTTCAAACCCTTGTATCTATTTCTGATGGTTACCTCTGTAACACCCGCAGAAACTGCAATATCTTTTTGAGTTTTATTTTCACCATTTATTACACATGATAAATATAACGCAGCAGCAGCCAACCCCATCGGATCTTTTCCTGCAGAAAGTTCAATTTTTGCTGCTTGATCTAAAATCTCTACTGCCTTTCTTTTTGTTTTTTCAGACAATCCTGCAATGCTAGATATTCTTGATACACATTTAACAGGATTAACAACTGGCATTTTCAAATCTAATTCTCTTAGCAATAACCTGTAACATCTTGCAACATCTTTTCTTTTTATATTAATTCCATTTGAAACATCTGTTAATGTTCTAGGAGTTTCGGTATTTCTACATGCAGCATAAAGAGATGCTGCTATAAGACCTGGAATTGAGCGTCCTCTAACAAGACCATTGTCTAGTGCTTTTCTGTAAATATATGCAGTTTTTTCAATAACAGCATCAGATAATGCAAGTTTTGTTTTTAGTCTATCTAATTCGCTAAATGCCTGTCTGAAATTTCTATCAGCTGGCTCATGAACCTGACTTCTATTATCCCATGTCCTAAGTCTTTCAATTGTACTCTTCATAGAGGCAGAAAGTGGTTTTCCAGTAGCATCTTTGTTTAAAGGGTTAATGATAGTTGCAAGACCCATATCATGTATAGCCAAAGATGTAGGTGTCCCAGTTCTTGTTCTGTTATCGCCCTCTTCTTTAGAAAAAGATCTCCATTCTGGTCCTTCCTGTTCAATTCTATCTGTGGCAACAAATCCACATTTGGAGCAAAACATCTCCCCAGTATTAGAATCTGTCAAAAAAATCCCCCTGTTACAACGTTGACATTTGACATCAGAACCAACACTTTTAGTCATAAATTCAGAAATTCATCTTCATTCTATGCTTAAAAAGATTTGAAAAATGAAAAATTTGATATTTCTTGTTAATTTAGACAAAAAAAAAAATATTTAAATACAAATTTTTTATCCACACTAGCATATAATGGTAAAATGTCCTTTATGCGGAGAATCGCTAAATAACAATTCTGTGATTCCAAATCACATTCAAAAAATCCATCCACAAAGAGTATCTGTCCTAAGTCTTTAGGTCGAGCATATTCTTGTTAATGATATTTTATTTACTGTTAAGCAATGTTTACACCTCAAAATTAAGTACAAACCATATGATCAAAATTATTGTCAGACTTGCAGAATAAATGGAATAGACAACAAAAACCTACAATTTCAGAAAAAATTGGTGATACACTTAATCCTAAAGGAGCATTAAAACCAAAAATTCAAATTGGCATTAAAAAATTACAAGCACAAATTGCCAAACTTGATTCAATGCTTGTAAAATTAAATGAACGAGATAGTAAACTTTTCAAAAGGATTGTTGAAGCAACTCAATCACATGATGTGAATACAAGTAAAGTTTTATCTAAAGAATTAGTAGAAGTAAGAAAAACTACAAAAATTTTAAGTAATGCAAGAATAGCATTAGAACAAATCGAATTAAGATTAACAACTTATCATGATCTTGGTGATACAGTAGTTACAATCATGCCTACAATAGGTTTGATGAAAAATCTTAAATCATCACTCGTAAAATTTATGCCAAGTGCTGATAAAGAAATTAATCAGATGGCACAAATGTTGGGTGGATTTATGACAGACAGTTTCTCAAGTGATGCAACATTTGGAATGGATGAAACAACTAATTCTGAATCCGAAAAAATTCTACAAGAGGCTGCAGCAGTAGCTGAAAGTTCTGTCGGAACTAGATTACCTTCAACACCTGCAAATACCATAGCTTCAAAAAGTAGCTTCTATTAACTTACTATAACTCTCTAGATTCTTTAATTTTCTTAACTCTATTACCTTCATTATCGATTACCCTATCTATTCCAACTAATCTGTCTCTTAAATTATTGATAATTGATCCTACTTCATCTGCTTCATTTTCAACTTGCTGTCTTTTATGAGCTAATTCTTTAATTCCTTTATTTTCTTCTTCAATGTATTGACTTACTTTCTGTAGTTTTTCCTTTAAGTTTTTAATATCTACTGATTCTTCTTCTATATCTTTCTCTAAAACAGTTCTTTTATCCTTCAAATTTTTAATCATTAAACCTACATAATCAATGGCTTCTTCCAATTTGACACGTTTATCCATCAATTCTACAATACCGATCTCTCCTACTGTTTCATTAGCTGAACTTTCATTAGATTTCATATTGGTTTGTTCTACAATTTTCTCTTCAGTAGCTTCTCCACCTTCATCTTTTTTGAATTTATTAAACATTTTATCATCTATTTTTAAAATGGGAATAAAAAGTTACTATGAATCTCAAAGCTGACCTAGTGACTGATTTTTTGTTCATTTAAAAAATGATCCTGATTTTATAAAAAATTAGATCTGCATTTTACTACATCTTAATTTTTTTATAGTATGTGATATGTGGTTTAAGAGAACCAATAACATATGTAATACAAAGTTCTGTAATAAGATATTTCTATTTTCTAGATGTAAATGTTAAATTGATCGATATAAGAAAATATTAGTTTAAAGCATTTAGACTAAAATAGGCTAAAAATCATTTTTGGAGACGTTAATCATAATGGGATTTAGATACTTTTCTATGGTAGGTTATTTTTTGTGATAGTTTATCTTCAAAAAGTACATAATTTCTAATTTTTATGAATAATTTATGTCAAAAACATGTTTCATTACTGTTCTTTATATATTAAAATTGACCCAAAATTACCAAAAACCATTAAAATTTTTGAAAACTTTTGTAAAAAAGGTTTTTCTTGAATTTTTAAAGAAATTCAATTTTGATATTGGATTTTTAGGCATATGAAAAATTGAGATTTTCTCTGATTTCAGTGATTTTTGATAAAATTGTTAATTTTAAAGGATGAACTACCTGTTCCGCTATGCGTTCCGCTTTAAAGTTTCAAAATATTCCTCAATAACCAATTAACTCTATACTGATATATGTCAAAACAACAATACAGGTCCGAAATGGGCATAATGGGTGATATCCTTGACGTAACTGCTGATGGTGGTCGTTCTGGAGTCATTGTATCTGCAATATCTCGCAAAGCTAACCTATCTCATTACGCAGTACTAGACAAATGTGAGAAACTGGTAGAAGCAGGCTTAGTCGAGTCAGTCAAAAACGACAGAAACAGAGTCTTCTTGATTACAGAAAAGGGACTTCAATTTTTTCAGGAATTTAAGAGATTTCAGGGACTCGTTGAAAGCATGAATTTGAGGTACTAACCATGAACCTAGAAATGGATCTAACTCCCACAGAGGAGTCTATTCGAATGGATGGAATGCTTTTTGTAAGGACTGATAGTATCCTCGAAACAATGGTTAAGACACCTTTGATAATTGCTGGCTTAATTATTGCTATAATCGTGATGCCTATTCAGACCTCATTCAGCTCTACTCGAACTATTGAACTTATCATTTATTCAGATGGTTCCACACATGTATCTAGACAAATAGATGTGGATCCATTAGAGCCTGATTTTGAGCTTGACTTGTTTGGTCAATCAATAGATAATTTTGTTGCAATAGGTGATACTGGATTTTTACTATCTGAAGAAATAATTGGAAATAAAGCAAAAATAGACAAATTTGGTTCTGCTAGTATTACGATTGATTATGATGTTCATGATTTAATTTCAAAAGAAGGTAGAGTTTGGACATTCTCATTTAACTCCCCAGCTGATTACACCTTACTAATGCCAAAAAATTCAGTTATTGTTGGAATGAGTGGATTACCAACTAATATGGAACTAGTAGATGATCAACCAAAACTTGAACTTTCTGCAGGACTATCTGAAATAAACTATATCTTTTCATCAATAAACCCTACTCACGATCCAACAATTCCAAATGAATCCTCATTTAGTTATACTACTGCTGCAATTATTGGTGGTCCAATCATAGCTGCAATAACTGGCGCTGTAATATTGTTAAAAAGAAGACAATCAAAATCTTCTGCATTAGTTACCCAAACAGAACCTATTCCTGAAAAACAATCTGAAACAGCATCTATTGATGCAGAAACTATATTCAATTATAGACCTGAAATGCGTGAAGACGACAAAGAAATCATAAAATTTATTTTTGATAATGGAGGTCAAGTACTTGAAAGTGAATTAAGAAAGAAATTCCTTCAACCACGAACTACTATGTGGCGAGCTGTAAAAAGATTAGAACGATTAGGTGTTATTGAAATTGATAAAAAAGATTTACAAAATTTAGTAAAACTGAAAAAAGATTTGGAGGAAGAAAATGAATAAAATAACATCATTTGCATTGTTGATTTTAGTATCCAGTATGGTTATGGGTGGGATAACTCAAACTGTCCAAGCAGAAACTGACCTGTCAATTCTTCTAAAAATTGTAAAGCAAGCACAAAGACAACTTGAAAATCAAATGGATAAAGACGTATCAGATAAAACAAAACAACTTTTCAAAGAAGGAACACAGGAAATTAAGAATTTAGAAGAATCTATTAAAAACAACGATGAAGATTCAGCTAAAACACATTTTCTTTCTACAATGAGAATATTTAAAGCAATTTCTCAACAACTATCAAACATCAAGTCTTCACAACCCGAAATTGCTACTCTTAAAGCTACATCTACTAAAGATCCTTCTGCTGATCTTACAAGAATACAAGATTATGTTAACAATCTCAAAATAATTGCTAAAAAGTATAGTACATTAATTGACTTTTCTGAATTAGACGATCTATTTGTAGCAGCAAGGAACCAAATTTCAGATAAACAATTTGATGATGCAGTAGAAACAATTGGTAAAATTAAACAAATTACTATAGATTTCAACAATAAAATCCGAAAATACGCATATCAACAAGAACAATCACGTGCTACAGCATATGCCCAAACGTATCTAGAACAGCTTGATAGATTGATTGAAAACACCAAGAGTCAGGGATTATCTGAAAATATAATTCAAAAACTCGAAACTGCTAAAGCCAATCTATCCTCAACAACAGATCCACATGAAATAATCAAGCAAATAAGAGAAATCATATTAATTAAAGAACAATTTGAATTAACAAAAAATGATCGATTAGAATCGAGAGTCATGCAAATTGAAAAAACGCTACTTAACCTACCTTACTCTGATAAATTAAGTCAATCTGATATTGATGATGCTAAAAAAACAATTCAAATAATTAAACGTAGTTTAGCTAAAGGCGAATTTGAAAAAGCAAATGAATTACTTCAATCATTAGTATCATTACTGAACATATCTCAAGATTAATCATTCTTATCATAAACTTCATATACATTTTACAAACAGAAATTATCATGGCTTCTAAAGCAATTACCGTTGGAGTAGGAATTCCAATGATTATAGTAGGAGCTTTAATGGCATGGTTATGGGCTCCATTTCAAAATGAAATGCAAAACACAGTAGAATTTGTAGGAAGTTTGATAGGAATTTTAGGTGTAGTTTTCTTTATTTCTGGTTTATTTTATACAAAAGAACCTGTAATGCATTAATTAAAACTCATTGAATAAATAATGAAAAAATATACCACTATTACTTGAAAGTTAGATTATTTGAAATATTTACATCAGTCGAAGGAGAAGGAATTCTTTATGGTACAAAAACACTTTTTGTAAGATTAGCTGGTTGTCCATTTACCTGTTTTTATTGTGATACAAAAGAATCACTTCCCCTCGACTCAGGTAATGAATACACAATTGAGGAAGCATGCAAATTGATTGATTCAAATCTACAAAATCAAACATATAAGGTAAATTTTACAGGAGGTGATCCATTGATTCAACATGAATCAGTAGCTGAACTTGCAAAATTTATTCAAACCAAAAAAATTCCAACTTATCTAGAGTCATCATGTTTTGATTCTGAAAGATTTAATCATGTATTGCCATTTTTTGATATTATTAAAATAGAATTTAAAACTA
>CAZDPM010000047.1:0-10601 GCA_964507355.1 uncultured Nitrosopumilaceae archaeon
ATTTTTTAAATGCATCATTAATTTGTCTTGTTAGTTTATTTTTTACTTTAAGTGCTTTGAGAAAATATTTTCCTGCATGTCCTGCAGACGGAACAAATCCTCCTAGGATCATTCTTCTTGTAACTTCTGGACCTAGTTTTTTTCTTGCTTTTTCAATATATGCATTAAATTCATACCCTTCGACAGAAAAATCGTAGCCATATCTTAAATTATCGTATCTTGCAAGATTACTCCCTGCTTCGGTTGCTGTAATTGTATAATATGCCGCAACTGAATATTTTACCATGTCTAAAGATATTTCTTCACATTTTGCTCCTAATCCCTCTATTTTTGAAATTGCATCTTTTGTTGCAGAAAGTACTGAGGGGTCAATTCCTTCCCCCATCATCTCTTTGATTATGCCTATTTTTTTACCTTCTATGCCTGAATCAATATTTTTTAGATAGTCTTCTTTGTGGTTATCTACAGTTGTATTATCATTAGAATCCAAACCTGTAATGAGGTTTAACATGAATGCTGTGTCCTCTACTGTTCTAGTCAGAGGTCCAATCTGTTCAATACTGTTTGCATAAGAAATTAACCCATATCTACTGATCAATCCATAAGTTGGTTTGTATCCAACAGTTGAACAAAAACTGGCAGGATTTCTAACCGATCCTCCGGTATCAGAACCTAACGATGCAACACATTCAAAAGCACTAACTGATACAGCACTACCTCCAGAAGAACCTCCTGGAACATAATCTATATTCCATGGGTTTTTACTTGGACCATATGCACTAAATTCAGTAGTTAGACCCATTGCAAATTCATCCAGATTTACTTTTCCTATGAAAATTGCATCTTGTTGTTTGAGTTTTGTAATTACAGTTGCATCATATGGGGCAATAAAATCTTCAAGCATCTTTGATGCACATGTTGTTTTTGTGTCTTTGATGCAAATATTGTCTTTAATTGAAATTGGCATACCAAAACACTGACCTATTTTTTGACCTGATTTTATTCTCTTATCTATTTCTCTTGCTTGACTAATTGCATTATCGTTTAATGATAAAAACGCATGTAGTTTATCATCCACATTTTGTATTTGCTCCATCGTTTTTGTCATGAATTCCTCTACTGATATATTTCCAGATTTTACTTCTCTAGTAAATTGCAGAGCTGAGATTTTAATATTCAATCAAATCATCTTTGGTGCTCTTACATAGGTTCCTTTATAGTGATTGAGTTTCTTGATAAGTTTTTCATCAAATGGAATGTACTTGTCTTCTCTTAGATTAGTGATTGGCATTTCCTTAAAAATTATTTCTTCTGATTCTACACCCGCAGAATCTAAAATATCAAAATACCCTAACATTTTATCTACTCTCTCATAGATAGAAGGATCAATAAGTTCAATTCTCATTAGTTTTGCAACATGCTGTATCTCTTTTTGAGTTACCATTTTCAATTCATCTACGGTGTAAGCCTATCGACATCTCTTGGATAAAATGTCACATCACGAATGTTTTCTGTGCCTGTAAGTGCCATGATTAGTCGTTCTAATCCTATCCCGCATCCAGCATGAGGAGGCACTCCGTAATCAAATGCTCCTAAATGATACTCAAACGCATCAGTTTTCATTCCTTTATTTTTCATTCTTTTTTCAAGCTCATATCGTTTTTCAATTCTTGTACTTCCTGATGATAATTCCAAATCTCCAAACATCAAATCAAATGATTCTGAAATCTTTGGATTTGTTTTACTATCTTTTACATAAAATGGTTTAGGGGCCAATGGCCAATCTTTTATGAAATAAAACCCTTCAACACCAATCTTTTTGAGATTTGAAGGATAAAGATCATCCCCCCATTCTGTTTTTGCACCTGCTTTTTGTATTTTTTCTACTAATTCATCATAAGAATACCGTGGAATATGTTCAGGTATAGGTGGAATGATGAATTCTACATCTAAATTGTTTTTTACATATTCATTAACTGTATTTATTGATATTTTTATTATTTCTTCAATTCTATCCATCACATCATTGTAATCAACAAAAGATTCTTCTAAATCAATTGATATGGCTTCTGCTAAATGTCGATTAGTTCTTGATGGTTCCGCTCTAAAGATAGGTGCAATTTCAAATACTTTTTCGAAACTCATAGTTAACTGTTCTTTGTACAACTGTGGGCTCTGAGCTAAAAATGCTTCTTTATTGTAATAAAATATTGGAAATAACGCTGCTCCTCCCTCTGTTGCGGTTGCTATCATTTTTGGAGTATTGATTTCTATGAATTTTTGTTGGTAAAAATAATCTCTTATTGCTTTTAGTACTGAACTTCTCACATTAAAAATATGTTGTAATGGTTTACGTCTAAGATCAATTGGTCGCACTTCCAATCTTGTATCTATATTTTTTACTGTTTTTGCTAAAGGCTCAAACGGTGGAATTTTTTCGACATCTGAAAATACTCTTAATTCAGTTGGTATGATCTCAAAGCCAGTCGGTGCTTTTTCTGATGATTTTACTTTGCCAATAACTGCAATCGAAGAATGTGCTTTTAGGTTTGATATTTTTTCACGTACTTCATCTGGACAGTCTCCTTTTTTAGCAACAATTGGAATGTCTCCATTTTTGTCTCTTATTGTGGCGAAACTAATGTTGCCATGCCCTCTAATTGTTAAAACCCATCCCATCACAATTACTTCATTACCATCCATCGATGGATTCAATTCATCTGAATAATGTGATCTTCGTAATACTCCGAGCTCTGTTTTTATCATAATTTACTAAATTTCAGTCATATGGTGTAATTAATTTTTGGGAAATGACTGTTTTCCTAAATACTAGTAAAATACTACAAAAACATGAACTGTCATCAAAAAAGTGAATCTCATGTATGGCGATATTCAAAACACACAAAAATGCGTAGATGTGTGAAATGTAAATCTAGAATTCCGATCACTAAAGAAGAATTCATCCAGAAATGGGGTATGCATAAAACTCTGGTCAAATAGACTTTTTTTAAAACGTAGTGATTTTGTTGATTATTAGATCTTTAACTGATTAAATTATGTTTGGTAGATGTATTACAATCAGTTCTTGTAATGATTGTCAAAATTAATAAAAAGTAACATTTATCATCTGAAAATATTTCACTCTAAACTGTAATGGATTTATTAATAATGCTAGTAGTCTCAATCTTTATCATTGCAGCAGTGTTTGTAGGGTACCATGCATCTCAAGAATCCCATGAAGAAATGATTGAGGCACATGGTGAATCATTAGATGTAGTAGTTTACCAAGTAAGTCTCATATCTTCAATTAAATCTGACCTAAATGAATTAATTCTATAATTTTAAAAATAATCTATTTTTTATTTACATTAAATTACTACTAAATATATTAGAAAGATATTGCCTCTATCAAATAAAGAAAAACTCATTGCATTAATATCAAATGGAATTGCAGTCTATTCTTTATATCAAGAAAGACAAAGCCTTCCAAAAAATACCACCATGTATGATTTTATTTTAAAAGTTATTCCAGACGATATTAAATCTGAGCTGAATATCGAATTAATTGACGAGGTATTCAAATATGTATCTTACACACACAATTCATAAAGTACAATGAATTAGAGCATATATCACATTGACTGCAATAGCAACATTAGGATCTCATTGTTCATTACAAGTTCTAAAAGGTGCAAAAGACGAATGTTTAAAAACAATTTTGGTTTGTGAGAAAAAACGGGAGAAACTATATCGGAGATTCCCATTTATTGATGAATTCATTTTGGTTGATAGTTTTGTAGATGTGTTAGAACAAAAATGCCAATCAATTTTAGAGCAAAATGATGCTGTTTTGATTCCACATGGAACATTAATTGCACAAATGAGTTCAGAACAAATTGAATCAATCACGACTCCAATATTTGGAAACAAATGGATATTGAGATGGGAGTCTGATAGAACAATGAAAGAGAAACTTATGCGAGAAGCAAAACTTCCTGTTCCAAAACCTGTATTGAATTCAAAAGATATTGACAAGCTTGTAATTGTAAAAAGACAAGGTGCTGCAGGAGGCAAAGGGTATTTTTTAGCAGCAAATCCTGATGATTACAATAAAAAACGAAATCAGCTAATTTCACAAGGAATCATTTCTAATGAAGAGACACTTTACATTCAAGAGTATGCTACAGGAGTTTTGGCATACCTGCAATTTTTTTATTCTCCACTAAAAGAGGAACTAGAATTTTTTGGTGCTGATCAGAGACATGAATCAGATATTGAAGGTATGGCTAGAATTCCATCAGAACAACAGCTCAAAAGCAACAAAGTTCCATCATTTAATGTAATAGGTAACAGCCCAATAGTTCTAAGAGAATCATTACTAGATGAAGTATATACTATGGGTGAAAATTTTGTAGAAGCCTCAAAAAGAATTGTGTCTCCTGGAATGAACGGTCCATTTTGCATAGAGGGAGTTTATGACGAGAATGCAAAGTTTACATCATTTGAATTTTCAGCTAGAATTGTAGCTGGGACAAACATCTACATGGATGGTTCTCCATACTATTCATTATTGTTTAATGAGTCTATGAGTATGGGTAAAAGAATAGCACGTGAAATAAAAACTGCAAAAGATACAAATCAATTAGATAAAATTACAACTTAGAAAAAGGAGTTTTAATTTTCGCAAAAACTATGATTGATGAAATCATAATTACAAATCCAAAAATTGCACCTATGGGAAACTCTGGAATCACATGTGTTCCTATAATTTCAACTTCTTCAGAACCTACTGACACAAAGAATTCAAATGTGGAACTATCTGAATTAGATGTGATTTTATAATCTACTTCTTGACCGTCAACTAAAATTACAAATTCGTTATTTGGTGCACTGACCAATTCATTTTTCAAATCGATAAAAAATTGAGAATCATGAGTGTTAACTAATCCAATAAGCAATGATCTTGATTCAGGATCAATATTCATTGCAATGATGTTAGCATTTACAACATAAGGTATTGAATATGCATGTTGATCAACTTTTAATGTGTATTTTGAAGAATTAGGAAAAGTATCTGATTCCTGAAGTTGTGCAAAAATAGGGGTACTAACAAACAAAAAAGGTAAAATAAGAAAAAGCCAATAATTCATTAATTCAGAATAATGTGATTAATTATTATTACTTTCTTCTATTCCACAATTTATGCACATTTTCTTATCTTGTATGGCAAAATATGAAAAACTATGAATGAATCCAATCTTACAACTCATAGTGTCCTCAAAATAACATGCAATTAGTAGTACTAGAGTCAAAAAAAACATCGATCAAGAACTAATCATTTCAAAATGTATCTTTTTTGAATAGATTTGAGGATGTATCTTACAATTCGCCGCCTAACAATCTGGAATAAGATAATGAATTTATGAAATTGCAGAACACTTTATGAGTATCACCCATAATCCTATTTGTTGTGAAATTTATTTTCATACTGATGATATTTCATGAATGACGATCAAAAATAGTAGAGATTACAGTATTAATAATTCTCATTGGTTTTGGAGCCTGTATTTCATACCACGAGTTGTAGTTTACCAATTGCCTTCTCCATTAATTGATGATATGCTCAAACACTCTCAAAAATTTTATTTCAATCAAGTCGTGTATCTAGAAGATCTTTCTTTTAATGCCACTAAAATGGACTTTTGTGATTTTAGTAATAATACGTATTAATATTCAGACAAGTATGAAAATCCTGCAATCCATTTTATCGTGGAAAATAGAATGAATAAGAGCATAGGCTTTGAAAACTTTAGATTCGAAATTTTTCAAGCCAGTTCTACTGCTAACTCAATTAACATGGTAAATCTGATCATTTTAGATTGTGAAGATAAATCATATTTTGTTTCTGAGGAAAATGAAAATTACATGTACAACATATGTGGAGTAACATATGATCCTAAAACGGATTCAACATATTATGCTTGGAATAAGGTGGATGGATTTACCGTCACAGGAAAAAGTGTCTTTGTAACAAAAATACTGCCACATACTACTCTATCTCTTATCTCATATTACTATAGAGATAGAAATGGAGCACTATTTTGCTATCACTACAGGCTATCAGAAAACATTTCTTTATTTGGACAAGTAAATTCGTTGAAATGAAAACTAGATACAAAATTTCAATAATTGTACTTTCTGGGTTTTTTGTTTGACATTGATATTTAATAGATCATCTCATATGTGCAAAATGTATTTGAACATAAAGTATAATGCCAGCGGGGGGATTTGAACGCCCGACGGCCCGGTCTTCAGCCGAGTGCTCTCCCAGGCTGAGCTACGCTGGCATAACAAATTTGCTTTAGGTTGAGGAATTAAAAGTTGTCTTTATCATCAAACATGGAAAAAACACATCAAATTATGATTCGATATGTTCAGAATCAAATAATTTATCAAAAATACACTACAGCCAAAATCCAGAATATGTGAATTTAATTGGAAGATGTTTTTTAATTTATTTTAAATTACTTTTTGCAATTATTTCTCTATTTTTTATTTAATCATTAGATTCTTCATACTATTTTTAGCATAATTCTTACCAATTTACCATCAATATATTATAAAAAAGATAAGAAACAAAGATATCAAATTTTAGGCGATAATCACAAATCTGATATGGTTTTTTCAAATAACATGTCTATTTGATATTAAACTGAATTAAAGACATCACAGAAAAAATTAGCAGTTACACTTTCCAAACGATGTCTTTTTTTCCACTTCTTTTATTCAAAACTCGGCCCAATACAAAAAACAGATCAGATAAACGATTTACATATTTTAGGCAATTATCGTTAATTTTTTCTTGTTGACTTAACATTATGATGTGTGTTTCAGCTCTTCGTGTGACTGTTCGAATATGATGTAGTTGAGCTGCCAAAATTGTTCCACCAGGTAAAATAAAGTTAGTAAGTGGAGATAATTCAGATTCATACACATCAATATTTTTTTCTAAATTCAAAATCATTTCAACTGTGACTCTATTTTTTTTATCTTCTAGTTTTGGATTTGAAAGATCAGCTCCAATTACAAACAATTCATTTTGAATTAAATTGAACAGTGAACTAATATCATCGTCAAGATCATAAGATTGAATAATGCCCAATACTGCATTTGTTTCGTCAATTGCACCATATGCTATAATTCGTGGATTTGATTTTGATACTCTTACATTACCTTGTAATCCTGTAGTTCCATCATCTCCTGTTTTTGTATATATTTTCAATAATGTATGAAAAATCAATTAAACTATTATGTTGTTCGAATTATTTATTACGACTTACTTGTAAATCCACTTATTGAATAGATTGTTTTTTTCTCATCATCAATCAAAATTTGAAAAGAGTTGTAGCATAATTCAGATTATTACTGTTGATTACGGATTTTATGACATCATAAAAAAGATTTCAAAGCCTTGATTATTGATTTTTTTAACACATCTGCAAAATTAAAGAAAATACCTCGTCAGGGGTGGATTGATAAGTTATCACTTAATACCCCTGAATCTGTTGCCGATCATACGTTTTCAATGGCCATGATTGGAATGATATTTTCGGATTTAGAAGATTATAACACAGAAAAAATTTTAAAAATTATTCTTTTGCATGATTTAGCAGAATCCGTCATTGGTGATATTACCCCTCAACAAATCTTAAAAGAACAAAAAATAGAATTAGAAAACAATGCAATGAAAGAAATCTTAAGTAATCTTCCAGATAGGTTACAAAAACAATACACTGCTCTTTGGATGGAATATCAATTAAACTACTCTAAAGAAGCTCAATTAGTTCATCAAATAGATAAATTAGAGATGGCATTGCAGGCAAAAATCTATTCAAATGAAGGATATTCTAAAGATTCACTAGATTCATTTTTTAACACTGCAAAAAATGAAATTACAAATCCTAAATTAATAGAATTGCTTAAAAAAATATTAGAGAGATAAAATATGTCTGAAAAAAGCAAAGATGAGTTAATTGAAGCACAAAAGCAAATTATAGGAATCCTTTTTGAGATAATTAAGCGATTACAAGCAAACAATGATCTTGATGAGGAATATTTCCAAATTATTTCATCAGAAGATAAAACAAAAAAAGAAAAAGTGACAAAAATTCTAATTGAGAGAGAAGAAAATGCAAAAATTGTAGGACGTTTATTAGAACAATTAGAAATTTAGTATATATTTTAAAATTTTAATCATCTGAAATGATTTTTAGCCGTGCTGTTTGCTCATATTTGTCTTGAACATAGTGTGAAAGATTGATCACTCTAACCCTTGTTGATTTATTTGACCAACTACCCTCGTTTTCAAACCATGATTCAATATCATCAACATCGTATCTTTCTCCATTCTTTAGAATATCTTTAAAAATAGATTTTATCTCCTCTATTTCTTGTTCCTTTAGATTATTTTTATCTTCAACAAATGTGGTGATTTCGTTTAATTTTATAATTACATTGTTTGTAAGAGGCATGATTCTATCAAATTAAAAAGACATAACACACTAGTATATTGTTTTATCATTAATCATATCTCTTATGCCTAGTATTACGCGTTAATAACGCATAATTCTGGATCTGTTTTGTCATATTTTATAAAATCAATAAATTTGTAATGGTAACTTGATCCAATAGAATTCTTTGTAAATTATATTTATAATTAATATAATATTTATAAAAAAGGCATGCCACAAATTTGAAGTCATGAACAAATAATTCTATACAGATAGTATAACATGCAAGTCGTCCAGTGTGAACCAGTCCAAAATACAAAAGTCTACACTCCAATGGTTGGAAGTAAGGGCAACAACCCCCTTCCAACCATGAATGCAATGGATGTCATTGGTCTTTCTTGGATATTCTTTGAAGAGAAGTGAGGTGAAAAAATGAAGATCGTATACAAGAAAACTAAATTTGGCATCTGGCCAGCAATGTAACGTTTAATATTTACAGATTTTTTTATTACAATTTTCTTTATTTTTAATTAAGAATACTAATTTCCTCATACCTTTTAAAAATCATTTCCTTTATGATATTTTGATGATACCAATATACAAAGAACCTATAATATGATGTTGCAAAAATAATTCATGATGTTATGTATCATACAGATACATGTTTCATATTTGATGAACATGAAGTCTTTTTAGAATAAAGAAAAAACAGTAATTTTAGAATCTTGTAAGTTTACATTCCTGACCTTTTGCCCTACATTCAGAACAATACAGCAAAGGAACTCTATCTTCTTTAATCATTTTAAAATGTAGATGAGAATCCATCACATGATTGCACTCTGGATTTTTACATTTTCCCTCTTTGTTATCATAGAGTACTTTGATTGCGGAATCTTCCATATCTTCTTTGTTTTTTACGTGGATAAATTACTATCTAATTTCAAATTAGAAAAGATTCCAACATTATTTTGCATCAAGCAACCATACTGTCTCTAACCATTCTTGGTAATTACGACAAAATCATTGCATCCATTAATGATGCAATCTAGAGAAATCCAGACAATGAGAAATACGAACAAGCATTAAAGTGAATTAGGTCTTTATCTATAATTGATAAATTTTCATTAAAATAGAAAAAAGAGTTTAGAACTCTATTTTGTCGCCTTCTTTTAGGGTGACAATATCTGATTGCATTATTCCTTTGACATCTAGCCATCTTATGTTCATAGATACTTTTTTGGTTCCTACTTTGTCGACTTTGATGTCATATGCTTTTTTGATTAGTGCTTCGAATTGACTCATCTCTGAGTAATGCATACGATCATGATTTATTCTAATGATGTGATCGCTTGTTGACCCGAGAATGAAATTGATTCCATCGGGTTAATCATAGTATGAAATATGGTAGTTTTTAGATATTGTTTTTATAACAATCAGATCATCTTTGAATCGTGCAATATTTTCAGGCATTAAAAACAGGACAAAAAAGAGTCGCAGAAGCTAGAGAGTATCTCAACAAGATAACTAACGGAAAGGCAATGCCAGCATTAGCCTTAAGGGATAACAAGTCAAACGTTTGGGACCCAGTTGGTGAGGAAAATCTTTATGCATTTGTTGATGAATCTGCAGGATTTGTATTGACAGATAACAGCGGATACATTCTTGCCTTGGTTGACAAATATGGTATTTCTAAAACAATTGTACAAGGAGTAACAAAGACTCAAAAAGAAATTTTGGAGCAATCATTTCACAAAGACAATATTCCAGAATACAAGGGAAAGGTAACACTTCCAGTTTAATCGAAATTTTTTTACCAAGAATAGTCAAAAAAAATCAGCGTAAAGCTTTTGTTATCATCGGATTTAGAATAACAATTGGCAAAATACACCCAAGAGATTGAAGTAGATGGGCATCTTATTGATTCATCGATTCTAACAAAAATATTTGATAAGATTATGGATCTTCATGGAGAATTTCAAGTAGAAGAAATCAATATTGGAAAAAAGAAAAAAGACCCATCATATGCGCGATTATCCGTTACCGGTAAGAATCAAAAACATCTAGATGAAATTTTAGAAACAATTTATCGTG
>CAZDPM010000048.1:0-10431 GCA_964507355.1 uncultured Nitrosopumilaceae archaeon
AATCCTAAAAATACAGAAAATATTACAATACTTATGAGTAAACCAGGAAATCTTTGGAGAAAAGTTCACGGTAAAATCGCTAAAAAACCAACTAATTTCTCATGGATAATTGAAAATAAACTTGCAGGTTCAGGAATACCAACAAGTTTTGATGAGTTTGATTGGATTCTAAAACAAGGTGTTACTTCAATTATTACTATGACTGAAAATGCATTACCTGAAGAATGGATAAGTGATATTGGCTATTTGCATGTACCAACTCCAGATCTTACAGCTCCTGATATGGATAGAATTGATACAGCAGTTGATTTTATCCATAAAAAAATTTCTAATGATCAATCTGTAATGGTTCATTGCGCAGCTGGTATGGGAAGAGCAGGAACTATACTGGCTTGTTATTTGGTAAAATATCAAAACTATTCTGCAAAAGATGCAATTAAAAAAATTAGAACTGAAAGACCAGGATCTATTCAATCCAAAGTACAGGAATTAGCTATTACATTCTATCAAAAACATGTGGGAAGTAAATAGATTACACAAATTGTGATACTAGTTTTCCATCAACAATCTTGATCTTTAGTACTTTATTTTCTTGAAATACAAGAGTTATTCCACCATCTGAGTCAGGATCTTCAACCTTTACCAATTCAATCATTTTAATTTGTTCGAATTTATCCATACCTTTTCACCTATTCTGGAATTGATATGGCATCTATTTTTCCGTCCACGACTTTAATGAACAAAAATCTATTATCTTTAAAGATAAAGGTGATACCTCCTTCTTTGTCTGGTTCTTCAACTTCAAGTATTGGTTGTCCTAACAGACCATCATATTTTGCCATAATAATTAACTTAAAAAGTTCCTTATATCCCTAATTGATTGTGATCTCAATTTCCTTAGAATTGCTTTTAACATTTCCTGGTTCTGTATAATCATGTTTTTGCCAGGATGCAAATACTTCAGCACCAATCTTATGTTTGCCTTTTCCCAACTCGGAAGATTTGATGACAATTTTTTCATTAAAATCAAACATTTCCTGCCTGACCTCCTCTTCTGATAATCGAATAAACGGTTCAAAGTTTTTGGCTACTTGAACCCAGATTCTTCTATCCTTATGAGGATTAACCAATTTGGGATTTCGCGTCCAAAATATTGCTGCCTTTCTATACGTGTCAATAGTTTTACCGATCTCTTTTTTCCTAAATCCTCCAGAAGTGAGTTTTATGCCATATTTCATCTTAAATGATACGTCATTATTGTTGTAGGCTTTTGTCCAATTGACCTCATTGAAGGCATCTCTTAGTCCTCCCTCTACTTTAAAACTGACATTGACTTCAATATTGTCATTTATCGTGTATTCGTCCTTGGTTTTTACTATTATAATATCTGAAATCTTATTTTCGGTCATTCTATCCGCTCATAATGATTTATATCCACAATAAGTGCTTTTTCCGAATACATGAATGCTCAAGTAATCAGTTCAGAACCTAAGGAAATTAGTCTTTCGATTACGGAAACTGATATAGGAATTTTATACATAATTCAACATGAGCTTTTAAAGGAATCAAATATTGATTTTGCAGGCGTTATTGTGAAACATCCTCTCACTAATGAGTGTTGGATGAGAATTAACTCAAACACAAAACCTCTACAGGAAATCAAAAAAGCAACAGATTCTGCAATAAAAATGGCTAGTGAATTTAAACAATTATTTAATTCTAAAATTAAGGTAAATTAGATGAAATTTTGCCCCAAATGTGAGGTCAAATTAAAAAAAGGTGATTCCGGTCTCCAATGTCCAAAATGTGATTATCTTGAGGGAAATGAAACCATACAAACAAAGACTGTAGTTGAAGAAACTGAATCACAATTCAATGTATTATCAGAAAATGAGGCAACAGAAACATTACCTACAATAAAAATTGAATGTGAAAAATGTGGTAATGATGAAGCTGTTTGGTGGATGTTGCAAACTAGAAGTGCTGATGAACCTACAACACAATTCTACAGATGTTCAAAATGTAGATACACTTGGCGTAATTACGCATAACGTTTAACTGGAACATAAAACCCAAAAGATTTAGTTTGACTTTCGAAGCAAAAACAAGTGGTTCAGATGATCTCAAAGCAATCATCTCAGCAATATCTACACTTGTAGAAGAAGCTACTTTTGTTGCAACAGCTGAAGGAATTACTTTTAGGGGAATGGATCCATCTCATGTAGCTTTAATAGATATTTCTTGGCCTAATTCTGCATTTGAAAAATATGAATGTGATAGTGATATAAAATTTGGAGTTAGAATAGATGAATTTTCTAAATTAATTAAAAGAGCAGATAAAAAAGATAGTATTGAAATTAGTATTTCTGAACAAAACATGTTACTTGTAACAGTTGGTAAAAATAAAAAATACAAAATGCGATTAATTGAAAGCTCTGCAACTGATACTCCTTTACCAAAAATTCCATATGATTCTAAAATTACTTTATCATCTTCTAGATTTGATAAGATTTTAGGGGATGTCCAAGTCGTATCTGATTATCTAACTATTCATACATCTGATTCAAAAGCTGATTTTTCAGGAAAAGGTGATTCAGGTGAAGTTGTAATTGATCTAGAGAAAGATACAGATGAAATTGGTGAAATCTCTTCAAAAGAAGATAGTATTGGTACCTACAGCCTCGAATATCTTAATCCTGTAGTTAAAGCAGTAGGTACTACCGCAGGTCAAATTACATGTGAATTTTCTAGTGCAAAACCTCTAAGAATTGAATTCAAAGTAGCAAACATAGGCAGAATCCACTTTTATTTGGCTCCACGAGTAGAAAGTTAAAGCATTTAAAGATTAACTGATTCAGGTACTTTGAATTGAGACTTGTAATAAAATATGGTGGAACATCAATTTCGTCAACAAAAGATATTCAATCTGTTGCAAACTATGTTAATTCAATATCCAAACATAATGAAATAGTAATAATCTGTTCTGCAACTAGTGGCACTACAGATGATCTAATTGAAATATCTCAATCTATAAAAAATGAAAATAAAGACAAAGCTGAACAACTAGCATCAAAAATTATCAATAGACATAAACAACTTGCAAAACAGACAATAAAAAAATCACTAGTTAGAAAGAAATTATTAGAAAAATTGGATGTTGATTTTAGAGAACTTATTGCATTAATTGAAGGAATGGTATTGTTGGGAGAAGTAACTACTAGATCAATGGATTATTTGATATCATTTGGAGAACGTCTTTCAATAAAATTAATCTCTTTTGCAATTAATGACTTGAACAAAAAATCAGTATTTCTAACAGGTAAAGAGGTTGGAATTGTCACAGATTCTAATTTTGGAGAATCTATACCATTAATGGATACTACAAGATTAAGAGTTTCTAAAACCATTGATCAACAATTTACCAAGAAAATAATTCCAGTAATAGGAGGTTTTACAGGAGCAGATCAACATGGACACGTAACTACATTTGGTAGAGGTGGATCAGACTATACCGCTACAATTATCGGTACTTGCATTAAGGCTGATGAAATATGGTTAATGAGTGATATAGATGGATTAATGACTGCAGATCCAAAAATTGTTAAAAATGCAAAATTACTCAAAGAGGTTTCTTATGTGGAAGCAATTGAGATGGCATTATTTGGAGCTAAACAAATTCATCCACGTACATTTGAGCCATTATTAACTAAAAAAATTCCAATGAAGATACGAAATTCCTTTAATATAAAAAATGAAGGAACACTTGTAACTGACTCTCCTTCAATATCTACAAAAAATACTGTAAAATGTGTTAGCAGTATTAGTCATAATGGTTTAATCGATATACGTGGAGGTAGTATGATTGGTACTCCTGGAACTGCGGCAAAAATCTTTACAACTCTTGCTAAAGCTGGAATTAATGTAATGATGATATCTCAAAATCCTTCAGAATCTAGTATCACTATAGTAGTCAAGAATACTGATTTAGATAAAGCAGTTAATGCATTAGAAATGGAACTTTTAGGAAAAATAATTAAAAAACTAGAAGTAACTACTGATGTTGCAATAATTGCTCTAATTGGATTAGGTATGCGAGGTACTGTAGGTGTTGCATCGAAAGTTTTTGGAGCAATCCAAAAAAATAACGTAAACGTTGCAATGATTACTCAAGGTTCATCAGAATTAAATCTTGCATTTGTTGTCAAAAACTCTGATTCTAATGTGGCAGTTCAGGCTTTACATGATGCATTTGAACTTGATAAAATTAACTAGAAATAAAATCATTTAAGGGGATTAACTTCAAGAATTTCATTGAATAGATTTGTATTTTTCTTAATTATGGGAATTTTCATAACTGGAATTCTTACAATTTCCTTTATCTCCAACAGCTATGTTGATGCAAATTCTACAAAAAAAATTAATTTTACTAAAACTACTACATCAATACAAGATCCAGGTCAAGGGCACGAAAATCATCAACTCTCCTTAATTCTATTCCCAAATGAGGGTACTCTCTATGATGGTTCTATGACATTCACATCAAGTGAGCCTGTGGATGTTGTTGTTTTACACGAAATCATCAGTAATGATGTAAAAGGACAGCCAACATGGACAATTGATGGAAAAACCATTTATGCAATGTCGTTAATTGATCTTAAATCAAAATCTGGCTCATTTGAATTTACAGGAGCTGCTTTAGCATTACACTCTTTTAATTCAAAAGAATTTACTGCAACTGTGAGTGTTGATGGTTGGATTAGAGGTCAACCAACAGAAGTAATTATGCAAAATATTCAAGTGGAAAAAGATCCATCATTAATGTTATCTAGAACAAACGTTGAAGTAACTATACCAATGCATGAAGGACTTTACAAAGGCAATTCTATTTTTTATATTATAACAGATACTAGTAGAGAAGATTATTCTAAAAAAATTAGTGAAAAACAAGATTGGAAAGTTCAAACTTCCCCATTAATTGAAAAAATGCCCGAAGAGATTCTACAAAAAATATTCATTTTTAAAAATGGAATTAGAGGTTACGGAATTTATGGACATCAAAAAGAAATTTTTTCAAGTACTCCAGTTCAAGAATCAAAATATAGTGCGCTAAATTCAGCTATTGAAGTTACATGGAAAAAAGGTCAAAATGCAAAAGTTCTTGAATCCTCTGAAGATGTAATTGATGCTGAAAAAGATGGAAGAATTGAATTTACTAAAACTGGAGTAGTAATTAATTCCCCTCAAATAATTTGGCCAGGTGGACAGATGTTAGTAAGAAATGATCAAATTACTGATGATTTAACATTCAGTGGAGGTCAAATTACTAAAATTAACAAAGATGAGAAGACAGTAACATTTGTTGCTCACCGAGCATGGGGTCCAGACGGTCAAACAATCTATTACATAGTAACTGATGCAACACCTTCTGGTCCATCAGAAATAATGGGTATTTCATTTTCTCCAGTATATGACAATCTAATTACAAATTCTTCTGCAGTTGATCTATTTCAATTTCAAAATGGCATTAAAGGCTCAGGCTCTTTAGGATATCAACCAGGAATAGCAAGTGTAAATTCTGATCAGGAAAATTATAGTCCTATATGGCGTATCTATAATGTTGAATGGCACAATCCTAAAGATGCAAAAATACTTCAAACCATGTCTGATATTGATTATTTCAAAGCAAAAGACCTCATTTCAGTAAGTTTAGCTCGTCCCATGAATAGCCATCATATCATAAATGGCCCCCTCATAGATCCATTCCAATAAAAATAAAATCACTAAACGGATAAATTACTTGAAAGAAAATTTAATGTTAAATTGACTGGTAAACTCTACATTGTCGGTGTTGGTCCTGGACATCATGATCATATGACATTCCGTGCTAAAGAAGTGATTGAAGAAAGTGATACAATTGTTGGATATGAAACATATGTCAACCTAGTACAAGATCTTATTGAAGGAAAAACTGTTCATCGTTATGCAATGACTCAAGAAGTTGAACGTGCTCATCAATGCATTGATCTGGCAAAATCTGGAAAAACAGTCTCACTTGTTTCAAGTGGTGACCCTGGAATCTATGGAATGGCTGGATTAATTTATGAAACACTTGCAGCAACAAATTGGAATCCTAAAAATGGTTTGCAAGTTGAAATAGTTCCTGGTGTTTCTGCGTTGAACTCATGTGCATCAATTATTGGCTCACCACTTATGACTGATTTTGCAGTTGTAAGTATGAGTGATTTATTGGTACCATGGGAAATAATAACAAAAAGAGTTGAAGCTGCTGCACAGGGTGATTTTGTAATTGTAATTTATAACCCAGCAAGTAAAAAAAGAATACATCAACTGGTAGATACTAGAAAAATTCTATTAAAATATAGAAAACCAACAACACCTGTTGCTATAATTAAAGGTGCATTCAGAGAGTCACAAACAATTGTAATGACTGATTTAGAAAACCTTCCAAATCATTCTGATCAATTGGGAATGATAAGTACTGTGATTATTGGAAACTCATCTACTTACACCTATAAAGATTTGATGATTAACCCAAGGGGATACAAATCAAAATATAACTTAGAAGAACAAACAAATTCTAATCTTAAAATTCAATAATTTTTCTTAATTACATTAAATAATTCTTCACTAAGGTTTAATTTTTTACGGATTGGTGAAATTACTCTAACTAGATATTCTCCTACAGTCTGTTTTAGATCAGTCGGATGTAATTTTTTTTCTGCAAAATCAGTTTCTAATTGATTATAATTTGTGTATGTTATATTTCCACCAAATTTTTCTGGTCTTTCTACATTAATTTCATTAAATTCATGAAAAATAACATTTTTTGAAATTTCTAATAATGGATTATTCTGTGTATTTACTTCTTCACACCATGCTTTTTTGATCTTTGTTCGAATTTCATCATCAGAATTATGAATAAAAACTCCTGAATTTGGATCTGATTTACTCATTTTTGTTGATTCCCCATTTGCATTTGTTGGTTTTGTTAAACCTGGTAATAGTTTATGATGAACAGCAACTGGAACTTTCCATCCCATTTTAGGAAAAATTTCTCTTACAAGCATGTGTATCTTTCTTTGATCCATTCCAGCATGAGCAATATCTATACCTAAAGAATGAATATCAACAGCCTGCATTGCAGGGTAGAGTAATTTAGCTACATCAATTTTGGTATCATCTTCTGAACGCCCCATGATTGTAAGAGTCCTCATAGTTCTGGCTATTGACATATGTTTTGTAAATTTAACAAGATTAGACCAATACTCAGTTTTTTCTTTATACAATTTTGATCCTAAAACAATTTCAACATTTGGACAAACTAACTTGAATGCATCTTGGTAGTATTTTGAAACTTCTGCAATGGTTTCCCAATTTCCACCCAACTTATCATTAATTATAGTGTGCCAATCTGCAAGAAAAACTGTACATTTAACACCTGCTTTTACAAAATCATTAATCTTGAAACCTGTACTAATTAAACTACCAAGATGCAAAAATCCAGAAATTTCTAAACCAATGTAATGTTTTGGAGATGAATTTGTTTTAAATAATTCTAATAATTCTTCATGTGTAACTACCTCTTCAGTTGGGGGTCTTTCAATTAATTCAATTTTTTCAGTGATATCCAAATCAAAACAACTTTTGAGATGTAGGTCTATAAAGTTATTTGAAATATGACTTCGTTCATATTTGCAAGATTTGAAATAATTAAACGATTACTTACTAATATGACACTTGAGGAAGGATTAGAACTAATTGAAAATTACAAAAAAAGTTTACAAAAATTCCTAGATGTACTGCCTGAACAAGCAGTTCAGCTAGGCTCTGAAATGATAAAAACACTAACAATGAGTTCAAAAAATGAAATTGCAAATTTGGAAGCAATAGAAAAAGCATTAAAACGCTTACCTAAATTAGGATTATCTAAATGATTAGATTCTTTTATCATTCCGTATTGCAACAAACATAGGAATTGAATAATAATTATGATTGAAGATAAATGGCATAGGAGCGAACAAAGAATTATTTCAATAATAGAAAAATTTACAACTTATAAAAATTGGATTTCTTTTATGCAATTATCAATAGAAGCAAAAATTGAACATCAAACATTGACTAATCATATTGATTTATTAATTAAAAGAGATATTATAGTAGAATCTAGAGGAAAAAATAAATCAAGATTATTCTGTATGTCTGGACATAGTGATGATATAGAATATAATGAACAATTTCGAATTTTCACGCAAAAAGATCTATTAACTAAAGAAGAAGCATGTGAAAAACTTTCTAAACTATATAAATTGGGAAAAAATGATCTTTATCATAAGTTTTAATCATTAATTAAATTTTTAAAAAAATATTTTACTTGCAATTTTTTTTATGCTTTCTTAGATCTTCTGATGAACCAAACTCTGAACCACACGCTCTACACTTTTCTTTTTTCTTATTGTGTGCGATCTCTTGATGTTTTTTCATCCTTTCTGGATCGGTAAGTACTGTTCCACATTTTTTACATTTTGTTTCATTGGAACTACCAAACAATCCCATGTTTAGTATAGTATCATCTAGTAGAAAAACTAATTTCTTCTTTACACACCATTCAAATCTTAAAAAATTCACAAATAACAAAAAACTATCAATTTACAAGATTATCCTTTGGGAATACTTTCATAGGTGAAACTGGGAATAAAATTATGGTTTCTAAACATTTTGGAGAGCAATTTTATCAATTTTGTACCGAAAATAATATCAAATGGGATGATAAGAAGAGACGGTGGAATAAACCATTTCATCCTAAAATAAAAAATATTTGGGTTAAATCAGATAAAGGTGATTTTTTAAATTCTATACGTCCAAAAGAAAAAGGATTCTATGATTCCAAATTTTTAGGGTGGGAATTAGGAGTTATTAAGAAAGAATATTGTTTTTGGTGTGGTAGAATTATTGGGGAAACAAGAAAAAATAATCCTCGTTCAGAAACTGTAAAATTTTGCAATCAAACTCACAGAAAAGCTTTTGGTAAAGTTAAAGCTGATCAAGAAAAGCTAGGAAAATTATTTGCATCTAGATAAATATTTTAATTTATTCTTGTAAGCTTTTTCTTGGTTTAGTACTAAGATAAAATGCATGAGTGCTAATTATAAATGCGGCAAGGAAAACCTTTGTTGCAAAAACTAAATTCCATGGTCTATTTTGATCAGGATATGCAATTGATAACATGTCTATGTTGGGAATACTACCTTTAATCATACTTGCTGTGATCTCTGCGTTTAATACTGTAAAATTGTATAATACTTCATACAAAGTAATTATTGTAAATCCTAGCAACATGAGCTGAAGTAATGCCATTCTCCAACCAATGATTTTATTTCCGGCAGTTCTTCTCCATCCTATTCTTGAAACACAATACCACCCAATAATTGTAGAAAAGAATATCCATGTTGAAACCCTAGCAAAATTTTCAAATGGTATGAAAGTATTCTGAATTGCTTCTCCCATAACATATATTCCATTTTCCATCCATTCAATCATAGTAATGTATATTCCAAAAACTAGACTTGAAACCATAATAAATCCACAAATATAAAAAATGTACAGGAAAACTTTGTAACCTGGATCTGATTTTTCAAGATGATGTTGACTCATTATGCGAATTTCCTAATTTTGAAATATAAAAATTCATGCCTATTTCATGAGATTTATAGACTAGTTTTGAAGAGATTCTTTGTTGAAAATTGCAATTAATGTTCCAATTATAGGTAACGATGAAATTGCTACAGTTACTTCAATTCTTAAAAATGGTGCACTTACATCAGCAGCTAATCATGGAGGAAGATATGTACAAGCATTTGAAAAATCTGCATCTTTATTCATAAAATCAAAATATGTTGTTGCTGTAAACTCTGGCACAGCAGCTTTACAAGCTGCACTTTTTGCTTTAGATATCAAAAAAGGTGATGAGGTACTCATTCCTTCATTTACATTTGTTGCAACTGCCAATTCTGTTGTCTCTACTGGAGCTAAACCTGTCTTTGTTGATATATTGAAAGAAAATTATACTATGGATCCTGATGATCTGCAAAAAAAGATCACAAAAAAGACTAGAGCAATCATGCCTGTTCATCTTTATGGGAATATAGCATACATCGATAGAATTTTAGAAATTGCTAAAAAACATAACTTACTAGTAATAGAAGACTCAGCACAATCATTGGGTTCTACTTACAAAGGAAAACATGCAGGAACTTTTTCTGATTTAGGTTGTTGGAGTATGTATCCTGCTAAAGTAATGACATCTGGTGAAGGAGGGTTTATTGGAACTAATGATAAAAAATTATATGATAAATTATTGATGATTAGAAATCATGGAATGGTTCATGGATATGATACTAAAATATTTGGATT
>CAZDPM010000049.1:0-10270 GCA_964507355.1 uncultured Nitrosopumilaceae archaeon
GCAACATGTTCTGGAGTTACAAATTCTGCAGCAACTACCATATCTATTTCATTTTCTCTTCCTGCAGAATCAAATAATAATACAAACTCGCCTCGTTTTAATGATTCAATACCGGATTCAAGTGACATATAAAAAATCATCAATTAACTAATTATAAAGTTTACTAGAAAATTGGTAATTACCATAAAAATGGTATATTGTTGATTTTATTTTAAGATGTATTTACCAAGAATATCAGTCTCAATGTTAATCTTATCACCAATATTTTTAATTTTAAAATTGGTTTTTTCGATTGTATGAGGAATGAGGCATACAGAAGCAAGGTTATTTTTAATATCCACTACGGTTAGACTAATTCCATCAAGTGCAATTGAACCTTTTTGCACAACATATTTTGTCAAGTTTTTTGGAATTTCAAACCAAACTTGAACTTCTTTAGATTTATTTTGAATTTTTTTAATTGTACCAACACCATCTACATGACCTAGAACAAAATGTCCTTCTAGTCTCTCACATGCTTTTAGACTTCTTTCGATGTTAACGATATCACCAAGTTTTAGATTCCCCAGATCAGTTTTACGTGTAGTTTCTTCAATCATTTCAAAAACGCATTTAGAGTTAGATAGTTTTGTAGCTGTAAGACAAACTCCATTCAAAGATACACTTTGTCCAATTTTCAAACCTTTTGCATGTTTCCCTAAGTTAACAGTCATTTGAATAGAACTTCTAGTTTTGGTGTTTTTTGAAATTTTCTCAATTTTACCTATTCCCTCAACTATTCCAGTAAACATAATTTATGTTGTAAAATTTCTTTGTATAAATTGATTTTCTTGTTAATATGAATTTTATTTTTTATCATTTAATTCTTCAAATTCATTTTGACAGTATTGGTGAAAAACAGAACAATTGTTTTTTTTGGCATCAGTAATGATTTTTGTCATATCTTTAACTAAAACTCCCTGTGCAGCTAAAAAAGATTCATCAACCATACCTAATTTTTCAAATATTTGAGATTTAGCAATAGATGCTTCATTTAAGCTAGGATCTACAAGTTGGACTTTATCATAATATTCTATAGATTCTTTATAATTTTTTAAGTGGGTTAACGAAATAGCCTTGTTCATTAATGCGGTGACATCTTTATTATCAAGTTTTAGTGTTTTATCATAGAATTCTATAGCTTCTTTATGTCTGTCTAATTCATTTAGTGCCAAACCCAAACTATTGAGTGTCCATATATTGTTAGGATCATCTTCAAGAATAATGTTACAACAGGCAATAACATCATCATATCTCTTTAACTTTTCAAGTGAATAAATTTTATTTTTTAAAGCATAAATATCAAAAATTTTTATTTTTAAGACTTTGTCACAATAAATGATTGAATCTAGATATCTTTCTAAATACAATAAAGCCAAAGCAGAATTTTGCAATGCTACCATATCATTTGGATTATTGTCAAGTATCTTTTTACAATAATTATACATATCATCAAATTTTCCAGATTCAAACATTTTAGTAATTACGATAGTAGGATCAAGAAGATTAAGCAATTTGGACTGTTGTTATAATGAATTAACATATTTTTATTCTATTCGAAATATGTAAAAAAAATAGTATTGAAATAATTATTTCAAAACTTTGCTAAATATTTCATTATGAACCTTAGAATAACTATATGAAGTTGTTCTTGTTGAATCATTTTGTTTGACGAAGTTGTATTTTTATCTATATAATATTAGTAAGTGATTGCTAAAAAAATCTAAATTACTGGGTTAGATTTTAGAATTTCAAGCAGTGTTTTTGCTTGTTTAAAATGAACCTCATCGATCATTTTTCCATCTACAGTTGTTGCTCCTTTTCCTTTTTTTGTTGATTCCAAATAAAATTTACAAACTTTTTCTGCCCATTTGATTTCTGCTTTACTTGGGTAGAAAATTTTATGAGTTATGGGAATTTGGTCTGGATGAATAATACTTTTTCCTGCATATCCAAGATCTTTACCAACTTTACAATCTTTTTCAAATCCTTTAATGTCTTTAAGATCTTGCCAAATAGCATCAATAGCAGATACTCCTGCTGCTTTTGCATCTACTGGAATTTTTGCTCTAGAATATTTTCCGCCTTCTGAATCTTTTGTATATTCAATTCCTAAATCATTTAAAAGATCAAAAACTCCAAAAACTACTGCGTGTATTCGAGCACTACATGATGCAATATTGTATGTATTAACTACTCCTTCTGCTGATTCAATAGATGGAATGATTTGAATTGGTTTTAGTTTATGATTTCTTTCCAATAATAAAAGATTCTTTTCAATTTTTTTTATCTCAGCAATATTATTTACTTTGGGAATCACAATTCCATCAATGCCTTTTTGAATAATTGCTTTAAGATCATCTGGAATCTTTCCAGATTTTGGAGAATTTGTACGAACAAAAATTGATGAAATGTAAGATTGACGTGATTTTAATGCAGTCTGAATTAATTTTCTGGCATTATTTTTTTCTTCATCAGGTACAGAATCTTCTAAATCAAAACATACTACATCAGCTTGAAGATTTTTTGCCTTTTCTAAAAACCTAGAATTATTTCCTGGAACAAAAATAATACTGCGAAAAAGATGTATCATTAAATTATTAAGCGTTTTCGGGTTTTAGCATAATTTTGCCAAAGAATTTTCCTGAAAGCATTTTTGTATGTGCTTCTGCAGCTTGTTCAAATGTGTAAGTGGAATCAATTTCAGCTTTAATTTTACCCTTACCCATCCAATACAATCCAAGATCCATCTCTGCTTTTGTTCCTTGAGTTGAACCTAACACATTAATTCCTTTAAAGAAAATGTGTCTAAGATCAATTTTTGCATCATATCCTGTAGTAGCTCCACATGAAACAAGTGTTCCTCCATAATTAAGCAGGGTCAATTGTTTGTTAAAGTGAGTTTCTCCAATATGATCAAATGTTAAATCAACTCCGGGTCTAACACCAGTTTTTGCAGCAATATCCTTTGTAATTTTAAAGACTTCTTTGTGCCAATCCTCTTTTCTGTGGTCCACTGCATAATCAGCACCTAATGCTTTACATTTATCGAGTTTGTCTGCACTTGCAGTTGCAATAACAGTACAATTGTAGAGTTTTGCTATTTGAATTCCAAAGCTACCAACTCCAGAACCACCCCCCATAATTAGAACGGTTTGCCCAGGTGTAATTTTGGCCCTTCCAACTAACATATGCCATGAAGTAAGAATTGTCATTGAAGCTGCTGCTGCATCTTCATAAGAAACACCTTCTGGAATTTTTGATACATTAACTTCTGGTAGATGCACTAATTCACTATATGCACCCCAGAGTGGACCGGTTTGGAATCCCCAAACTTGTCTGTTAGTACAATCAAATTCTCTTCCTGACGTACATAATGCACATGTTCTACATGAAAGATTAGAATGTGAAACAACTCGATCCCCAACTTTAATAGTTTTTACATCTTCTCCTACTGCAATAACATCTCCTGCAGCATCAGAGCCAGATACATGTGGCAATGGTATAGCAATTGGTACGCCTCTCATTCCCCAAATATCGTTATAGTTAAGAGCTGCCGCTTTTAGTTTGAAAACAACTTCATTTGCTTTTGGTTTTGGATCAGGAATATCTTTTACTTTTAGAATTTTTGCATAATTATCATCAGGAGCATATTCGTCATAAACTACAGCTTTCATTATCTATATCGAATATACACCCCTAATTATATTTTCCCTGATATTAAATGCGATTTATCTTGAAATCACGTTTTGGTTGTTGAATGGATAATAAGATTTGTTTTAATTGATTGTCATTGATTTGAGAATTCATCTTTCCTTGTGATGCCATCCCAATTAGATACTGCTCTACAAGATCAGATAATTCAGGCTTAACCATCTTGATATTGTTTAGTCTCATTCTTGCATCAGGAGCAAGTATTTGTTTAAGGACTTGCTCTTTTTGAGCAGCTACATCATGATTTTGTTTATCTTGAGGATCATTTGATTCAGAAAAACTCATTTTATATCTAAGAGTATATTTTTAGTTGAGGATTTATGGTGATTAGTTCATTTAGAATTTCAGTGGATAACCTATCTAATTTTTGCATTCCTTTTTTTGAGATAACACGACCTTTTTTCTCAACTTTTTCAACATATCCTAATTTTTCTAATCCTTGAATTGCATTACGAATTATTGCGCCACCAGCATCTTTATGATGAGCGGCACCATATCCAGATGGTCTTCCCCCACCATAAATTTTTCTTAATTCATTAATTCCAAGTGGGCCATGAAGGTAAATTTTTCTCATAAGTGATGCACATCTTGTATGCCACCAATCTCTATTTTGAGGTGGTTTATCTGCATGAGCACCAGTTTTGACAAATGGAATCCAAGTTGGGGCAGGAATATCTTCATTTTTTAAAATGTCTGCTAATCTACTAATCAACACATCAGATGGTACATCGTATACCTTTGCCATAAAATCAAAAACTTGGGAATCGTCTTATAAATCATTGAGGTATTTGGGAAGTTTCTTAAACATATTTCAGCGTAATTTTTGAGATCGGTGTTTTGTTTTCTGGTTATTCTTGTTCATTGATTATATTAAGAGTCATACTTGTTTTGATGTGAGGCAATTTTCTAATACCCTTTGTAATTATGTTCTCCAATGTTTTGTTATTTGAGGTTTCTATCTTACAAATAACATCATAAAATCCAAAAACCACATCTGCTTCTTTTACTTCAGATATGTGACTGAGATTTTTTAGTGTTGGAAATTCTTCCCCCTTATCACAATGAATTACTACGTATGCTTGAGCATTATTTTGCCCCAACATCATTCCAATTAGCTTCTCAGATGCTTGAAATAATTCACCTGATTCTGACCTAGTCAAAGTAACTGTAGAGTGAATTTTTGGCATTTTACGAATCACTTTAGTAACAATTTCTTGAATATTCTGTTCAGTAGTTGATTCTAATTGTATCACAATATCATAAAGACCAAGTGTACCATGAGCCTCTTTTACTCCTATAATTTTTTTCAACGAGGTAATTACTTCTTTTTCTGAACCCAAGTCACAATTTATCATGACATATGCTTTTGCCATTTTCAGTGATCTTGTCTTTCACGCTTTGGTTTCGAGTGAGCCTTAATCATGTGCTTCTTTGTTCTTTCTGCATCCGTAAATTTCATGTTACAAATTTTACACTCATTTGTAAAGTGAGGTTCCTTTTTGAATACATTTTTCAAACTAGGAACGGTTATTTTCTTTGAAATTTTTGTTTTAAATTCCACATAGTGACAAGAAATTCTTCATACTAAAACATCACTTAACAATGTTAACTTTGTTTTGTTTTATTTGAAGTACAAATATAAATAAAAATGCAGAAGCGTATCTAAGAAAAATCCTCGTGTCTTAGGCAGTAAATGAAACTACGCATTACCAATATACAAATTTATGAATTCTTGGAATTTTTCCTTTGGAGTAGATATGTGCTTCTGCATAAGTTGTATTTTTGATCTTTGGTATTTAGATAATGCTTAACATTGTTCATCTACTTTTATTAAAAAATTCATGAGTTTAACATCATGAAGAAAAAGGGAGACAAGGAAGATGAAAATCTTGCTTCTAAAAGAAATGATGATTGGTGGAGACTAGAAAAATTTCAAATTGGGAGAAAAAAAATTCCTTAGATCATGACTTATCGCTGTAATGGAATATGTGTATTACATAAAACTACTAAATTCTCCACTCCAAGAAAATATGAAAATGGGCAAAAAAGATGTTCACTTTGTTCAATATTTATTGAAACAGATAATCTACGTTGTAGTTGTTGTCACTCTCTTCTTAGAACAAAATCACGTACAAGTAAAAACAGAACAAACTAAATTTTACATTAACAATGTTAAGTATATTCTAAATACCTTCATATGATAGAATTAGTGCATGTCATACAATTTGAAACGGGGAGATGTTTGGATTTGTTAAATGATGAAAGTAAAGATATTCTAAGTTCTATGGATGAATTCATTGAAAAGATTCAACATCTAAAGGGTATTATGTTGGGTGTTTCCTTGTCTGCTCTTATTTTGGCTCCGCTTGCAATAATAATTTCATTGTACCTATCTACTCATCCAAAATTTTTACTTTTAGTAGAACAAGAGAGTGATTTTGGTATTTTGTTGATGATTACACTTGTAGTGATATTAGTAACATCTGCAATATGGTTAGTTGCGGGATTGAGACAGTTTAATTCGCTTAATAAATGGAACAATCGTTACTATAATTATCTAAAGAAAAAAGAACAGCTTGATCAATCTATTTCATCTCAATATGATCTAGATGAAGAGTAGACACCCGAGTTTGAATGGATCTTCGGAGTATTTTCCACTTCTTGGAAATAGATCTTCATACGGCTCTATAATTTCCTGACAAAAGTTCATTCCTTTTTGTGTTACTTTGAAAATTGTGATAGATTTTTTTCCTTCAGATATTTCTTCTCTCTGAATCATTTTGTTTAATTCTAAATTATCTAAAATTCCCCTATGTTTTGATATGTTTAATCCACAAAAACTAAACAATGATGTCTGATTTAGCTGTCCATATTCTGAAAGAGTAAGTATAATATCCTTTATGATGTAAATTCTATCACGGTATTTACGAGAGTCAGCCATACATTACGTGTAATAGTTTACTTAATCTAATTTTCTAATGAATTTTTAAGGATAAGTTTCTAGACTATATTGTTTATGAGTTGATAATCTTACTTAACAATGTTAATTGAAGTTTATTACTAGTGACTATGAAAAAAATGTAATTTGATTAAATTGCGATGTAATGATTATGGATTTGAGTGTGATTTTGTAGTGGAGGGTGAAATTACACACGTAATCGAAGAATTTGGAAAACACACTGATGAAGAACACGGTATAGATTACTCCAAAGATGCGTTAATGCAAATTATCTTGAGAAAAACATCCTAAATTAATCAATTCCTTCACTTGATGTACTTAACAATGTTAATTATTGATTATATACGTTAAATCATAGTTTGTATCATTGAACAAGTCTAGGAAACAATCATCCAAAATATCTCGTAAAAACATAATTTCGATCAGTATTATACTTGGAGTGGGAGTTTTGATGGGATTTTTTGTTTTACATTCTTTCATGCCTGTTAATTCTGATACGTTTGTTTTTGCATCTCCTACTAACATATCTCTAAAGGCAATAAAGTCGTTACAAGGAAATTATCATTATCAAGTTACTAAAGGCGGTAAAAAATTACCTAATGCAGAAGGTGTATCTCCCTCGATTAATATATCGAAAAATAATCTTGTACAGATTCATTTAATTAATGAAGAAATCAATCAACTCAATAATATTTCAAAACACAATCTAAACATTGATGAATTTAATGTACATACTAAAGAGCTCGGCTATTTTCAAACTGACTCTGTAACTTTTTTGGCAGATAAAACAGGTACTTTTGAGTATTATTGTTCCTTACATCCAGATATGAGAGGAATAATTACTGTAACACCATAATTGCTCATAGTATCATGATAAATTCTATTTGCATACATATAGAATTATTGAGGTATAATTTTACGATAAGTATGCCCACAAAGGTTACATGAGATTCTGATCGATTTTATGGATGTTCTACCTAATCGAATTTTAGAATTTATTCCTGGAGCAATAAATGACTTGCATTTTTTACAAAAAACAATTTTTAGTTCATAAGGCATACGAATTTTGTGCCTTGTGCTAATTCTTTTTGCTAGCAATGCTTGTCGTTGGGATAATTCTGAATTCATTTTTGCATTAGAGATTGCATTATTAATTAGAATCTGCATTCTTTCTAATGCAATCTGTCTAAGAGCAAGTTTCACAATAATGATTCAAAGATCACCTAAAAATTGGTTTACTTTAAAGTGAAAAGTGCAGTCAGCGGGATTCGAACCCGCGTCACAGGGTTGGAAACCCCGAATACTAACCAGGCTATACTATGACTGCACAAGAAAACAAACTAAATTTCCTACATAAAAACGGTTTTTTCATACTCGTATAGTATACGTGCAATTACTACATGAGCTTCATAAGACAAGTTTCCAACTGAAAATAGATGAGTTACTTTACTGTTTATTGATTCAGAAAAATGACCTTTTTGAAATCCACCTATAACTATACATGAATTATTTGAAATTTGAGAGCTAATTTTTTCAAATGAGTTTTGTTCTCCTTTAGTAGAAAATCCAATAATTTTTGATGGTTTTATTTCATTAATTAATTCAGTAAACGATTTTTTTTTAATTTTCAATAGTACATCTTTGTCAGATTGTATTGTTTTTTCTAAAAATAATTTTTCAATTAGACCTTCAAATCTATGATATGATTTTGGAATATGAATATTTTCACCAATGTAAATTACGTTATCATCAACTGTATGGATATAGATTTTAATTTTATTTTGTAGATATAATGGAATTGTTGTAGCTTCTAATATAGAAAAATGAACTAAATCAGGTCTTCCTCGTTTAATTTCATTATTGATTCCTTTCATTGCTGCAAAATGCCATGAATTATCAAGCAATATTTCAGATTGATGTTTTCCAAGTTTTTGTGCATGCGATAGTACCGAAGGATGATCTTGCAGTTCTAGAGGAACAAGTTCTAATGCAGATTCTGCTAAAATCAGAGAGAGCATTTTAGTTGATCATTTCTATCTGATTTTTAAATTCATTCCAACTAGGTTTTGCAGTTCCATTAACACTCAATAGTCCAGCATTGCAAATGTAATGACTTAATCTTTCCATTATGTATTCACTGCTTCCTAAACCAGAACCACCGCCTACAGTGAGAGTTTGATTGGCAATTTCTGGCTTTTCAACTACACATGTACCATCAGGTCTATCATATTGCCTATACCAAGTAAGAAATTCTATTTTAGATTCATTTTCAGTATAAAATTCAAATGATTTTTCTACAAACATTTGTTGAGAGGTTTCATTACCCCCTATAAAATTAGAAGTACTCCAACTAATCTCAAAAAGCCCAATTTTTTTATCAGGTATTATTTGAAATATCTTTTGTAAGTCTTCTTTAGCTTCTTGTGGAGTTTTGACAATATCATTTAAGGTATCAACTGGAAAATATGAAAAAGCAACAAAATCACCTAGCGCCAGATCAAATACAATATGCTCCAAATTTTTATTTAATACATTATGTAATGCAAATCCATTACCTATTTGCACATCAGGGTGTTTTTCTTTTAAGTTGGCATATACTCCATTGAATAGTTCTTTGTATACAGGAATATTTTGCTCATGATAACGAAATTGTGATTCTGTTTCTCCAGCAATAACAACTGTATCTATAATGTCATAACGAGTTAATATTGCATCAAGGACGTTAACTAATCGATCTTCTTCAATTGCATTAAGTGAGGGTTTTCCAATCCAATTTGGAAATGGTCCTAGTGTTTCACCATTAATAACAGAAAAAAACAATGTAACTGTGAGATCATTGTTTTTATTAAAACTCATCAGGACATCTGATTGTTTCCAGTCATATTCTCCTTTTACAGGCTCAACAATATTCCAAAATAAGTACACATTACTTCTTCCAATACCAGTAGAAGATGCATCAGAGTAAATTTGATTCAAGTCTTGCAGAGATATTGCTGAATGTGGTGTGTTAATTACAAGGCCAATTTTTTCATTATGTTTCTGAATTGGAGTTGATTCTAAATTTGGTGTAAGCAATACTACTGCAACTATAGCAATTACTATTGCAATACCTCCAGATATTCCTAGAAGTTTTTTACCCACATTATTGACGTCATTAGAAGAGAGTAAAAAAGTTTACAAAAAGATCATTATCGATCATGAGAACTTTTATTATGTCTTAATTTAGTTTTATAAATCAATTAAGATAAAACGATGAGTGGCTCCTTGCCGGGATTAGTCCACAACTGGCTTTGCAAGCCAGACACTTTAGGACCTTGACCACTCATCGGTCACCGTATATATCCAATGACTTTAATTTTCGGATTTTTTTTATTTCTCCTAACCCGAAGTGCAACCGCTGTATCCACATTCAATACAAATACTACATCCTTCTACAAATACAAGGTTGTTTTTGCATGTTGGACAGAGACGACTTTCATCTACTTCTAATCTAACAGGTTCGGATGTAATTTCTTCATCATGGAACTTTAGTTCAAGTGAATCATGTACATGTGATTT
>CAZDPM010000050.1:0-10178 GCA_964507355.1 uncultured Nitrosopumilaceae archaeon
AAGTTTCTGTTAGATATGAAAATAATAAACCAACAAAAATTGAAACAATAGTTATCTCAACTCAACATGCGCCTGAAATTTCACAAGAACAGATATCAAAAGAAATTATAGACAAAGTAATCAAGCCAGTTTTAGGAAATCTTTGGAATGACCAAATTAAAATTCATATTAATCCTACAGGGAAATTTGTAATAGGAGGTCCACATGGAGATACTGGCCTCACAGGACGAAAAATAATTGTAGATAGTTATGGTGGATTTGGAAGACATGGTGGAGGTGCTTTTTCTGGAAAAGATCCCTCAAAAGTTGATAGATCCGCATGTTATATGTGCAGATATATTGCAAAAAATATTGTTGCAGCAAATCTTGCTGAAAGATGTGAAGTTCAATTAGCTTATGCCATTGGAGTTGCCGAACCAGTTTCACTATATGTCAATACATTTGGTTCTAGTAAAATTCCAGAGAAAGAAATCGAAGAATTAGTTAGAAAGAATTTTGACATGAAACCTTTTGGAATTATTTCACAATTGGATTTGAAAAGACCGATTTATAGAAAGACAGCAGCATATGGACATTTTGGTAGAAACGAGCCTGAATTTTCTTGGGAACGAACAAACAAGGCAGACGTATTAAAGAAGGCTGCCGGACTTTAGAAGTTTTAGTATAGAAGAAAATTTAATTTTAGAAATATTTTTTAATTTTTTGTAATCTCCTTTAAAATCACCAATTAACAAGTTTAGATCATCTACTCCAAATTCACTATTAGAATTAGAAATAGCTTTATGATAAACAACTTCAAGGTTTATTTTTTTAATTTGAGTGTTTGTTCCACGTGAAAATTCTCTAACATATTTTTGAAAAGTAAATGATTCAGAACCTACAAGATCTAAAATTGTTTTACTAAAATTATTTTGGGTTATAGCATTGAAAATAATTTGAGTAGCATCATCAATGTAAATAGGTTGAATAGAATAATTACCTGAACCAGGAATTTGAATTTGACCTATTTTAATTTGTTTTTTAAGATATTTTGTAAAATAATCATCTTTACCAACAATATAAGATGGTCGAAAAATTGTATAATCCAAGTTAGAATCTATAATCAATTTCTCGGCCTTGTATTTTGAAATAAAATAGCCTAATGAAGTGTTTTGGGAAACTCCCAATCCACTAGCATAAATTATCTTTTTGATTTTTGATTTTTTACATAAATTTATTATTTTTTTTGTAAGTTCAACATGGATTTGATTATAATCGTTATCAATTGTTTGTTTTCCAATTCCAACTAAATGAATTAATGCATCAGAATTTTTTAATTTTGATGAAATGACTTTTTCATCATAGTTTTTTGTAATAATTTTTGTTTCATTTTGTACTTTTTTGAAATCATTTCTTGAAATTGAAATTAATTTTATATCGTTATCAGATAGATATTTTCTAACATTTTTTGCTACAAATCCACTAGCACCAGTAACAACAACTTGGATATCTTTTACCATAATTTTGATATTTTTTATTTTAAATATAATCTAAAGAAATATCGATAGAAACGCTTCTAGTACATGTTTCTAGTCTTAAAAAATGTTATTCAAAAATAAATCAAAGAAGAGTTAATACATCAAATTAGGCATGATTAGCGTGGAAGAGATTAAAAAAGAAAAACTTAGGACTGGATTTACTACTGGCACTTCTGCAACAGCAGCTGCCAAAGCAGGATTATTATCTATAATTAATCAAACAAAAATTGAAAGTGTTGATGTAAAATTACCTAAAGGTAGTTTTATAAAAATTCCAATTCAACAATGCAAATTTGATAAAAAGAAGTCTACATGTTCTGTGATTAAAGATGGTGGAGATGATCCAGATGTCACTCATGGAGCAGAAATAATTGTTGAGATATCATTAACAGAGAAATTAAATGAAATTGAGATTGATGGGGGGGAGGGAGTTGGAATAGTGACTAAACCAGGACTAGGCCTTGAATTAAACAAAGCAGCGATTAATCCAGTACCAAAAAAAATGATAAAAGAAAATCTGAAAGAAATTTTGGATAAACATATTTTAAAAAATGGAATTAAAGTACTAATTTCAGTACCAAAAGGAAGAGAGTTAGGTCCTAAAACAGACAATCCAAGAATTGGCATTTTAAATGGAATTTCAATTTTAGGAACAAGTGGAATTGTAATACCATTTTCAACTGCATCATATGCAGCATCGATTAGACAAAATTTGGACGTATCAATTGCAATGGGAAATAACATAGTTGTACTTACCACAGGTGGAAGAAGTGAGGATTTTGCAAGAAAAATTGTTGATTTACCAGAACATTGTTTTATACAAATGGGAGATTTTTCAGGATATACAATACAGCAGTGTGCTAGAAAAAATATCAAAAAGGCATATGTTGTAGGATTTATTGGAAAACTAGCTAAAATGGCTGCAGGAGTAAAACAGACACATGTTAAAGGATCTAAAGTAGACATGAATTTCTTGTCAGAATTAGCTAGAAAATGCAATGCAAGTGATAAAGTTATTGAAAATATTAAGAAGGCAAATACAGCAAGACATGTATCTGAAATTGTCATTGAAAATAACGTTAGTGGTTTTTTTGATGAAATATGTAATGAAACATACCAACACATGAGAAAACACTCAGAAGAAAAAGTCCCATTAGATGTGATATTATTTGACTTTGAAGGAAATGTCTTGGCTAGAAAGTTCTAGTAGCAAGGTATTTTATTTAATTTGAGAGTTTTTAATTGTGGAAAAAGTTTCAGTTCTTGCAATTACCAAAAATGGGATAAACATAGGATTAAGATTAAAGGAATATTTTCCAACGTGGGAGATTTTTGCCCCATCTAAATTTTCAGATAGTAATAAAGAAATAATTTGGTATTCAGAATCTACAACTGAGAAAATTGTTGAATTATTTAAAAATAATAATGCAATAATTTGTTTATTTTCATTAGGTGCGGTAATTAGACTAATTGCGCCATATTTGAAAGATAAGAAAACTGATCCTGCTGTAATTGTAATTGATGATAAAACAACTTTTGTAATTAGTGTGTTATCAGGACATTTAGGTGGAGCAAATGAATTAACTCAGATTATTGCTCAAAAGCTTAATTCCACACCGGTGATTACTACTGCAGCAGATGTCAATAAAACAATCGCAGTTGATCTAGTGGGAAAAGAATTTGGCTGGAAGATAGAAGATGATTCTACAGTGACAAAAATTAGTTCATATATGGTAAATGAGGAAAGTATTGGAGTTTATCAAGATGCAGGCAAAAAGAATTGGATAAAGGAATTTCCAAAAAATGTAAAAATTTATCAAAGCTTAGAAGAAATGGCAAAATCAGACTCTAAGGGATATCTTATAATTTCAGATAGAGTCTTAGAAGGAGATTTTCTTAATAATTCTGTAGTGTATAGACCTCCAAGTCTTGTAGTTGGAATTGGATTACACTGGGATACGTCTAAGGAGATGATTAAGGAAGGTTTGGATTTTTGTTTACAAAAATTCAAACTAAGTGAAAAATCGATTGTGAAATTAGTCTCAATTAAAAAACCTGAAGATGTTAAGGGACTAGTTGATATTGGAAAAGAATTGGGAATTACTGTGGAATATGTAAATAGAGAAGATTTGGCAGAGATTTCTACACCTAATCCCTCAGATACAGTCAAAGCGTTTGAAGGAACAGCTAGTGTATCAGAGGCTGCATCAATCAAAGTTTCAGGTGGGAAATTAATTGTTGAAAAACAGAAATTTCCCCCAAATTTGACTATAGCAATAGCGAGGATATTAGATTGAAACGTGGATTTTTACTAATAGATAGAGGTAGTAGAGAAAGAGAAGCATCGGAAGAATTAGAAGTAATTTGTAATGCAGTTAAAGCAAAAGGAAATTACATTTTTACAGAATATTGTTTTCTTGAAGTGGAACCACCATATATCGAAGATGGAATTGCAAAATGTCTTAAACAAGATATTGATCATTTGACAATTGTTCCATATTTTCTGTATCCTGGGAAGAAAGTAAAAAATGCAGTGACAGATGTGATGAAATTTCAAAAGGATACAAAAATAAAATTTGTTGTGACAAAACCAATGAGTATGCATAAAACTATGATTAATTTGGTTGAAAATAGAATAGCCACAACTATGCAAGAAAACAATATTACAATTCCAAAAAAGAACGTAGATGTTCTAATTATAGGTCACGGTAGCAAAGATCCTAATGCACAAATGTCAATGGATTATGTGGTAGATGGATTAAAACTAAATTATAGAAATGTAAGTAGATGTTGGTTAGAGATAGAACAGCCAGATATTGTAGAAGGGATTAAAAATTGTGAAAAAAATAATCCAGAGATTCTCATAATTGTATTTTATTTCTTACATGAAGGTGCACATGTCAAAACTGATATCAATAATGATCTTTTACCTGCACTAAAAAACTCTAGTATCAAAAACACATACATTACAAAACATTTAGGAACTGATGAAAAAATGGTAGATTTGATATTAGAAAGAGCAAAAGAGGTAGAAAATGCAAACTAAAAAAGGTCAATCAATAGAAGATGCAAGTATGCAGATGATTGATGATGAAATTGGTACTCATCAATATAATGATAAAGAATGGCCTATTGTCAGAAGAATAATTCATTCAACCGCAGACTTTGATTTTGCTAGAGAAAATAAAGTAATATTTCATAAAGATGCAATTCAAAGTGGAATGACTGCTTTAAAGAATGGATGCAGTATAGTAGTTGATGTAAATGGTGTTATTGGTGGTTTGAATAAACAAAATCCAAAAGACTTCAAAAATAAGATAATTTGTAACATTTCAAATCCAGAAATAATGGAGATTGCAAAAAAAGAGAATAAAACCAGATCTCAGATATCAATGAGAGAAGCATTATCAGATATTGAAGGGGGCATAGTTGCAATTGGTAATGCACCAACTGCACTTATGGAGGTAATTAATATGGTAAAGGAGGGTATTGTAAAACCAGCACTAATAATTGGAATTCCAGTAGGATTCATTTGCGCTGCAGAATCAAAAGAAGAACTAACTAAATTAGAAAATATACCATTTATTACTAACAGGGGAAGAAAAGGAGGAAGTTCTTCGGCATCTGCAATAATTAATGCGCTATACAAGCTTGTAAGGACATAATCATCTTCTTGAATTATTAATACAGTTCTTAACAAAAATTTGGGCATAATTAGAACTATCAAAATATAGATGTCCATATGATGCTAATGTATTATATTGAATCATACCATCTTTATGATTTTTAATTCCATCCCCAATTTTTAATTCATATGCAAATTTTGAATCAGAAGATACAGAATCTAATTCAGAATAATGAAATTCGTGTCCTTGTAAACCATGTAATTTATCTGAGATTATATTTTTTGAAATGATTTTACCTTTGGTATAATTTAATTTCATTTTTTTAGTCATTTTTGTTTCTGCATCAAACAATCCAATCATTTTATATTTTTTATTCCCGTAATCGATTGATTTTGTAAGATACATCAATCCTCCACATTCAGCATAAATTGGAATATCTTCTTCAGATGATTTTTTTATAATTTGTTTCATAGCATAATTTTTTTCAAGTGGGTTACCAAGAATTTCAGGAAATCCACCACCAATATAGATGCCATCAGATTTTGGAAGTTTTTTATCGTGTATAGGACTAAAAAACTTTAGATCTGCACCTTCACGTCTTAACGCTTCTAAATTATCACGATAATAGAAGTTAAAAGAACCATCAAGTGCAATAGAAATTGTAGTTTTTGGTTTTTTAAATATAATTTTTGATTTATTTGGAAGCAATATAGGGTTTTTTATGATTTGGATAATTTTGTCAATGTCAAGTGAATCTGAAATTATTTTAGATGTTTTCTCAATTTTTGATTTTAAATTTTTTTCTTTAGCAGGAATTAATCCTAGATGTCGGGATTCAAAATTTAATTCTGAATTTTTATAAATTACTCCTAAGATTGGAAGATTTATTTTTTCAAGTGCTTGTCTACATAAAATTTCATGTTTTTTGCTACCAATTTTATTTAGAATAAAACCAGAGATTCTAGAATTTTTGTTAAATTTCTGAAATCCAAGTGCTGTTGCTGCAATTGATCTAGAAGTTTTACTTGCATCTAATATCAATATAACAGGAGATTTTGTTATGGTTGCAACATGATGAGTACTAGCATAGTTTGAATCTCCACCAAATCCATCATAATATCCCATTACTCCTTCAATTACAGAAATATCAGATTTAGAATTTGATACAAAACTTTCAAGAAGCTGATTTTTTCCCATCAACCAAATGTCTAGATTGAACACTTCACGTTTTGATATACTTGATAGATAGCTTGGATCAATATAATCAGGACCTACTTTGAATGGCTGTACAGAAAATCCTTTTTTTTGTAAAGCGTGGATAATTGCACATGTTATTGATGTTTTTCCAACACCACTAGTAACTCCAGCTAAAGTAATTCTTGGAATTTTCAATTCGTATCATTAGAATCAGTTTTTATTTAAATTGATACATTGACCTCAAATAATACTCAATGTTTTTAGTTGGATAATTTATGAAATAATCATGGATGAAAATGGGTTAACTATAATATACACTGGAAAAGGTAAGGGGAAAACTACTGCTGCTTTAGGAATTGCATTAAGAGCTACAGGTTATGCGAAAAAAACATGCATGATACAATTTATCAAAGGTTCATGGCATTACGGTGAAATGTATTCATCAAAGAGACTAGAGCCAGAATTTGAAATGATGGCTATTGGGAAAGGATTTGTCGGCATTATTGATGATAAGAGTCCCAAAGAAGAACATGAAATAATAGCAAAAGAGGCAATTAAAATCAGTACTGAAAAAATTCATTCTGGAAAATACGATATTGTAATTTTAGATGAGATAAATTATGCCATAAATTTAGGCTTGGTAAAAATTGAAGATGTGATTAATTTAATTACATCAAAACCAAAGAATCTACATCTTGTGTTAACTGGAAATTATGCTAAAAATGAAATTATTGAGTTAGCTGATCTAGTCACAGAAATGAGAGAGATAAAACATCCATTTCAACATGGCATAAAAGCAAAAAAAGGAATCGATTTCTAACTAGCAACATTAAATTATACAGAATAGAAATTTAGAAGAAATGTCTACTGAAGTACAAGAGATGCCAGAACAGGGTGAAATTGTTCTTGCTACAATAACCAAAGTCATGGATCATGGGGCATATGTTACACTAGATGAATATAATGAGATTCAGGGATTTCTACATATCTCAGAAATTGCACCTGGTTGGATTAGATCAGTTAGTAAATTTGTAAAAGATGGCGAGAAGAAAGTACTACTAGTAAAAAAAGTAAATTCAGATAGAGGAGACATAGATCTTTCATTAAAACAAGTATCAAAGGATCAAAAAAAGCAAAAGTTGAAAGAAGTTAAAAAATTTGAAAAGGGAAAAACATTACTACAAAATGTTAAAGAAAAAGGCAATCTCTCAGATGAAGATATTGAGAAATTAGAAGATACTATTTATTCTAAATTTGATTCTGTTTACGATGCATTTATAGAAATTGCAAGAAACGGAATAGAATCGATAAAGGAGTTAAAACTTCCTAAAAAAACTTCATCGGTAATTGAAGAAATATGTTCTAAAATTAAATTACCTTCAGTAGAGATCAGAGGCATTATGGAAATTACAAATAATAAATCAGACGGAGTTGAAATTATTAAAAAGGCACTTTTGGATGCAACAAAAAAAGATCCTACAATAGATATTACATATTTGGGTGCTCCAAAATATAGATTGTCTATTACTTCAGAGGATTTTAAATCTGCTGAAAAAACACTAAAACCAATACTTGTAGAAATTCAGGACAGTATAGAAAAAAAGAAAGGATCATTCAAATTCACTAGAGAAGAATCTAAAAAAACAAGGGAAAACTAGAATGAAATTCCAATTAAGAAAATGTTTAAAATGTAATCACTACTCACTTAAAGAAAAATGTCCTTTATGTAATGAAGAAACTATTTCAGCGCATCCAGCTAAATTTTCTCCAGATGATAAATACATGAGATATAGATTAGCAGAAAGATATAATTAAAAATTTAGTTGGTTGGAACATAATCTTTGTTTACTTGATAAATAAATACTCCAATCATAGGTTGACCTTTTCCTACATCAAAACTTGGTGATGCATGAACTAATCTTAATGGACCATTACTATCAGAGGGATATTTGATGTCCTTTACATATACTGGTGTAAATCCTGGTTGGTAGGTTATAGATTGTTGATTTGTATGGAAATTGACATAAGCTAATGGAGTAAAAGGGAACATTTTTCCCAATAAAGTTTCATTCCAAAAATGATCATTACCACTCATACCATCAGATTCTAAATATTTTGTTAAAGGTTCTTCAGCAATTCGTATGAACCATTGTTTTTTTGATTCATCTCCACCACCTTGTAATACATAAAGAGCTTGATCATCATTATCAACTGCTAATCTTTGACCTGAAACAAAAATTACTACATAATCAGCTTGCATATCTATTAACATTTTCCATGCTTGGTCTGGAGAATTCATTAGCATTTTTGCAAGATTCTGTATAACACTAGTAGATAGTGTTGCATTATCAGCAATTGTTGCTCTTTCTCCTAAAGTAGATATCCAATATCCATAATCCCACCAAGATGCAACTACAGCATCCTTAGGAGTATTGTTTTTTAGCCATTCCATTGATTCTAGCCAATCATTTGTACTTATCTGGTATACAGAACCTCCATTAAGAATTGTAGGTGGAGTTTTGCCTGCTGTAACCCAATTACCATCCTCGGGAAAAGAGATTGGAATGACTAGAAGAATAATTATTCCTGTAAAAAATGAAGATTTTATAAGTAAATTTTTATATTTTTTACTTTCTGTATTAATTAAAATATTTTTTATAAACATAGACAATCCAACAGAAGATAGGATTATCAAAGATAAAGATGCAAATACTTCTAATCTTACAAAGGCAGAGCTAACATAAACTCCAATTAATCCAAAAATTAATGAAAATAGAATCATGTCATTTTTAATAAAATTAGAATCTTTTATTTTATAATTTTTTATGATTAACCAAATCCCTAATCCTGCAAAGATCATCAATACAGAATGAAATAAAAATGACTGTTGAATTGTTGTACTTGCATGCTCTGCAACTGAGTCAACCAAAGGAATTGAAGTAGTTAGAAATGGATTAATTGCGTTTAGATATCTATAACTTGGAAGTGGTAAAAATTCAGAGTCAACATTAACAAGCAAAACGATTGTACCAGCTATTAAAATAGAGGTTAGAAACATTAAGCCATTTCTTGTTTTATTGTTTTCACTACTTTTGTTTTGAATAAAAACACAGATTATTATGAAAAGTGTTGGAATTAATAATGAAGCACCTCCCAAACCAAAAATGAAATTTGAACTTAATCTTTCAAAAATCATAGAAACAAGAAATACAATTACAGTGAAAAGAGGAGTTGCCCATATGATAAATTTATGATCAGATCTTACAAAAGGCAATGTAAGAAAGAAAATGCCTATCGGAATTATAAAAAACTGGCTACCACCCCATGCAGAGATAGATAAAGGTACAGTAATTCCTGCAGCTATTAATTTTATAATTGCTATTTTTTTATTCTTAGAATTAATACCACTTAGCAAAAAATAAAGTGCTAAAATACCAAAAAATAAGCCAAGAGGTTCAGATTTGAACCATCCAACTGATCCTCTTACCATCAAAGGTAATGATACTGAGAAAAATAATGCAGAAAATAATCCAGCAGTTGTTCCCCCTATTACTCTAACTAACGCAAAAATTACAATAGTAGTAAGAGAACCAAAAATAACAGGAAATAGAATTGTAAAATCATAAAGTTCCATTCCTCCACCAAAGATCCAATACGTTACAGCAGCAGTAACATGAAGCACTACTTGAGAGGTTTGTGAAACATCTCGTCCTATAGGATACCAACTCCGATCATCATTCCAGTCAAAATATGCATTTATTCCATTATCAACGATATACTGTGTAGCTCTGTAATTGAAAAAAGGATCAAATTCATTTAATTCCCAACCATAATCAGC
>CAZDPM010000051.1:0-9964 GCA_964507355.1 uncultured Nitrosopumilaceae archaeon
TCGTTAAATTTAGCTGCAGAATACCATGCACCAGAATCATATCTAAAATCAAAGTTGCCCCCATTTTTCTTAGTAGAAATAGGAATTACAGTACTATCTACAGGGGCAAAGCAACTATAGTAAAAAATATCATCGGTAATTGAAGGATCAGGATACATTGAAAATTCTATAATTTCACCAGGTTCTATTTTTTCAATATATTCAATATTAGAAACAACATCAAGCATTTTTTCATGACCATTAGCTATTGCAAGAACTTTAGGGTTGAATATAGTTTGATTTCCATTATTGATAATTCTTCCAGTAACATGACCATCACCATGTTTGATTAAGGTCTTATCATAAAGAATTGTAATTGGTAACGGAACTTTTTCTGTTTTTGCAAATTTTAGTTTAGGCTCAAGTAAGACAGGAGTATCACCTATAATTTCAGGTAATTTTATTTTAAATGGAATATCAGTTCTTGGTGGAATTGTAACATGAGTTATTGTTTTTGTAACTATATTTTCTCCATCAATTACAGTAACAGAAATTGTTGGAATTAATGCAAAATCATTTTGGTTTTTTACATTACCTCCAACTGTATAGACTCCTTCATAATCATAATATCCAACATATTCTTGTGATGGAATAAAAACTTCAGCAAACACAAATTGAAAAATCAATAAAGTAAAGACAAATCCAATTAAAGGAAATAATATTTTTAATTGAGATAAGTTAGAAAGCGTTGAATATATCTTCGAATCCAGATGTTGGTTTTTCAAGAAATCCTGGTCTATAGTCTTCAATTAATTGATCTATTATCATTCTAGATTTAATATAATATCTCTTTCTTGTATTTTCAAGTTTAATTTCAACTAGTTCATCTTGTACTAACTGGGATAAATATAAGGAAACAGTTGATGGGGATTTTCCTACTTCATTTACTAATTCATTAAACTCAAGGCCATCTTGTTTCACTAGAGCTAGTAATAGATCTCTTTGAGTCTGTCTACGTAGTGCTTTAATAATTTTTGATTCGTCTTCAGTAATTCTTGGTGGGTAAAATCTAGTTTGTCTTGGACCACGCACTACTTTGATTATTCCATGTTTTTCTAATTTACCAATGTAATGACTAAGAACTCCATTTTTTAATCCTGAAGAACGCATTAATTCCCTAAATTGGATTCCAGGACTTTGATCTATGATTTTTTGTAATTGTAAATTTCTATCAATCATTTCTAAACACACCCAAAGCTAACAACCCTAATGTGGTAAACGTCAATATATGTCCTAATTCTAAAAGAGAAACATCATTTAAATCATAAAGTGTAGGCCAAGTAGCATCTATTACTAATACCACTTCAGCAGCTATAAAAGTTGCAAAAGCAAACATACTAAGAAGCAATCTTTTCGTTTTTAATTTAGAATAAGCTAGGATTGCTAATATTGTAATAAATACTGCAAGTGTAATTCCAGCAATATGCAAAAAGATGTGAGCTAGATGAAAGCCATGTAAAAGATGTGGCATTATTACAGGAATTGCCAATATTGTAATTACTCCCACTACAACAAGAGAAAAAATGGTTGATTTTCGTTCTAGTAAACTCTGAGCTCTAAACAAATCACAAAAAATATAATTTTTATGAATTTAAACAGACTGGTTCATGTTTCGAAGTATGTGCGATCATACACGAAGAATTCGATTTTTTATTAAAAATTGCAATCCCTGAACAAAAGTTTTATCATCAATTTGTCCATCTGACCACCACTTTGCATTGTTTTTAATCCAAGAGGGGATTTCATTTGTAATATTACCTGTATTTTGTGTGGTTGGTGGAAGTTTAACTATTCTTTCTTTGATAAGATATTGTACTCCTTGTACGAATGAATTATCATCAATTTGTCCATCTGCCCACCACTTTGCATTATTTCGTATCCAATCAGGAATTGAAATTTCATTATCACTATTGATTGAATTATTAATTACAATTGGAATTGATGTACTTGCAAGACTGTTATCTGCAAGATTTTGGAAGTTTAATTTAACAATTCCAGTTAAATCATTAGGTATCGTAAATTCTGCAATATTGTGATTTTCTTTTGAATCACTGCTGATTCCACTTTGTTTAAAAATTATTCTATCATTTTGAGTAACTGAAAAATCATAATTAACTGCTATAGGTCTATTTTTAAGAAAAACATCAATTACATCAAAATAAATTGTAGCTTTGGAATTTGATTGCAAGTTTTCAGGTTCCCAAGTTACAAAAATTCTAAACTGTCCATTAGAAGTAACAGAGCTTAACTGGATATCATCAGAATTTGGTTTTATAAGAAAATTCATTCCATTTTGTGGTAACTGATTATTGTAAATATTTTGTAATTCTTTTTGGCTAATTATAAAATGAACTACACGTTTTTCAGAAAAAAAATCATCAATTGTTACAATATCATCAGATAGTTTGATGCCATTTACATACATAGAAAATCCAGATACCAACAAATCACCAAATGTTTTTGGAATAATTAATTCCTCATGTACAACTGATGTTTGATTGATATTATCTAGACTCCACTCAAAAGGCATTGAAAAAGTGATTTCTTTAGATTTAACATCATATTGAAAATTCTTTATTTCATCATAGTATGTTACAACATTGATTTCCTGAGAACCAAAAATTGGATGGTTAATTTCATGTTTAGAAGTCTGTGCAATGGAAATTCCAGCGTTAAATGTAAGTGGCATATCTAATTTCTTAGAATATCCATCTGCTGTAATAATAGTTACATCTAACTTGTAAAGTCCACCATCACTTAATCGTGGACCTTTAACGTTGATCTTCCTATTATCTAATCCAAGTAATGAACCAAAGAAATTATTCTCTTTTTCTTCATGGATTTGAATTGATTCAGTGTTTTCAGATATAAAATTAAAGACTAGAAATCCATTATCGCTTTGAAATTCTTTTTCAAAAAGAAATTGTTCACCATGACTAGATTTTACTAAAAATGTGACATCTCTAAGAGTAATTTTTGAGTTAAAATCAATTAATGAAATTGATATTTGTTGATCATCATTTTCATCAGGATTATTTGTAGATGAGGAAACTTCCAGAGTTACTTTTTTTCCATTTAGATCTACAGGTGGAAATATTTCACTTCCCACACCGTGACCATAAACATCTACAGCAGTAAATGAAATTAGAACAAAAATAATAGATAAAGAAATTAATTTAAAATCTTTTTTTTGTTGCCTGATACATACTTTGAACATGATGTTTGCTTCTCAGGGTTAAGAAATAATAATCAAGTCCACTTGGTTGGATCTTTTTTCCAAATTTGTTTGCCATCAATTGTTACTAAATCTTTTTCTTCAAAGACAGTATGCCATTTTCCATTGTGAGGAAAAATTTTATTCATTTCTTTTACTTTATCATTAGTTGGTGCTTTATTCATTAAAGCCCCCCATCTCATATTAGGTATCTTTGGAAGAATATCGTTAATATCTTTCATATATTATCACTTTGATAATTATTTTTGAATTTTCATTATACCTTCTTTGATCAGATATTGTATTCCCTGAACAAAAGAATTATCGTCAATTGATCCATCAGCCCACCATCCTGCATTATTTTTAATCCAAGATGGAATTACATTTGTACCGATACCTGTACCTTGAGTGGTTGATGGAATTTTCATTATGTTTTCTTTAATCAAATATTGTATTCCCTGAACAAAAGAATTATCGTCAATTGATCCATCAGCCCACCATCCTGCATTATTTTTAATCCAAGATGGAATTGACACAGGGCTTCCCGTAGTGGATTTTGGTAGACTTGGACCAATTTCAATTATGCCAGAACCTATACCAGCATATTTTGCATCATACATTATTCCAGTTCCATAAACTAGAATATCAATTCTATATTGTCCCTGAGATGGGACAAATATTTTTTGAGTATCTAATCCTTCAAATGCAACTATACCAGGATTTTGCGGTTCAGTACCTGAATTTCGTTTTATTTCTTTATTATTCTCATCAATGAGTGAATATGCATATCTTACATCTTTTAGTAGATTTCTATTTTCATCAAAAAATGTTAGTTCAAATGGAATTTCTTCGCCTGCACCATAGCTACCATCCCAAGCAATACTTACTGTTGTAGGAACTTGTTTGTTGGTTTTGGTATCTACTAAATAAAATTGTGTGGAACTTTTTGAGACACCACTTTGTGGAACTAGTTTTAATTTCATAATTCCACTATCATAATTTTTCGAACCTAAAGAATCATTGATTTTTTGTAATTCGTTTTTAGTTATAAGAAAATGTATAATGTTTGTATCATCATATGAATATGGATCATTTAACAATGCACGTTGATCGATTTCTACACCGTTAACATATCCTTTGAATTGTTTGCCTTCTGCATAAGGTGTAAAGCTTTTTGGAACTCTGACTTCTTCATGTACCACTTGAACTAAATCTACATATTTAGGATCCCAATCAAATGGCATATCAAAATAGATAGAATTATCAGAGTTATCGAATTTAAAATTCTCTACTTCATCATAGTAAGTTTTTATCACTACAGGAACTTGTGCATTTGCAGTTTTAATGAAAAAATCTTGATCTTGTGCAACACTAACAAAAGTATCATAGCTGAGTCTATTAGCTAATAGTGCTTTAGGACTAGTAGCTCCTTCAATATCGACTCTAATATTGTATAATCCACCTTTATCAAATATCGGGCCTTTGATTTGTGTTCTTCCATCTCCCTCTGCATACAAAGCTTCAGGTGCACTAGCATGCTCAGAACCATAATACTTTGTACACTTCCAAAGTTCCATTTCTTTGCACCCTAGTTCAGGTTTAATTTCAACATCTAATGTTCCATCTAAATCATAAAACAGATTTCTTGCTAAAAGATCTCCACTTCTCCAAACTTCTACTCTGTAGGTAACTTTATCCAGGTTTTTATCAGTAATAGTATCAAAAAATCTGACTTGCATATTTGCAGATGTGACTTCACCAACTGTAATATCTGCAGGGTTTAGTTGTGTCATTACAGTTACATTCATTCCACCAAAACTTATTGGTGGTGCCATATCTCCACCAAGTCCATGTCCAAATGCATTTGGAGTCAAAGTTGAAATTGTAAAAGCCCCAATCACTAAAATAAATAATGTAAATTTGTTATACAATAGTTATTTTTGTCATAATTCCATATTTAAAGATGGTTCATAATTCCCAGTAATGGTCGAAAAATAATATAATAGGTGCAGTTTTATTTAGAATAAAGGAAAAATAAAAACATGAAAGTTCTAATTGCCGTATTCTTAATTCCATTATTAATTATTCCAGCATTTGCTCAAACAAACTCTCAAACTCTTCAAACAGAGAAAGGGACTTTGGATGTTAAATTATCATATGATCATATATCCCCAGGAGATCAAACAAGATTATTAATTGAGTTTATCAATCCGATTACAAAAAAAATTCAAGAACATGTTGATTATAGACTTGTAGTATCAAAAGATGGTGAACCTGTATTTGGACCAATACCACTAACACATACGTCCGAAGGAGTTGTTAAGGGCTTGAAAGTCGAATTTCCTGAAGAAGGAATTTATTTTGTAGAGTTTGAAATTGAAGGAATATTATTCCAACCAATTCCAGCTGAGAAAGTTTCATTTGATGTTACAGTTGGAGAAGCATATGCACAACCTACACCAGTAAATGACAATAATGGAGGATGTCTAATTGCTACGGCAGCATTTGGTTCAGAGTTATCTCCTCAAGTGCAACAACTTAGAGAATTTAGAGATAACACAGTACTTGCAACACAATCAGGAACTACATTTATGACAAATTTTAATCAGTTTTATTATTCATTTTCACCAGCAATTGCAGATTATGAAAGAGAACAACCAATTTTCAAAGAAGCTGTAAAAATTTCATTAACCCCAATGCTTACGTCACTTTCTATACTAAATCATGTCAATATTGATTCAGAACAAGAAATGATAGGATATGGTGTAGGAATAATTTTGTTGAATATTGGAATGTATATTGGAATTCCAGTATTTGGAATCCTAAAAATATACCAATATAATAAAAGATAGATTTCAAGTCTAGAATTTCTAGTCAGGTTTTTATTTATCCAGTAGGATACTTGGTTTAATGAAGACAATAGCTATTAGCTCTATCTTCGTATTATTTGCCATTGTAGCAGGATTAGTTGCATTAACACCAGCTGCATTTGCAGATCATAGCGAAGTTACAATTGTCCCAGCACCAGGATCTGGTGCTCCAGGATGTGAAGAGACTGCAGATGGATGTTACATTCCAAGTACTGCAACAGTAGATGTCAATGGAAAAGTAATATTTTCTAACACAGATACTGCAGCACATACATTCACAGCAGGAACTGCAGCAGATGGTCCATCAGGAGAATTTGACACTAGTTTAGTAATTGCCGGAAGTTCATACGAATGGACAGCAACTACCGTAGGCGAATTCCCATACTATTGTATGGTACATCCATGGATGGAAGGATTAATTGTAGTACAAGAAGCAGGAGCAGAAGAACAAGACGATGATATGATGGACGATATGATGGACGATGATCATGCAGGTGATGCATCTGCAAGTGGAATGTTATCTGATGGAACTGAAGTTGAAATTCACACATCTGCAGCAACTGCAGGTGAAAGAATGGAAATTTCTGTAGATTTTGATGAATCAGAACATGTCAACTATGATATCATGGTAACACAGAATGGTGAAGAAGTACTAAATGATATTGGTGCTCATAGCCATGATGGTAAAGGCGTTCATGAAACAGCAGCACTTACTTCAGCAGATCCAGTTGATATCACTATAACCTTCCAAGGTTATGGAATTGAAGATCCAAAAACAGGACCAATTGGTGAAGTAGTAGTATTTGCAAACATTGTTCCAGAATTTGGAACAATTGCAATGATGATACTTGCTGTTGCAATCATAAGTATTGTAGCCGTTACTGCAAAATCTAAAGTAATTCCAAGATTTTAGGGATTATCTTTTTTTATTTTCTTTTTATTAAAGCAATAATCGCCAAGATAATAGCTGCTGATGCAATTGATAGTCCAAAAATTGCAAAGTCATATGCTGCTCCACCATCATTTTTTGAACCGTCATTCATTGCAGATACATCTCTTTGTAATGATGAGATGGCATTTTTGAGTGCGGTAACATCTTGATTTGACGAACCACTGGTTGGTGGAAAGTCCAATACTGCAGTACTCTCTACATCCTCAATTGGAATTTGGACGTTGATTAAAACACCATTAATGTCACCTTGTAAATCCATAACATAGCTTCCAGTTTTTGTAGGAATAATTGGTGAAAAATAATAGCCAATCCTTGGATCTGAATCAATTTCAATATTTTTAGAAACGCCACCAAACAAAGCAGTAGCCTCTAGATTTCTGAACGCATTTGAAACTCCAGTATATTGACCTGAGACTTCTCCAGGTTCAGTTATTTTAAAAACAATATCATTTCTTATACCTACGATTGGAGGTTCTAATCCCCATCCTACTTCAATTTTGTATGGTTCCACTTCAACTGTAGTATGAGCAAAAGCATGTGATGCAAATCCCAACGAAAGTAATAATCCAATAATACTAACTATAATTACTTTCATGACGATATTTTATGAATACATGTTATTATCTTTACGTGAATTGGTACAAACTTCGAATAAAATAAAAATTGTTTAAATTGATAAACGTAGCCTGAAGATCAAATGAGAAAAATTCTGATTTTATCATTATTTGTTTTATCAATAACTATTCCGTATGCTGCAGCTCATCCATTTACTGTTGAAACTATTCCAAGTTCATCAACAAACTCACAGATAGGAATTACAGAAGTAATTGTTTATTTTTCAGAACCAATTGATAATAATTTTAGTTCACTAAAGGTATTTGATAATAACGGAGAACAAATTGATAATAAAAATACCAAGTATTATGAAGGAGATTATTCTCTAATTGTAACTACACCACCATTAGAAGATGGAGTTTACACGGTATCTAGCAAAGTTTTATCAAAAGTTGATGGTCATTTGGTTCCTAATGCATTTATTTTTGCAGTAGGAGAGGCTAAAATCGATGTAGGATCATTAACTAAACAAGATATTTCAGACATTGTATTTTTGCCAGAAGCTGGAGCAAGATTTCCAGGACTTGTTGGTCAAACTATTGTTTTAGGAGCTATAATTGCATCTATAATCATTTGGGGAACACAAAACAAACAACTTGTTAGAAAAGAATTGGACAAACTTGAAAACATTCATCATGGAAAATTCATGACACTCACAGGGATTGGGTTAGTACTAGTATTTGTATCAAATATTTTGGTATTAGCTGTACAAACTATAAGATTAGAAACTTCAGTTATTGAAGTAATTAAAACTGATTTTGGAAATATTTGGGCAATTAGAATGATAATTACAGTAATTTTGTTGGGTTTATGGTTTGGAATGGATAGAAAAAAGATCCTTTCCATAAAAAACAAAATTCCAATGCTAATAATCACACTTGGATTAATTGGAACATCAAGTTTAATTGGACATGGTGCAGCTAGTGGTGAAACTCCTGCATTAGTTTTAGATTATATTCATAATTTTGTAGCAGCCGTTTGGATCGGTGGAATAATTTATTTTGTATTTGCTTTGCTACCTATATTTTCACAGTTAGAGGAAACAAAGAGAGAGAAGATGTCACTTGTTTTAATTCCAAGATTTTCAATGATGTTTATAGTTGCAGTTGGAATTGTTATTATTTCTGGACCTACACTAATGTGGTTTTTGGAAAGTGATGTAAGCTTGATTACAGAATCAACATATGGAAAATTAATTTTTGTAAAAATTGTAATCGCTTCTGTTATGATTGGTTTTGGGGGATACTTTCAGTTTAAAATTCAAAAAAATGCTGAAAGAGATTTACAAAAAGGAACTATTGCCATATACAAAAAACTAAGAAAATCATTGAAATTTGATGTCATATTAGGAATAACACTCTTGGGAGTGGTTGCATTACTAATTAATGGAACATTACCAGCAGGAGAAATTAATCAGGTAGATGCTCAAAAAGCATCACATGGGTTTAGTGGCTTAGAATTTTCGGAAAACGCAAAATTTGATGTCAAGATATCATCATTTTCAAGTGGAACAAATACAATTTTAGTCAAAGTTAGTGATTTTGAAAATAAACCGTTGTATGATTCAGATCAAATTAAAGTAAAGATCTCATATCCTGAAAGGAGTATTTCACCAATAGAAATTCCAATGAAAATTATCAAACAAGAAGAAAATAAACCGCTTGAATTTCAAGGCGATATCACTTTTGGATTTTCAGGTAAATGGAAATTAGAAGTAGAAGCTCAAAGAAAACATAATGCAAATGAATCAGTAATCATTGATTTAGTGGTTAAACCAAGATTGGCAGATCTATCAACCAAAATTATTGGATATCCGTTACCAGAACCCTCAAAACCACTTTATCCGCTGTATGATGGAAATGATTCCATCTGGATTAGTGATCCATCTTCTCCCAGATTATGGAAGTTCTCAATAGAATCACAGAATTTTACTTCATATTCATTTGATGGATTGACAACAATGTGGCTTACTAAAGATGGTGACGGAAAAATTTGGTTTACAGATACACCAAGAAATCAAATAGGATATTTTGATCCAAGCAATAAACAAATCACCACAAAAACATTACCAAAAATAGATCCTGTTATTGATAAAAATACAGCAACTTTCTTACAAGCAGATTTTGACGGAAATATTTGGATATCAATTACTAACAAAGATATTATTTTAAAATATTATCCAAATACTGAAACATTTGAAGAAATCAAAATGCCTGCAAGAGAATCATTACCATTTGCATTAACAATTGATAATGAAGGGAAAATTTGGTTTAC
>CAZDPM010000052.1:0-9688 GCA_964507355.1 uncultured Nitrosopumilaceae archaeon
ATATCATCTATACTTTGACCATGAAACATCATTACCTTTACTCCATTTAGAGAAATTACAGCAGGATTTCCAACCATAAACACATTCTCTTTTTCCCATAAGCCTGAATTGTATTTTTTAGGAATTGCTGGTTGAGGTAATGCCCTACGACCAGGATCGTGATTTCCTGGCATAATGAATATTTTGATATAATTAGGAATTTTACTAAGAAGATCTTCAACCTTTTTTAACTGCTCTTCTATAGTTTGACATACCAATTCTTTGTCCTGATTTGGATAAATCCCTACACCATCTACTAAATCTCCTCCAATTAACACATAACGAATTTTCCTTGCTACAGAATCTGGACTGGATAACCATGATACAAATTCTGTAAATTCTTCTTCCATGAAGTACTTACTACCAATATGTAAATCTGAAAGAAAAACAGCATATGTTTCAGTTTCAGACCTATTTGAGGCTTGATCGGGAATATCAGGCGAAATCAAATCTTTTATGATAAAACCAGCATTTTTACCAAAACCTATTCGTGCCATGATAAATTGATCATTAAGTAATGAACCTGCTATTTTTTGTAATTCGTTATCAAAAACTATTCCTTCAAACAATCCTGAAGGATCTTCTAAAACCAATTTTGTTATGTTTCTCTCTATATTTCTACTGGTAACAAGACCACAAACATACATATCATCATCAGTTTTTGCAGTCTTAACTGAAGCAATTGATTTTAACATCCTTGATTCAGGTCTATCTGAAATTATTCGTTTTAACTTGTTAAAACGGCTAGAAAAGAGAGCATTATACCCTTTTACACCGTTCCCCGTAGTAATTCTTAAAGTTGGATCAAATAATATCTTATAATCACTTTGTAAAGTTTGATCGTCTTTAATTCCCAAATAGACTTCTAAATCATCTTGATTAATTTGATATGACTTTTGTTTTGTTTTTTCACGTACAATTTCTCTAATTATTTTCTCTAATTTTTTCACATCAATATTCTCTAGAAACTTAAATGCATCAGGATGAATTTGAAACCCTTTATTCAAAGCATAATTCAAAGCAACTGATAGCTCTTTTTTCAATATCAAAGAATGTTATTTGGTTTAATTAAATCTGCGCCTATGCTCAACCCTCAAATATCCTTTCATAAAAAACATAACATGTTCAAAATTAGAATAATTACATTCTTTGTGTTTATGGGATTATTTTCAGCAGCTTTTCAAATTGGTTCAATGTCAGAAGTTAGTAAAGAAGAAGCCACCATATTCATGTTTGAATTTGAAAAATTAGTTAAAGATATTGATGCAATAGGAATCTTCCTTCACAACTCTACAATATCACTACCTATGTTTATTCCTGGATTTGGTGTTGTGTGGGGATTATTTTCAGCTTGGTCTACCGGATTTGCTTTTTCAGCAATAGTTACAGTTACTCCTGAAATTGCAAAAATTCCACCATTAGCAATTCTATTTTTATCACCATTTGGAATAATGGAACTGACTGCGTATTCCATAGCTACATCGAGAAGTTTCATATTGATTAAAGCGGTATATAGAAAATCTAACCTGATTCCATTTCTTAAACCTACAATTATGGAAATAGGGATAGTGATAGGACTTCTATTGGCAGGGGGATTTTTAGAGTATTATATGATAAAATTAATTCAAGAAAAAGCCATTATGCTCCCTGGGCTCTGATTTCTTAAAACCCACGGATTTACCTAATCAGCTTAAAATAATTTAGTAGTAAATTATAAACTGAATTAGAAGAGATAGATAGTATGAATATTGCTATTATGGGGTCCTTAGTATTACTTATTTTTTCTGGATTTATTTTTAGTGACTCATTTGCAATTTCTCCAAATAGTGCTTTTACTTTAGAAGGTTCAGGGTACGCAGTAACAGAAGACATGATAAAAACTTCTGAAATTGATCTAGCAATATCAACACAAAAACAAACTGGAAGTAGTATTGCATCATCAATTGAGGATGGATTCATCACTTTAGATGATGAAGATTTTCTAATTACTGAACTAAAGGCAACAGTGTTACGTGAGGGCAAATACATTAGAATTAACGGAGTTATTGATAGCGACATTGGTAATCAAGCATCGATTAGCTTTTTTGGAAAACTAATTGAAGAAAGTAAAGATGCTTCAATCTATGGTTTTACTGGAAGAATAACAATTGATGATAATAATTATAAAATAATCTATACTGCAAAACTATCTGAACTTTTAAAAATTAAGATCACATCAACAGAATCAAAAATAGACAAACAAATTACAATTCACATCCTTAAAGATTCAACTAAACAAGGAGTAGGTTCTATTACTGGTTCTACAGATACATCAAAATTCCGACATTTTTCACAAGATAGAATTTCAATTAGTCCAAAGACAACAATCACTTTTGTAAATGATGACAATATATCTCATAGTTTACTTAGTGGAAATTTAATAAGTGATCGTTATGAACGATATATTGCCGATGGAAGAATTTCTACTGGCATAATTTTACCAAATCAATCAGTTGACATTACATTTAATGATGTAGGATTTTATAGATTGTATGATCCAAATTACCAATGGATGGATATTACAGCTTATGTATTTCCAAATGCACAAAACAATGTAATTTTAAAATAAATTATTTTTTTGATTAATTTTTCCATTGCCATTTGTAATTCATATATGAATCCAAAACAAATTGATTGAAAACCATTACAGATAAATCTGAAAATTGTTTTCCCTCCAAATCTTTTACAGTTCCAACAAAACTAGTCTCATTTTCAGTAGTTAGTGCTTCAAAAACATGAACTTTCATATTTTTTGTATTAAACCCATTATTTTTTAGATATATCGCAATCTCTGATGGCATAAAATGTTTATCGGGTTGTTTAGGCCATGGTCTAGGAACTAAAACCACATTATATCCATCAATCAATGCTTTTTGTAATTCTAATTTTTTTTCTTCAATTGAAGTTGTTACATGCATTGTAATTACTTTGGATTTATCTAATGGAATCTGTGCTTTTGATGCAGCAACTTGAATTGAACTTATCCCTGGAATTATTTCCACCTCACCAAAAATCTCAATTAATCTATCTACAACTTCAGACTCTGAAAAATTAACATCACCTGTAAATGGAATAACTAAAGAATGATTACCCAATTCCGGAATAATTTTTTGATATGACTCCTCTTGATTGTTCATAGTGATTTCATAGATCTCTTTACCTACAAGCAAATTCTCAATTGTTTTCAATGTGTATTTGTAACCAATTACTATATCACAATTCTGTATTATCTCTCTTACAATTTCTGTAACATATTTTGGTGAACCTGGACCTACACCTACAGCATAAATTTTTCCCAATTTTACTTTGTAAATTTCTGCCTGTCTTTAATATATTGCACAAAAGGTCCCCAATCTACTTTCATGTACTTTGTAGGCTCTTTTACTGGATATTTTACCCAGTCCTGGGCAATTGAATATTGATGTTTTTGCTGTTTTCCATCTTTTTTATATTCTAATAGTAAGATACTTCCCCATTCTTTTTCTTCAAACGTTATATTCAAAATATCATCAAATGATAGTTCTACGTTTTTTGCATTTTTCAAATCCTCAATTAAATTACTTTCGTTATATCCATCATGATGAATCATCGTATTTTTTGATTTTAAAAAACTAATTACCTGTCTTTGTCTGATGGCTTGCCACCATCTCATTTTAGCCTCTGTCTTGTGAATAAACATCAAGTGTTTATCAGTTAAAACAAACATTCCTTCTTTTCCACCTATTGAAAAGAAATTTTTAGATTCTCTCCACACTGAAACTAAATGTGCTTGAATCTTTTCATCAGATTGCAATGGGGTTAATTTATTAGACTTTGTTAAAAACTAATACAATTAGCTTTTATGTAAGATATTCTGAAATGGCATGTTGAAAAAAATTCTTATTATAATTTCATTATCGTTACTTTTAATTAATTTCGGAAGTCAATCATTTGCACAATCCGATGATAAATTAGTAATCTTGCATACCAATCTTGGTAATATCGTGATTGAATTATTTCCAATCGATGCACCTAATCATGTTAATAATTTTCTTAATTTAACAGAAAATGGATTTTATGATGGAACTATTTTTCATAGAATAATTCCAGGATTTATGATTCAGGGTGGTGATCCAAATACAAAAGGGGGAAATCAAAATACTTGGGGAACTGGTGGACCAAATGATTTTGTAAATGCTGAATTTAATACAATTAAACATAACCGCGGAATTGTTTCTATGGCAAGAGCACAAGATCCAAACAGTGCGGGCTCTCAATTTTTCATAGTTCATAAAGATTCAAATTTTCTTGATCAACAATATACCGTTTTTGGTAGAATTGTAACTGAAGAAAGTTTTACAACACTTGACAAGATCGCATCAGTGAAAACTGGAGCAAATGACATTCCTGTAGATGTTGAGCAAGTAAAAATCACAAAAGCTGAGGTTGTAAATCGTTCTACCATAACTAATTTACTTAAATTATCAGATCCTGATAGAACTACTGCTCAAATTACAACTTCAGGATTTCAACGATTTGAAAATAAGGCATTAGATATTGAATTTGATGCACCAGAAGGTTGGTTATTACAACAACCAGAAAAAACCAATGAAAATTCTCCAGACGTAGTTGCTGTAGGCCCTAGAATTGGACCAATTAATCCAGTTATTTCTCTAACAATTTCAAATGTTGATGGGAAAACCTTAGATGATTTAATTCAAGAAAAAGCTAAACTTTTAGAGGATGCAATTAAAGCAGGCAATTTAGAAATTATTTCTCAAGAAAAATCCATAATAAATGAAAAAGAAGCATTCATCACTCATGCTAAAGGCATTTTTCAAAGTGATGGAGACTCCTATAATGTACAATTCCAAGAAATAATAATTTCAACTCCTAAAAAATTCTACATTTTTTCATATAGTAATGGAATAGACGAATTTAATGATCAACTTTCTAAATTTGATGACTCTGTTAATTCTTTTAAAATAATATCAGAACCAATTAAAGAAATAAAATCTGCATCAGCTTCTGTAGAGACAGAAGAAAAGGGTGGTGGATGTCTAATTGCTACAGCAGCATATGGCTCAGAATTAGCTCCTCAAATTCAACAACTAAGAGAAATAAGAGACAATACTATTCTTTCAACTCAATCTGGAACTACATTTATGACTGGATTTAACCAATTTTACTATTCTTTCAGTCCTATTATAGCAGATCTCGAAAGAGAAAATCCTGTATTCAAAGAGATTGTTAAAATTGTAATTACTCCAATGTTGTCAACTCTTTCAATTATGACATTAGCTGAAGCTGGTTCTGAAATCGAAGTGTTAGGATTAGGACTTTCTGTACTTGCATTAAATATTGGAATGTATTTCGTAGCACCTACGATTGTAATTATTGAAATCAAAAAGAAGTTATAAAATATTTTGAAATTAAGTTCATATAAAATTGAATTTTTACCAAACATCGTCCACTTCATCAAGAACTTTGTATTCTTTTTCTGTTTCACGTTTCATTAGTTTTAGTCTTGAAATATCTCTATCATAAAACAAATCTATTATCCAATCTAGAAAAATTCTAACTTTTTTATCAGGCGATGGAATTTTTGATAAGTATACATTTCTCCAAATAAGCCAGGCTAAAAATCCGGAAATATTCATTCCCAAAAATGTTGCAATTCCAGTTCTTTTTCCAATTATTGCCATTTGTCCCTTAGAATGATAAACAAATTTTTTCTTATCCGAATTTTTAATTAATGCATTTAGATTGTAAGCGGCAATTTTAGCTTCTGCTTCGGCGATTTGCGCAGTAGGTGCAAACGGTCTATTTGTTTCCGGATCCATAAATAAAGCACAATCCCCAATTGCAAAAACTCCTGGAAATTCTGGAACTTCAAGAAAATCATTTACAATAATTTTACCCTTATCTGTTTTGAACATGGATCTTTTAATTGTGTTAACAGGTGTAACACCTGCAGTCCAAATCAACGTTTTAGTTCTAATTCCACTAATCTTTGATTCATCTACAGGGTCTTTTGGATTTTCATCTAATGATTTTACAGTAACCTCTGTTCCATTAAAACTAGTTACTGCTGTTTGAAGTCGTATATTGATGCCTCTCTCTATCAGTTTTTCTTTTGAAAAATTTGCTAATTTTTCATTAAAACCTGGAAGAATCATTGAAAGAGCTTCTAAAACTATAACACTAATGTCGTCTTTGTGAATTGTAGGATAATGTTTTCTTGCGTCTAATAATAAATCTAATAATTCCCCTGCAGTTTCAATTCCTGCAAATCCTCCCCCCACTATCACAAATGTTAAAAGACTATCACGAAGGATAGTATCGGTTTCATTATCAGCTTGTTCAAGCATATCTACAACTCTATTTCTTAATACAACTGCATCATTAAGGGTCTTCATTGTATAAGCATTTTTTTCAACATCAGCCATTCCAAAAAAATTTGTTTCGCTACCTAATGCAACTACCAAATAATCATAATAAATTGAAACACCTCGTTTTTCACCGGTACCCCATAATGTTACAAGTTTTCCAAATGGATCTATATTTTTTATTCTACCCTCATAAAATTTTGTTTTTTTACAAATTGCTCTAATAGGCATTACGATATGTCTTGTTTCAATAATACCCGATGCTACCTGAGGCAACATTGGAGTAAATAATAAGAAATTATCCTCACTCACCATTACTAATTCAACTTCGGAATTGTTTTTGAAAAAAGACTCTAACTGTCTAGCACATTCTACTCCAGCAAATCCCCCTCCCAAAATCACTACTTTCTTCTTATTTTTAGCCAATTATCCTATACCATAAAATTACTGAATATATCCTATGAGATCAAATATTCTGATAATTTATTACTAAATTTTGAGTTTATGAAATTTTGACTATATCTGAGTGAAGTATTTCATAAGCCTTTGAGGCATCTTTTTCATTTAGAATTATTATTATGCTCTCTTGACTGAAAAATGCATTTACAAGTTCTATCCCATTATCATGTAAAATTTCTGCAACATAAGAGACCACATCTGATTGATTTTGATTTATTGGAATTGAGATTCTAATCTTTGCAAGACCAGTACTAAACATACTTTCATTATTTGGTACGTTTTCAAAAATTTGCCTAATACTTTCCATATCTTCTGTAAGGAATCTAAATGAATCTGACATCCTAAAAAATTCATAATTATTAGTAATTTTTGAAAATTTATCCAAAATCGACATCGTATCCATTTCTGCAAAATCTTTCATAGAAAATTTGATATCCATCATTCCATCCGTTAATGAAAGCCTTGCATTCTTTAAGACAGATTCATCTCTAATATTCTCTTTAATTTCAATTGAATCTGCGTATCGTTTTATTGCAACTACAACCGTATTGAGATTTACAGTACTACCCAAAACTCTTTCAATCTCTGGTTGAATCTTTACAGCCAACGCTGTATAGTTAATCAGATCCATCTTCATACAATCATAAATTGAACGATTTCTTGTAACAATTTCCCTCACTAATTCAGGAATAGACATACTTGTATTTCTCATCAGGCATAATTATACTGTGTCAGATATAATAATATTATGTAATTTATTACATAATTATCCATAAAATTTATATAATGTAATGTATATTACATATAGTAGATAAATATGACAATGTTCGATGATGAATTTGATAGAATCTTCAAGAGAATGTCAAGCTCTTTTTTTGATATAGATGACATATTTGAAGAATTCAAGGGAAATGGTTCAACAGCTGGTCCATTTTATTATGGTTATACAATGACTGTTGGTCCTAATGGAAAACCTGTTGTAAAAGAATATGGAAACGTAAAACCTGGATTACTTCCATCATCTGATACTAGAGAGCCAATTGTTGATGCAATTGTAGATGAAAAAGAAAAATTGGTAAAACTTGTAGCTGAAATGCCAGGAGTCGAAAAAACAGATGTAAAAATTCTTGTACAAGACAAATCTGTGGATATTTCTGCCGAACATGGCACAAAGAAATATCATGCAAGAGTTCCAATCAAATACAAAGTTGATGAGAATTCTGCAAAAGCTTCATACAAAAATGGAATTCTTGAATTAGTTTTCAAACTAATTGAAGACGAAAAGCCAAAAGGCAAAAAAGTGGAGGTTGAATAAACCCCACTAATTTTTGAGGTAATAATATGAATGAAATTATTTTAAAAGTTATTGAAATTCCACAACAACACGTTGGAAGAGGAAGAGCAATAATTGATCCTAAAATTATTGAAGAAACTAAATGGAAACCAGGACAAATTTTAGAATTAACACATAATAAAAAAACACATGTTAAACTTTGGCCAGGATCTACTGAAGAATATGGCTCAGGTATTATCAAAATAGATGGAATGACGAGACAAAACATTGGAGCTGGAATTGGTGACAAAATTACGATAAAATCTGTAGAAGCTTCAGATGCTGAACAAATTACTTTATCACCAACTGAAAAATTAGCTATTGATGAAGAACAATTACATGATGTCATGATCACAAATTTTCAAAACCATGTATTTACTGTTCATGATTCAATTCAACTACCAACTCAAATGGGAGGAAAAATTCAATTTGTTGTAACCAGCACAAAACCATCAAAACCAGTTATTGTAATTGAAAGTACAATATTCAAACTTGGTTCTATGACAAAAGCAGTTGACACAAATGTTCCACGAATAACATACGATGAATTAGGCGGTTTAAAAAATGAAGTTAAAAAAATTCGTGAAATGGTAGAATTACCAATGAGACACCCCGAATTATTTGAAAAGATAGGCGTAGATGCACCAAAAGGTGTATTATTATATGGTCCGCCTGGAACTGGTAAAACTCTACTTGCAAAAGCAGTTGCTGGAGAAACTAATGCTCATTTCATTTCACTCAGCGGTCCTGAGATTATGGGAAAATACTATGGTGAAAGTGAAGAGAAAATTAGAGAAATATTCTCACAGGCCGAGGAAAATGCCCCTAGTATTATTTTCATAGATGAGATTGATTCTATTGCTCCAAAAAGAGATGAAGTATCAGGCGAACTTGAGAAGAGAATAGTTTCACAACTATTGACATTAATGGACGGAATGAAATCTCGAGGGAAAGTTGTAGTAATTGCTGCAACTAACAGACCGGATTCAATAGATCCAGCACTTAGAAGACCGGGTAGATTTGACAGAGAAATAGAAATTGGAATTCCTGATACTGAAGGTAGGTTTGACATTCTCTCAATTCACACACGTGGAATGCCGATTGACGAAAAGGTAGATCTCAAACAAATCTCAAAAATTACACATGGATTTGTAGGAGCTGATTTGGAAGTATTATCTAAAGAAGCTGCAATGAGATCACTTCGTAGACTTCTTCCTGAGATTGATCTAGATGAAGAAAAAATTTCTTCTGAAATTCTTCAAAAGATAAAAATCACAAGTGAAGACTTTAGAGATGCATTAAAAGAAGTAAGACCAAGTGCACTAAGAGAAGTTCAAGTCCAAATTCCAGATGTTAGTTGGGATGATGTTGGAGGTTTAGATAATCTAAAAGAGGAACTTTTAGAGGCAGTTGAATGGCCTATGAAATACAAAGAAGCATTTGATTATGT
>CAZDPM010000053.1:0-9615 GCA_964507355.1 uncultured Nitrosopumilaceae archaeon
CATGAACTGGAGATTCTGATGCAACTACTCCATCTTCTTCTAATAATCGATAAGCCTTTTCTCCTTTGTATCCGCGAATGTTATCCTCAGCATTTGGAATTTCAAAAGTATCACGCATTCCACCGGGATATTGTTTTGCTTCAGCATCATAAATTCTAAAGAAGAAAGTTCTTCCAAGACCTCTGTCAACAGATGATCGACTTAGTACAATTGCGTCTTCAATGTTATAACCGTCAAATGGTAATACAGCTACAACGCAGTTTTGTCCAGCTGGTCTATCTTCTAAACCTAATAATTTCATTGCTTTAGTATTGACAATTGGTGTTTGAGGATACAACATCAAGTGTTGTCTTACATAGGTACTAGTATTCATCATTGGAGTTGAAAAACCTAAACTCTGTTTTGCCATTGCAGATTCGTATGTATTTCTTGGAGATTGGTTATGTTCAGGATATGGAATTATAGAAGCGCCGGCACCTAGAATTGCTGGTGAGAATACTTCAAGATGAGTATGTTTCTTTGAATCTTTTTCATCCAATGTGATATAACAATTTTCTTCTTCATTTGCATCGATCATTTCCAATATCCCCATACGTAACAAGTCAGTCCACGAAAGAAGTTTCTTTGAGATTTTATCCAAAAGATCTTGTGTAAGTAATGGTTTGTTGTCTTTGATAATTATCAACGGTCGTAAAACACGTCCAGCATTACAATTAACATAAAGTCTTTTTGTAGAACCTTCAATTGCAGATTTATGGAATGAGATTCCAACATGAGGATGAATTTTTGAGTTTCTTCTTAGTTCTCTAAGTGATTCAGCTAGTTGTTCACCGTCTTTGTAATAACCGATTAATCGACCATCAACAAATATTCTAGCTCCATCTTTTTTCACATCTTCTTTTGCATCAAAGAAGTGAATGGTTCCAAGATCATATAGTTTCTCAACAATTTCTTCAGATGGAACATTTACAGAAATAATTCCGGAAAGTGCCAAGTTCTTTACAAGACCACAATTAGAACCTTCAGGAGTTTCGCTTGGACATATTCTTCCAAAGTGTGTAGCGTGTAAATCTCTTGCTTCAAAGTTTGGTTGAGTTCTGCTAAGAGGAGATTGAATTCTTCTAAGATGACTAATAGTTGAAAGATAGTTTGTTCTATCAAGTAATTGAGTTACACCAACACGTCCTCTACCCCAGTTTCCGGTTGCAATTGCATTGTTTAATTTATCAGTGATAATTCCTGGACGAATTGCAGCAGCTACTGCATTAATACCTCTTTTTTGGCCAGATCTTTCTAATTGATATTTCATGTCTCGAACCAAATTTCTAAATGCAGTTCTAAATAGATCAGCTAACATTTGTCCTGCAAATTTGATTACTTTATTTCCATAGTGATCTTTATCATCTGGTGAGATCCAACCAAGTTTAAGTTCTAATAATTTACATGCAGCTTCGCCGAGAAATTGCGCCTTTTCTTTTCTATTTTCAGGATGTTTACCTAAGTGTGGCAATAATCCCCAATCCAAAAGAGTTTCTGCTCGTTTGATTTGGAATTCTTCTAACATTCCAGGGGCGATTCTTTTACTAATGTAAACAATTGCATCTTTTGCAGTAGAAACATCACCTGCTTTTTCAAATGAACCTTCTAATTCGTTTTGAATTTCATCAACAAGTGAAACTGCCGCTGCAATTTCTCTATCAGATTCCAATCCAAGTGCTCTTGTTAAAGTAACAACTGGAATGTCTACAGGAGAACCTGGAATTCTAGCTACAATCAACCCATCATTTTTCATAACTAATTCTAGTTTGGCACGATAACCAACAATTGAAGAATAAACTTTAGCTTTGAAAACAATATTTCCACCAACACTTTCTCTATCTACAATTATTTTGTTGTATGAAAGATCCTCTAACCCTACAATAACTCTTTCAGAACCATTAATAATAAAATAGCCGCCAGGATCATTTGGATCCTCGCCATGTTCAACTAATTTTTGTGTTGAAAAATTATGTAAAATACAAGCATTTGATTTTGCCATTACAGGTACATCACCAATATGGACAAATCTAGATTCTAAGATTTTACCATCTTCTACAACGCTTGCTTCCATCATTACAGGTGCAGAATAAGAAACATTTCTGAGTCTAGCTTCTGCTGGAGTGATATGAGTGATAGAACCATCAAGCTCCATCATTCTTGGTTGTTGTAGTTTGACTTTACCTAATTGAATTTTATATGGATATTCTGCATTTTCAATTTCAATTTGTCCAACTTCGTTGATAATACTTTGAAGACCTCTTTCTAGAAATTCATCAAAAGAGTTAAGATGCTGACGTGCGATGCCTTCACGTTTTAATATATCTTGAATTATTGGCCAACGCTTAACTGAAGGATCTACCATTTAAACTTCCACCACGTATCTGTAATATAGGCTCTCCCCAGCAGTTGGACTTTTTCTTGTAATTTTTATCATATCACCAGGTTTTACACCTAATCCCAATATTGCAGGATCGTTTACAAAAATTAACGGTAATTCAGTAGGTTTGCAATTATATTTTTTTAAGACCTCTTCGGCTTCTTGTTTTGAAATGATCTCGTGTTTTGGCACGTAAATATGGTCAGGCACTAGGACCTGATTTTTCTTAGTTGCCATTTACAAAACCTCTATGACTAACATTAAATGTAACAGCAAACAATATACACAAACTGAAAAAAAGTCACGTTCAGGTTAATATATATCTAATCTGAAATTCGACAAAAACAGTCTTTTTTCTTTTTAGTCAATAATATTTTTCACAACCTTAAATAGGATAAATTCGAGCGTAAAATTGATGAATACTCATCTATCGGTGTTAGCCTTATCTGCAATTATTATTGCAAGTATTGGAATAGCACCAGCATTTGGACAAATAGTAAATCCAATCTCTGTTACTACAGACAAGACATCATATGAAGATGGTGATACAGTCTTAGTAACTGGAGAAGTAAGAGAACTTCTTTCTGGAACTCCTATTAGTCTCATAGTAACAGCACCCAATGGAAATCGAGTAATACTTGATCAATTGGATGTTGGTTTAGACAAAAAATACAGTACTGAATTTGTTGTCGGTGGACCACTAATGAGATCAGGGGGAACTTATACAATTGAAGTAACTTATGGAAGCCAAACTCGTACAGCTGAAACCACATTCTCATTTGCAGGTTCATTAGATGGTGAACCAAAAGAAACCAAAATGGCAGTAGCAGGTACTGAATTTATGGTCAGTTACAAGATAACTGGTGGTAAACTAATCAGCATCACTCCAGATGTAGAAGCAAACTCCTTGATAATTGCAATTACTGCAAGTCAAGACGGTTCACTTGTCATTACATTGCCTAGAGCTTTGATTGATGCAAAGATGGGTGATCAAGATGATACATTCTTTGTCTTAGTAGACGGAGAAGAAGTAGACTTTGAGGAAACAACAACTTCTACAGATAGAACATTAACAATTCTATTCCCAGCAGGTGCTGAGGAGATCGAGATAATTGGCACTAAAGTAGTCCCAGAATTTGGCACAATCGCAGTTATGATTCTAGCAGTGGCAATTATATCAATAATTGCAGTATCTGCAAAGTCAAAACTAAGTATTATGCCAAGATACTAAATTCATCTTTTTTTCTCTTTTTAATATCCAATGATCGATCTTACAAATTACAGTAATTTTAAAAATGTATATAAATACCAAGTAACCGTTTTCAATTTAGAATGAGTTTTAAACGTTCAACAATATCAATGGCAATAGCCTTAATGGTTTTGTCTATAATTTCAATAACTTCAATTCAACAGGATGCTTTTGCTCAAACCACCGGAATATCAATTTCAGCTATAGCTTCAGAAGGTTCTGACTCCATTTCAGTCAGTGGACATACTAAATCTCAGGTTACGGATATTACATTTACAGTAATTTCTCCTAGTCTAAATGTAGTTAGTATTGATCAAATAACGCCTGATGCAAATGGCAATTTTGTTACAGTATTCAAAGTACCAATGTGGAAAGAGAATGGATTCTATACAATAAAAGCTGAACAAAGTCCACGTGGAAGTTCATTGTATAAAATGTCACTTCGTGTCGAAGTAATTAATGGTCAGACCTCAGAAACAAATGTTAGTCAATCTACTTTAGAAAAAGGATTTATCGAATCAACGCCAACAGTAAGAAAAGGACTGATGATTAAAGAAGCAAATTCAATGGCAGGATCAAACACAATCAAAATTGGCGGCACTACAGATAGTGCTAATACTATCACATTAAAAGTAATGGCACCAAACGGAAATGTGATTGTTGTTGATCAATTTGCACCTAGTCTAAATGCAAATGGCTTTTTTACTAAAGAAATTACAACGGGAGGCGCATTATGGAAACAAGATGGCAATTATACTATTGTAGCTCAACAAGGCAACGATCCTAAATACAAGTCTTCAATTGAAGTTGGAATAGAAAATGGTCTCGTAATTCCAGAATTTGGTACAATCGCAGTTATGATTCTAGCAGTGGCAATTATATCAATAATTGCAGTATCTGCAAAGTCAAAACTAAGTATTATGCCAAGATACTAAATTCATCTTTTTTTCATTTTTTAAATATACATAAATAGAGACAAATTCATTTTGCAGATAAGATGAACAACCGTACGTCGTTCGCGCTATTAGCCGTTTTGACTGCAGTCGGTACTTTAACCATATCATCAGCATATGCTCAAGCATGTGTAGGTTGTTACGAACCAGATGCTGGAAGAAAAGCAGCAGAACAATTGTTGCTTATGGACATGCCAGTTTCTGTTTGGACGGATAAGGCAATCTATAATCATGGTGATAAAATTATTGTACACGGTAAAGTAGCAAATGTTTCTGGAAATCCAGTAACACTTACTGTTGAGAATTCATTAAAGTCCATCGTCACAATTGCTCAGTTGAATCTTGAGAAAGACGGTAGTTTTAAAACGATTCTCAACACAGAAGGTGAATTATGGAAACATGATGGTACATACACCATTAAAGTTAACTATGGAAGTACTTCAAAAAGTAACAAAGTACTTGTTGAATTAACTGGTGCAACTTCAACTAGCTCAAATAATTGTGGTGCTTCAGAGATATATCTAAAGGGCAATTATTGTGTACCATACAGTATTACAGGTGGAATGGTAACTGGTGCAAGCATCAATTCGAATGATAATTCAATTATCATAAGAATTAACGCAACTGAAGATGGAACATTCACATTAAACCCAGACAAATCAATCCTTAACGGTATCTTCATGGTACTTGTAGACGGAGAAGAATGGGATGATGTAGTGATCAATGACAATAAAATTACAGTCAGCTTCTTAGCAGGTGCTCAAAAAATTGAAGTGATAGGTACCTTTGTAGTCCCAGAATTTGGTACAATCGCAGTTATGATTCTAGCAGTGGCAATTATATCAATAATTGCAGTATCTGCAAAGTCAAAACTAAGTATTATGCCAAGATACTAAATTCACAACTTTTTTCATTTTTTAATAGTAAAGGAGATATACAATCGTATAACAATAATTTTTGTGAAAACTATAATCATTTTTATGGTTTTAATTTTAGGAGTAATTATCACACTACCAGTTTTTGCAGAATCTCTAATCACAGTAAAAACAAATTCTAATTCATATAAAGAAGGGGATACGATAGTAATTTCAGGCGAAGTCAGCACCATCATAGTAGGAACTCCCATAACATTACAAATGTTCAATCAAGGTAATTTAGTAGATGTTGCACAGTTCAATGTAGCAGAAGACGGTAGTTATTCCTATACAATGATTGCAGAGGGACCATATTGGTCTAAATCAGGAGAATTTACAGTAAGAGTGTCATTCGGTGAAGGTAATATTGCAGAAACTCAATTCAATTTTTTGCCAAAATCAGACACAGCATCTACTGACATATTTGAAGTAGACGCGGGTAGTTATGGCACATTTGATGTGAACTATTCCATAAACGGTGGAATTGTGAAAAATATGCTTATTGACAAAGATATTTTTGCGTTGATAGTGATAATAGAATCTGAAAACGATGGAACCATTACGTTAGAAATGCCAAGAGATGCATTTGATGCAAAAAAACAAGATCAAACAGATGACATATTCATAATAATAATAGATGGTGTAGAAGTACCATATAAAGAGACTGTAACTAATACAGATTCAAGAATAATTACAATTAATTTTGAAGAAGGTGATTCAGATATTGAAATAATTGGCACTAGAATAATTCCAGAATTTGGTACAATCGCAGTTATGATTCTAGCAATAGGAATTATAACAACAATAATGGTTACAAAAAATAAATTTCAGATCCAATTTAAGATTTAATCAAAAAGAATATTTTTCTTTAAATGGTGAAACAGAACGTAGCTCAGTAGTTACTTTTTTCAATATATTTACTGTTTCATCTATTTCTTGTTGGTTGTTAAATACACCCAATGAAAGTCTCAATGAGCCAGTAATTTGTTCATGTGAAAATCCCATAGATTGTAAAACATGAGATGCTTTTTGTGTATGGACTGAACAGGCCGAACCAGTAGATGCAGCTATACCAAATTCATCTAATTTTATAATCAAATCTTCACCAGCAACTCCTAGAAAAGTAAAATGAGCATTATTTGGCAATCTATTTTCAGCATCACCATTAAGAGTAACATATGGAATCTCTTGGATAATTTTTGTAACTAGTATATCACGAAGTTTTTTCATGTTAGAGATGTTTTCAGATAGATGGATTTTAGCAAGTTCGCAGGCTTTACCAAATCCTACAATATTTGCCACATTTTCAGTTCCTGAACGTAAACCACACTCTTGGCCACCACCTAAAATAAGAGGATCGATGTCAATTCCATTTCTGATGTATAGTGCACCAATACCTTTAGGACCGTTAATTTTATGAGAAGAAATAGAAAGTAAATCAATACCTAATTGCTTTACATCAATTGGAATTTTTCCTACAGCCTGAACAGCATCAGTATGAAATAGAATTTTTTGTTCATTACACATTTGAGCAATTTGAGCAATTGGTTCTATTGTTCCTATTTCATTATTACCAAACATAATTGAAACAAGACAAACATTATCGGAAAGAGAATTTTTTAATGTATTAAGATTTACAACCCCATGATGATCCACAGGTAGATAAATGACATCAAATCCATTTTTTATTAATTTTTTACATGGTTCTAATATTGCATCATGTTCAATTGAGGAAGTAATTATTTTAGAAGATGGTTTTTTTGCTGCAACTCCATAAAGTGCCATGTTATTAGATTCTGTTCCACCAGAGGTAAGGAAAATTTCTAATGGGTCTGCATTAATTAATAGAGCAATTTGTTTTCTAGCTTTTTCTATGGCTTTACGGGCCAATCTACCATAACGATGTATTGATGAAGGATTACCATATTGATTCTTAAGATATGGCAGCATTGCATCTAAAACATCGTCATGAATTTGTGTAGATGCTGCATTATCAAGATATATCAATCTGCAATCACGTTAATTTTTCCGGGTCTATATCCATCAGGATCGATTTGAACAGATTGAAATCCAATCAGGGTTAATTTTTTAGTAATTTGTTCTAAAGCATCACCTTGAAGAAGTAAAATTTGATCTTTATCTACTTCAATTTTAGCAATACCATTTAGATCTCTAACTCTAACTTGTCTTACATTTGTAATTTGTTTAACAAATGTTTCTCCTAATTCAATTCGAATTAATTTTTCATTTGTGACCCTCTGTCCCCAAGGTATACGTGATGCTAGACAAGAATTGGATGGTTTGTCACATACAGACAATCCAATCAATTTTGCTGATTCTCGAATTTCATTTTTTGTAAAATTGGTTTCTACTAAAGGACTTTTAATGGCATTTCTTTTTAGAGCCTCAATTCCTGGGCGGTATTCACCTAAATCATCTAAATGAGTTCCATCAACAATTAATTCAACATCATATTTTTTCGCTATGGCAATCAAATGATCACCTAATTCCAATCTACAATGAAAACAACGATCAGATGAATTCTTGACAAATTCCTCATTTTGAAGTTCATCATAATCCAAAAGAATTTGTCGAATTCCTATCTCTGAACAAATTTGTTTGGCTGTTTCTAATTCTTCTTTTGACAAAGTTTTGTAATCAGCCGTAACTGCAATTGCAGATTCACCTAATTTTTGAAATGCAGCATATGCTACAAGTGCACTATCCACTCCACCAGAAAGAGCAATCATCACTTTTTTCTCGACTCCAAACCAATCAATAAGATTATCAAGTTTAGTCATAATCAACATCTAACTTCATAATCTCTTTTCTAATCAATAGTTCTGTTTCCTTTATTGACTTGTTTAATGTATTTGAAATCAATTTTAAATTATCAAATTCAATTTTAAAGTCATGTTTACCTTTAAAAGATGAAACCTTGTATTTTACTAAAAACTCACTACTATTAAAAATTAATTTAATTTCATGATCTTTTCTGGGTACAATAAAACGATCTGAAGTACTCACACGAATTCCCAAAGTTCCAGTTTCAATTACTAAAAGTTCCATGATTTGATGGATTGAAGAATCATCACATATTACAGATATGAGATTTGTCGGTCTTCCTTTTTTAGTAATACCATTGTAAATAGAAACATCCCTAGCACCTATACTCATAATTTTCTCAATTAAATTTCCCATAATTTCGCCAGAGACGTCATCGACGTTAGTTTCTAGAATTTTAATAGAGTCAAATTGGAAGTTATTTTTTTGAGTTCCTTTTACAATTTTTAACACATTTGAAAATTCTTCAAAGTCTTTTTCCCCCGCACCGTATCCTATAGATGTTATTTTCATAGATGGGTAGTAATCCATTGGGGTTTTTGCAAGATGTACAAGAATGCTAGCACCGGTAGGAGTAGTTAATTCATCTTTTACTTGGCCACCATGAATTGATAATTGAGAATTTTTTAAGATTTGAAGAATTGCACTTGCAGGGTTAGACATAACACCATGAGAAAAGGTCATAGTACCTCCACCCACAGCAATAGGCATACAAATGATTTCTTCATCAAACAATCCCAAATCATCCATTGCTATTGCAGTACCAACAATATCTATCAAAGTATCAATACTAGATGCTTCATGAAAATGGACTGATTCCACAGGCAACCCATGAATTTGAGATTCAGACGAGATCAAAGTATCAATACATGATTCGGCAAAAGATTTCGCTTTATTAGAAAGACCAATTTCTTTTGTGGAATCCATAATTGCTTTTTTTATTTCAGTGCCTTTTCTTTCATGAACGTGTTCATCAATTTCTAAAAATAGTGCAGTAGATTCTATTCCATGTTTCTTTATTTTTTTAAAATTAATCTGTTTAATTGTAGAATTTAATAGAAATTTTTCAGACTCTTTAAGACCATTAATAATTTTGACTTTGTTTGCACCTAAATCCACTAAAGAACAGAGAATCATATCACCAGATATGCCTGCTATTTGAGGATCTATAATAATGACCATAGATTAAAAATTATCAAAAATGCATATAAATTCTGTCTAAATAGATAAAAAATTTCA
>CAZDPM010000054.1:0-9555 GCA_964507355.1 uncultured Nitrosopumilaceae archaeon
AGTGAATCCCCAAAGTCGCCCAATTTAAGCTTGACAGATAATCATTTTAAAGGCATTCAAAAGAACAGAAAATCATTGCAATCTGAAGATTATATCAAAGCTGGAAAAATTGCTGCAGAAGTAAGGGAGATGGCAAGAGAGAGAAATTGGGTTGGAAAAACAGTTTATGAAATTTGTGAAGAAATAGAAAGTCAGATTAAAAAACGCGGAGCAAAATGCGCATTTCCAGTAAATACTAGCATTAATGAAATAGCAGCGCATTACACTGCAGAACCAAATGATCCAATAATCATTACAGAATCAGATTTGGTAAAAATTGATCTTGGTGCTCAAATTAATGGATACATTGCAGATACTGCAGTTACTGTTTGTCAAGATCCTCAATACAGTGGATTAATTCAAGCTGCAGAAGAGGCATTAGCTAATGCAATGTCGATGATAAAAGTTGGAGTCAAAGCAAGTGATATTGGAAGAACAATAGAAAAAACAATCAAGCAAACAGGATTCAAACCAATTGCAAATCTCAGTGGTCATTCTTTAGGACAATATACAATTCATGCAGGCAGATCTATTCCAAACATTTGGTCAATTGGCGGATTTACACTTGCAGGAGAGACAGCTTATGCGTGTGAACCATTTGTCACTACAGAAAATGGAGGTGGATTTGTAAGAAATGGAAAAACAAAAAACATTTTTGCATTGAATTCTAGGAAAAAAACAAAAAATGAAGAAGCTGATAGACTGCTAGACTACATATGGGAAAAATTCAACATGTTACCTTTTGCACTGAGATGGATTACAAAAGAGTGGGAAGAAAAAAAAGCCCGAGAATTATTAGAACTACTTGTCAACAAAAAGGCAGTTCAAGCATATCCAGTTTTAATTGAGATAAATGAAAAAAGAGTAGCACAAGCAGAACACACATTTATTCCAAATGAGAACGGAGTTACAATCACTACTATTTCTCAATAGTTTCGCCAAAGATTTTTTCAATCACAGTTATTCCATCACAAGAATCACATTTTGAAGTTTTAGTAAAGAGGAAATCACCCTCTTGATATTTTCTTTTTCTTTCTAAATTACATTTTTTACATTTTTCAACAGTATATGCAAGAATGGTTTTTTCTTTTAAGAACATTATTGTGGTATCCCCATAGTGTTTCCAACACCAATTAACAAAACAGTGTGGCCAGATTTTGTGTTATCATGAATCATCTCATAAATCTGAGAGCGTATATTATCAGCCTTATCTGCAATGTCTTTAGTCATTAAAGTAATTGCTTCTTTTACAGACTGTTTTACTACAATTGCAAAGATAGGGATATTGTTTTTTGTTGCTATATCTTCAATTTGAAATCGTTCAGTTCCAATTCCACCAATTGCAGCACCAAATCCTTGGGCAATTGTTGCAGAATCCTCTCCCTCCATTTTCAATGCAGCATCAACCATAATTATAATATCTAGATTATTTTTAGAGAGAATTACCTCCAATGCATCCCCAGGTCTTCCCACGGTTGAACCAGGACCTTCAGCTTTTAGTAATAATAATTTTCGTTGATCATATTGAGTTTCACCTAAAATAGTTTGAAAAGCAACAGATTCTTTTTTAGAATCCAACATCATTTTGCCTACAACCATAGGTCCTATTCCATCACCTATAGGCTGGCCCATTTTAAAAGCAGGGATAGCTTTATGCATTGCTTCAGCCTCTTCTAGTATGAAAGGCAAAATCATCTGGAGAGGTAAAATCAATGGATAGTTGTTTTGTTTTTTTGCAGTTAAAAACATGTGATTAATTACTTTGTAAATCATTTGTAAAGAAGTAGCAATTTCAAGCAATGTTTGAATTTTAGTTAATTCTATCTCATTTATTTGTGGAGATAGAGCTTTGACATGATCACGAGTATAATCCTCTCTTGCCCTAACAATATGTCTAACTTTACCTACTATCCCATTAGGATCCAAATCTACAGGCATTATAGTAAAATAATCTAAAAAGCGGTCAATTTTTTTAGTAGGATCATCTATAGGATCCATATTTTTTTTAATATAATCAATTAATTCAGTTCGGGATTTTATTTTGTATTCTTCTAGTTTTTTTATTCCTTTTTTTATTTCTCCGGATGTAACTGTCAATTGAATTCTTTGACCATACAAAACAAAGATGAAAATCGGAATAATCCATATCAACATCATAATTGGATTAGTATCGCCACCGGACCCAAAGAGCTGATCGAAATCAATACTTGTAAAATCCAATAAACATGTGAATTTGAGATTCTAAATTAAATGATTCGCATACCTGTGAAAAAAATCTGGATAATTCATAGAGATTATAAAAATAATATACTTGAAGGTAGAAAAATGGTAAGTGCTTTTATTATAGTCAAGATAGAATCAACCTGAATATGCCACAAACAAAGCCAGTTGTAAGCGTGGAAAATGTAGTAGCATCTGCTTCAGTTGATCAAAAAATTGACTTGAATGAAATCACACGTACGTTTCCAGATGTCGAATATCATCCAGATCAATTTCCAGGACTAGTCTTTAGACTAAAGAGTCCAAAAACTGCAACATTGATTTTCACATCAGGAAAAATGGTATGTACAGGTTCAAAATCTGAAGATATGGCAAGAAAAGCAGTAAAAACAGTCGTTCAAAAACTTCGAAAAGGCGGAATTAAAGTAAAAAAAGATGCAACTGTTGAAATTCAAAACATTGTAGCATCAATTAATCTAGGTGGAAAAATCCATTTAGAACAAGCCGCAAGAACATTGCCAAGAAGTATGTATGAACCAGAACAATTTCCAGGATTAATTCACAGAATGTTAGATCCAAAAACAGTGATACTGTTGTTTTCTTCTGGAAAACTTGTCTGCACAGGGGCTAAAAAAGAACCGGACGTATATAGATCAGTAAACAACTTGCATGCATTACTGGAAGAAAAAAATCTAATGATCTACAATTAAACGTAGATTAAATTTATTTTTTAATTATTTTATCAGGCTTCCTATCGGTACATCTTCATTAACAGTTAACCAAAACGGTCTATCATTAACATCTGCAGCTAAAAGCATTGCATTGGATTCAACTCCTGCAAGTGTTTTAGGTTCCAAATTTACAATAACAATTACAACTTTCCCAATAATATCTTCGGGTTTGTAATATTGTGCACCGCCAATTATAACATTTCTTGTTTCATTACCAAGATCAATAATTCCTTTTATAATTCGAGTTTTACCTAAAATGGGTTCAGTGGAGATAATTTTTGCTACACGAATATCTAATTTTGCAAAATCATCATAAGATACATGAGACATAAGAATTCCTAAATCATCTCATTAAAATCAATTTCGAAATTTCACAATAGAGTTTTTTTATCAATACCACTTGTTTCGATTTCATATTTTAGTGCTGCAGGTAATTCAACATATTTTTTATTAACTAAAGCAATTATTTGATCTTCAGGCACATTTACCAGTTTTAATAACTTACCACGTTGATGAGCATAGGCATTTTTCCAAAAGCCCGCTCCGTCAAAGGTTCCAATTTTTGGCATATATCGTGAAGGTTTCATTTTAAGTGTAATTGACTGTGACGGAAGTTTGGCAATTGCCATTAGAACTGGAGTTACTGTTCTGGATTTTAGGCATGTTGCCCATCACAGTCAGTTTCTTATGTTATTGGAATCTAATATATTTAATGCGAAATGACAAAAGTGAAAGGCATGGCAGAAATTCAGGTTTCAATAGAGATTAATGCTCAAATTGACAATGTTTGGAATATAATATCAGACGTAGATAATGAACCAAAGTTTTGGAAAGGTACCAAAGAAATTAGAAACATATCAAAAAAGGACAACATGATAAACAGAGAGATAACTATTGCATTTAGAGACCAAAAATGCATGCAGGAAGTAAAATTATACCCAAAAGAAAAGATAGAAGCATTATTTACAAAAGGAGTTATAGAAGGAAGTAAAATAATTACTTTAACTCCCAAAGACGAAAAAACAATTATGGATGTAAAATGGAATATCAAACTTTCAGGTATGATGGGAATATTCACAGGGGTGATAAAAAATCACATCAAGAATGGAACTGAACAAGCATTACAAAAGATCAAAGAAGAAATAGAGAGATAGATTCATGGAATTGATTTTAGATGTTTTGAATTATTCATTAACTATAATTTTAATTGGAGTATCCACAGTATGGATATTTCTAATTAAATCAATGTATGATTCTGCTAGATTCACACCAAGGCTAGAAGATTTTGAAAAAAAGAAACATGCTAATCCCAAAGTTTCAATTATTCTTCCTGCAAGAAATGAAGAAGAATTTATTGGAAAATGTCTCGACTCATTAATTGAGCAAGATTATTCAAACTATGAAATAATTGTAATAGATGATTCATCAGACGACTCAACAAGTAAAATAATTTCTAGATATGCAAAGAAAAATTCAAAAATAATTCCAGTAAGTGCTCGAATAAAACCGGATGGATGGATGGGGAAAAATTGGGCATGTATGGAAGGGTACAAAAAAGCAACGGGAGAAATTTTATTGTTTACAGATGCAGATACAAAACATTCACAAAATGTTATCTCTCTTGCAGTGTCACATTTACTCTCTTTTGATTTGGATGCATTATCGGCAATCCCAAAAATGTGTGTAATGGATTTTTGGACAAAGATTACACTACCCATGATTTCAGTATTTCTTCATACTAGATTTTCTGCACTTAGGGTTAATAACCCATCAAAGAAAACAGCATATTTTTTTGGTAGTTTTTTCATAATGAAGCAAAAAACATACGAATCAGTTGGAATGCATGAGAGTGTAAAACATGAGATTATTGAAGACGGAGCACTTGGAAGAAAAGTAAAAGAATCAGGACATAAAATGAAAATTGTTAAAGGAGACCATCTAATTGATGCAGTTTGGGCTCGAGACAAAAGTACTCTTTGGAATGCTTTGAAAAGATTGATGGTTCCGTTGTATTTACAAAGTAAAAAAATTGCAATAGGTTGTTTCTTTGCAGTGTTATTCTTATTATTTATGCCATTCCCAATTTTAGCATACTCAGTTTTTGGAGGATTAGAGACTGTATCATTTTCAATATTATTTGCAACATCTATTATTGCCACAATTATGATTTACATTGGAGCAATAGTAGAAGTCAAAAAATTATTACATCAAAAATTTGCAGATGCGTTATTTGCACCAATTGGTAGTCTGGTAGTAGTATTAGGTTTTTTGAGCGGATTGCTTCAAGCAAAAAGCAGCACAGTATCATGGAGAGGAAGAAAATATCACATGAAAGATCATGTTCAGAATTCATTAAGTGTATAGTAATGCTTTTAGATAGAAAATCAGGTATCGATTTTGCATGGATAAGTCAGGAATATTAGTTGGAGGTATAACTGGAGCAGTAATTGTTGGAATTATTTTTGCAGTTATTTTAACAATATCACCAGCTTCAGTAAAATCAGATATCATTTCAAACGATAAGTCAATTCCAAGTACAATAGGACAAACATTTACAGATTATTCAAAAAAAATCTCATTAATTGAGATATTTGAAAAATCAGAAGCAGGGGTAGTTAGAATTAATGTTCAAAGAACAGATCAGTCAAACGGAACAAGTGCTGTCGGTTCTGGTTTTGTTTTTGATAAACAAGGTCACATAATTACAAATGCTCATGTTGTTAAGAATGTAAAAAAAGTAGTAGTCACATTTTTGGATGGTAGATCATATAATGCAGACATCGTTGGTTTTGATGAATATACAGATATTGGAGTTATCAAAGTCAATGCAGGTTTGTCATCATTGCAACCATTACCATTAGGAGATTCAGCTAATCTCAAAGTCGGAGAATCTATCGCAGCAATTGGAAATCCATTTGGGTTATCAGGATCGATGACTTCAGGTATTGTTAGTCAGTTAGGTAGACTCTTACCTTCAGGTGCAGGATATTCTATTCCAGATGTAATTCAAACAGATGCTGCAATTAATCCAGGAAATTCAGGAGGGCCGTTGTTGAATATGAGAGGAGAGATTGTTGGAATAAACACTGCAATACAATCAACAACAGGAGAATTTACAGGGGTTGGATTTGCGGTACCATCACAGACACTAGCTAAAATTGTTCCAAATCTAATAGAAAATGGAAAATATCAACACCCATGGATTGGAATAGCAGGTAGAGATATTGATCCTGATCTAGCTAAAGTTTTGAATTTAAATGATGCAGTAGGTTTTCTTGTAATTACAGTTGTAGACAATAGTCCAGCTGCAAAAGCTGGCATACATGGTTCAAATGAAACAGTCGAAGTTGAAGGAGTAAAGTATCCAATCGGAGGAGACATTATATTATCAGTTGATGGACAACAAGTAAGAAAAATAGACGATATTTTAATTCATTTACAACGAGCAAAATCAATAGGAGATGAAATGATTTTAGAGGTTCTAAGAGATGGTAGAACAACTAACATTACAATCACACTAGATGAACGACCAAATGGAAATTAAAGCAATACAAGCATAAATACCTCTAGTCAAAAACACCAACTATTGAATGAGATTGTATTAAACTCTGAGAGTTTAAACAGTGTTTTAGAAGATAAAATAATTTCCAGAGATGAAATAATACAAGTATATGAAAAATCAAAAAGAAACCCCCAAGAATTATATTCAACATCTCAAAAATTGAGAGAAAAATTTAAAAAAAATTCAGTTACATTTTCAAAAAAAGTATTTTTCAACATTGTAAATTTATGTAAAGATACATGTTCATACTGTACTTACAAAGCAGAACCAAATGAAGAAAAAACGTCACTGATGTCAAAACAAGAAATAAAACAATTGCTAAGTCTTGCAAAAAAGCACAGATGTGTAGAAGCATTGTTTGTGACAGGTGAAAGACCTGAACAGAAATATCAAGAGGTACGAGATTGGCTCAAAACAAATGGATTCAAATCTACTGCAGAGTATTTGATTCATGCATCAGAATTGGCAATAGAAGTAGGGCTATTCCCACATACCAATGCTGGAAATCTGAACTATGAAGAACTAAAAGAATTACAAAAAACCAATGTATCGATGGGAATAATGTTAGAAAACATTAGTGAAAGGTTGACAAAAAAAGACATGCCACATTACCTTGCAGTAAGTAAAAGACCAAAAGCAAGACTCGAAGTACTAGAAAATACCGGTAGATTAAAGATTCCAATGACTACAGGAATTCTTGTAGGAATTGGAGAAACGCCAATTGAGACAATAGATTCTATATTAGCAATAAAAAAATTACAAGAAAAATATGGAAATATTCAAGAGGTAATTATTCAAAACTTTCAACCCAAGCAAGATACCATTATGAAAAATTTCCCTTCAGCAAATGAAAATTATTTCAAGATAATAGTTGCACTAACAAGAATAATCATGCCAAAAATGAATATACAGATTCCACCAAATTTATCTCCAAATTCATATCATAGTTTTCTATCTGTAGGAATTAATGATTGGGGGGGAATTTCACCGCTTACACCAGATTATGTGAATCCAGAATTTTCATGGCCAGAGATTAAAAGAGTAGAACAGCATTCAAAGAATGCAGGATTTGAATTAAAATGCAGATTTCCCACATATCCAGAATTTTTTTCGTTTATTGGCAAAGAGTTAAGAGGCAAGATGAAAGATATTGAAGATGAAGAAGGGTTGGTAATGCAGGAGTACTGGAAATGAATGTAAACATAGAATCACTGCTTAAAAAATCAGATTCTTTTATTTCTGAAATTTTAAACAAGGCATTATCAGATAAAGAGATATCAGCATCAGAAGGATTAAAATTATACAGTACATCAGGTATTGATTTTCATTTAGTAGGATTAGTTGCAGATGAGATTAGAAACAGAAGAGTTGGAGATACGGTTACCTATGTAGTAAATAGAAATATCAATTTTACTAATGTATGTATTAAACAGTGTGGTTTTTGTGCATTTAGTAGAGACTTTAGAGAAGAGGAAGGATATTTTCTTCCAACAGAAGAGATTGTAAGACGCGCAAAAGAAGCACATCAGTTAGGTGCAACAGAGGTATGCATTCAAGCTGGTCTTCCACCGGATATGGATGGAGATTTATATGAAAATATTTGTAAAGAGATTAAAAAAGAGATTCCGGATATACACATACATGGATTTTCACCAGAAGAGATTCTTTACGGAGCATCAAGATCAAAGACAACAATTAGAGAATATCTAAAAAGACTCAAAGAAGCAGGCGTAAATACACTCCCAGGAACTGCAGCTGAAATATTAGATCAAAAACTAAGAGATAAAATTTCTCCAGGAAGAATAAGTGTGAAAGATTGGACAGAAGTAATTAAAACTGCTCATAATCTTGGAATCAATACAACATCAACTATGATGTTTGGTCATATTGAAACTCCAGAAGACAGAGTGAATCATATTGTGAAAATCAGAGAAATTCAAAAAGAAACAAAAGGATTTACAGAATTTGTTCCACTGAATTTCATCCACAATGAAGCTCCAATGTACAAACATCAACTACATGAAGAAATAAGAGAGGGGGGTAGTGGCAAAGACGTATTACTAACACACGCCATTGCAAGAATTTTGCTAAATAATCAAATAAACAATATTCAAATGTCTTGGGTAAAGGAAGGACAGAAAATGTCACAGTTATTGTTGATGTGGGGAGCTAATGACTTCGGAGGCACATTAATCAATGAAAGTATTTCAACTTCGGCAGGGGCCAACCATGGGCAATTGATAAGACCAAAAGAAATCAGAAGGCTGGTAAAGGAAATTGGAAGAATACCTGCCGAAAGAAACACCAATTATAAAATATTGAAAAAATTTGACAGCAGTGATGAATTAGATGAGGGATTAGATAAAATTTCAGACTCTTCTAAATTTGGATCATATGCTGAACTAATCAAAATTAACAAATTCAGATACAAGAATCCAAGAAACGATAAATCATAAAAATTGATTTAATATTATTTCAAAAAAATATATCATTTTAATTTAACGTGTTTTCTGTACGAAAATACAATCAATATTTGACATATTATTGTGCACAACAAGTCCATGGGCATGAAAATGAGTGTAAAAAAACCATCCAGATGGAGTAAGAAAGCTAGAGATTAACATTAATAAGGTAATGTACCGTACTATACGGTATGATGCGAGCAAGACTAACATACATACCTGTAGAAGTAGCAGACCAATTCGAAGATTTTATTATAAAAAGAGACATCCAGATACTAGATGCAGTAAAAGCAAGAACAAGAGATTACAGCACGTTATCTCTTCTAAAATTATTATACCAACTTAGAGGAAACCCAATGACATTTTCAGATCTATATTCAAAATCCAAGATAAGAATGAAAAAATCATTTCTGAATTATCTGCATCTTTGTGTAGATTACAACTTTATACAAAAAGAAGCAGTTGGAGCAAACATGATTTATTCCATAACAGACAAAGGAAGAACAATGCTAAATCTGTTTATTCATAAAAGTAATTAGAC
>CAZDPM010000055.1:0-9388 GCA_964507355.1 uncultured Nitrosopumilaceae archaeon
ACTTTGATAGTTGAAAGCAAAGATGAAAATTTTGTTTGATGCCAAAGATGGTAATGTAAAACATCAAAATTCGTAATTAGTATGTGTGGAGGACTATCTAAAATTTTTCTTCGTTCGTTTTGTTCTGTATCCCCATCAAAAACTTTTACTTCTATGCCAATTTTCTCTGCAAACTTTAAGATTTTTGGATATTGATCTCTTGAAAGAGCTTTTGTAGGATAAACAAATACCGCAAAAACACCTTTAACATTATTTGATTCTTTTTTTATTTTCTGAATCACTGGAATTAGAAATGCTTCTGTCTTACCAGATGCAGTTGGCGCTTCAATTACTACATTTTCTCCAAATGATATCTCTTGAATTGACTCTTCTTGAAATTTGTAAAACTGATCAATTCCTATCTCTTTTAGATGATTACTTATTGACTCATCTAATCCTAAATCTTTCACATTACTGCCCATTTTAGGCTCGGGATTTGTCAGAACCTTATATTGTGAAATATAGTCTCTTTTTGAGAAAAGAATGTCTTCAGTGATTTTGTCTGGATTGTTTTTCCCAATCATCTCTTTGATCTCTTTTTCATCTCTGATGATTCCTTCATTTTTCAGACCTTCTGAAATTCCTTTTTTTGTAACTAGTCCTTCGTCAAATCTTGAGAGAAATTCTAAAAATACCTCATCAATGTTTTTTGAAAATTCAAGCAAATCCTCTATTCCACAACTGCATAAAATGTGTATTTTTTTGTTGAATGTTTTTTGTATCTCTAATTTGGATTTACATTTTGGACAAGAAAATTTCAAGTTCTACTTGATTGAACATCATCAGGATTTATTGGTTGACTGTTAATAATGACAAAAAACAATATTTCACGACATTATTAAACGAGGAAACTATCCTGATTTTAAAAATGAAAAAAATTGAAATTAACAAAATTTACAATATGAATTGCATTGATGGTATGGGATTAATTCCAAAAAATAAAATTGATTTGATTATAACAGATCCTCCATTTGCTATTAATTTTAAGGCTACAAAGGCAAATTACAATCGAATTTCTTCTAGGGTGATGCAAGGTTATAACGAAATAAAGTCTGTAGATTACTATGATTTTACATATGATTGGATGAAAGAAGCATTTCGTATTCTTAAAGACACTGGAAGCATGTATGTTTTTTCAGGTTGGAATAATCTCAAAGATATTCTAAAGGCATTAGACGACGTAGGTTTTATCACCATTAATCATATAATCTGGAAATACCAATTTGGTGTTGTAACAAAAAGAAAATTTGTTACTTCTCATTATCACTGTCTTTATGTATGCAAAAATGATAAACAAAGAAAATTTTACCCCTTTTCTAGATTTAAAAAAGATTCTAAAACTAATCAAGGACGTAGTTTACATTATAGAGATAAAGAAGACGTTTGGGAAATTAAACGTGAATATTGGACTGGCGATGAAAAAACTCCTACAAAACTACCTGCTGAATTAATTGAAAAATTATTACACTATTCCAGTGAAAAAAAAGACATTGTCTTTGATCCGTTTCTAGGTTCTGGACAAGTCGCTGTTGTGGGCAAGTCTTTGAATAGACGGTATCTGGGATTTGAAATTGTACCTGAATATTACAAATTTGCAAAAAAAAGACTTGATAAAAACCTCTATCGAATTAAAAAATCTGATTAACTATACTTTATTTTCTGAATTATCTGTTTTTTTCTGCCCCATCTTATCTGCAATTGTTTTTCGAAGCTCGTCATCTGATTTTTCTTTGGTGTTTATTCCTAATGATTTTGCAATCATCTCAAGTTTTTGTCTTTCTGTCTCCATAGGCTCTGATGTGTCAAGACTTGTATCTGAAACACTTTTCATATGATTTTGAACCTCATTTTTTGCTCTGTTAAACTCATTTACAGCTTTTCCTAATTTCTTTGCAGCACTAGGAAGTTGATTAGTTCCCAAAATCAATACTAACGCAACAAAAATTATGATTATCCATTCACTGCCTAATATGTTCAATGAATAATCAAACATGGTGAATAGTCAATTCATTTGAAATTAAATGTAATGCTTTTAAAATTTGATGCACCTATTTTCTCACGTTCATCTCTGAAAATCAACTTCGAAAATGTCCCTACTGTTTTAAAAAACATCTATTCTTATGATAATTTATGAAAAAAATTGAAGTGATTGTTAGACCTGAGCTTAAAGACAAAACTGTAGAGGCAATTAAAAAAATTGGCGTTGGAGGAATAACTGTATGCCGTGTACAAGGTCAGGGAACAGATGATCCTCCATTAGTTGGACAATATTTTTTAAAAGATTTGATAATTTGTGTTGTAGATGATCCAAAATTAAATGACATCTTAAATGCAATTGCCAAGGCTGCATGCACAAAAACAAAAGGTGATGGTAAAGTCTTTGTCACTACAGTAGAAGATGCACTTGATATTTGTACACAAAAACGAGGAACTACCTCAATCTGATTTTTACTCTATTAAGATAATTTTTATCTAATTTGTGATTGTATCTTAGATGTTCTGTACTTTTTTTGGCTCTAATTTCTTTCTACACGTGATAGCTAAAATTGTAACTGCAATCCCTATGATGAAAAATACGAGATATGGTGATTGATTTCCAAATGATTGTGCCAATGGTCCACCAAGAGTTGGTCCAATTGCCCAGCCTATGCCAAAAACTGTTTCATATGCCCCTATTATTTTTCCTGAGATGCTTTTTCCTGTTTTGCTTAGAATTATTTCTAGAGTCAGTGGGAAAAATATGCTAAATCCAAATCCCATTAACACAAGTGCTATTGCAAACATGATGATTGAATCTGAAACTGCAGAAATTAACAATCCAATAGAAACTGCTATTGTGGCTGCAATCAATGTCTGACTGGTTCTTTTTGAGAATTTGCCTGCTAATGCAAGTGAAATAACTCTCGAAATTCCAAAAGCAAAATATAACAACAAAATATCTGTATCTGACATTCCGCTGTCATTTAAGAACGCTGGATAAATTGATAATATTATTCCAAAAGATGAGGTACAAAAAATTAATAATATTATGACTTCTGGGAATCTTTTCATCTCTTTAATTGATAAAAATGAAAATTTTTCATGATGGTTTGTGACGCTTTTTCTTGAAATCAAAAGAGCAAAAATTATGGCGCTAGCCAAAATAAATGCAGTAATTTGAAATAGAATTCTATATGTAATATCTAGACCTTCGAGAAATACCGTTCCTAATAATGGACCTATCATAAACCCCATTACAAAAAACATTGTAAACCATGAAATGTTCCTGACTCTAGTTTTTTCGTTACTTTCATTAGAAATAATGGCTTGACATGGTGGCCAGAAAAATGCATGAGCTACTCCTGTCATTATTCTGAATCCCATTATCTCTGGAACTGATTGTGCTATTGAAAGAAGATAGATTGACGCTGAATTGATTGTTGCACCTATTGCTACAATGTAACCATTATTGAATTTATCAAGAAGAATTCCTACAAATATTGGAATGAACATGTATGGAATAAAATTTGCCAATCCGATAAAACCAAGTTCAGAATATGACGCTCCGATTATATTTTTTGCAAATACTGGTAGTATTGGACCATGTAATCCATATGATATGCCTATGATTAAACCGGTGATGTTTACAAGTACTAGTACTCTGTTCATTTGTATGCGGCGATCATTATTGCTCCGCCCATAAGATCTTTCTCAAACTCTACTCTGGAAAATTTTTCCAACAATAGTTTTTCCAACTTTTTGTTCTGTGGCCATCTCTTGTATGTTTCATACAGAGTACCAAATTTCAAACCTAGTCTTCCTCCTGCAATTAATGCCAATATCGGAAGAATAAATTTGAGATAAAATGACACTCCTAATCTGATTATAGACTCATCTGGTTTTCCTAAATCCACAATCACAAATCTGCCCTCGTTTTTTAACACTCTGTGAATCTCTGAAATCGCAATTCTCAAATTAATGGCGTCTCTTAGCGAATATCCACACAATACCGCATCAAACTCTTCATTCTTAAATGGAATATGTTCAAAAACACCATTTACCAAATCTGGTATTTTTTCAAAATGAGTCCCAGTATTTTTTAACATTGGTACAAGAGGATCATAAAGTGTAATTGAAATTTTTCCATCACATAACTTTAAAGCTGTTTTAGACATGTTACCAAAACCTGAACCTGCATCAAGAATTTTATTTCCTGGCAACACTCTTCCTGTAATCCCTCTATTCCTATGTTCTACATCTTTACCAAGCGATATGTATGAATTTACTTTATCATAAACTGGTATAATTTCGCGAAGTACTTCTATGACTTCTCCCCAGTAACTTCCTAATCCCATGTTTATTGTTCTTACAGGCCAGTTTGAATAGTTTTCAAATCTGAATTCAAACTTAAGATGTTGTAAAATTAGATGCGTTTTTAGAATAATTTAGTAAATCTGATTCTGATATTTTCTCAAATGTTTTTTTCTCAGTAGTGACTTTGGCCATTTTAATGTGGTTCATACCTTCTTTTTGTTCTGCTTTTAGATTGATTGCTGCGATGGCAAGTGATGCGGCATCACTCAAAGACATGTTTTCATTGTAATGTTTTTCTAAAAATTCATTTACCTCATCAGAACCTGCTCCAATAGCAACTGCTGCATATTGAACATAAGTTCCACTAGGATCAGTTACATAGATTGATTCTCCTTTTTGATCAACTCCTGCAATAATCAGAGCAACCCCGTTAGGCCGTACTCCTGAATACTGTGTAAATTGATGAGACTGATCAGCTAAATGTTTTGCAACAGTTGCAACCTCTACTGATTCATCATAAGTCATTTTGTTACCCTGTGAAAAGAATCTAGCATTATCTACTTGAACGCGTGCATCTGGAATATATCCTGCTGCTGCTACTCCAATATGATAATCCACCTGAAAAATTTTCTGTGTGATGTTTAATGTCTGCAAAGCTCGTGGTTTTTCCTCTACTGCCATGATGACTCCTTCTTTGCTGCAAACACCTATTGCAAGTGTACCTCTTTTTACTGTCTCAATAGCATATTCAACTTGATAAATTCGTCCATCAGGAGAATACATTGTAGGAGTCATATCGTACCCACGTGATGCCATCATATTGTATCGATTCCCTTCTTAGTCAATTTAAGGGTAATTGTCATTAGCTAATCTGTAGTAGATTTGGACAAGATCTGGAAATAGCGTTTTAAGCAATCTCCTCTCATAATACGTAAGAGACATGACAAGCGCTCAATTATTAGAATTCAAAGAACTTTTGAGATCTAAATCCACCACTGAACAAAGAAAAGTCGATAAACAGACCAGTAAACTGTTATTTTATTTATTCACTAGTACACGAGGTGGATTTACAAGATTAAGAATAATCATGCTTTTACTTGAAAGATCATACAATACACATCAATTAGCACAGGAACTTGACTTGGATTACAAGGCTGTTCAACATCACATGAAAGTTCTGGAGAAAAATAACATGATCCTTAAACTTGGTGATAAATATGGTGCAATATTTCATCTATCTACATTTTTAGAAGTTAACATTAGTGCACTTGATATGGCAATTGATAAGTTAGATCGGAAAATAAATCAAAAAAAGGTTTACCTTTAATTCAATCCTAATTGCATGGTATGTAATCCTGATATTTTGAACTAAACTTAATATATTATGCTGTTTCAAAATCGATCGTCTTGGTAAGTTTAGATCCTTTTGCAAATGCAACTAAACAAGTCAATGATGCATGTGATATTCTTGGAATCAAAGATAAAGGTCTACGAGAATATTTAGCAACTCCAAATAAAGTTTTGAGAGTAAAAATTCCAGTACGGATGGATAATGGACAAATTAGAAACTTTACTGGTTTTAGAAGTCAACATAACAATGATAGAGGTCCCTACAAAGGTGGAATCCGTTACTTTAATCCTGAAGGTGGATCTGAATACATGGAACGTGAAGTCATGGCACTATCTTCTTGGATGACATGGAAATGTGCAATTGTTGATGTTCCATTGGGTGGCGGTAAAGGAGGGATCTACGTCAACCCGAAAACCGAAAAGCTAAGTGACGGTGAAATGGAGAGACTAACACGAGGATTTGCATTTAAAATATCTGAAATCATTGGACCTGGTAAAGATATTCCCGCACCAGATGTTTACACTACTGGTAGAGAAATGACTCAAATCATGGATACCTATAACAAACTTAATGGAAATATTTCTACTCCTGGTGTAATTACTGGAAAACCAATTTCAATGGGCGGGTCTCTTGCAAGAAATGTTGCAACTGGTTTGGGTGTAGCATATTGTGTAAGAGAGGCTGCAAAAGCAATCAAACTTAATTTGAAAGGGGCTAAAGTTGTTTTACAAGGTTTTGGAAATGCATCCACATTTGCTGGAGAATATTTGGAAAAGATGGGTTCTAAAATTATTGCTGTAAGTGATTCTAAAGGTTCTATATCTATTCCAAATGGTGCCAAAGTTAGTAAACTGCTTGAATTCAAAGGACAGAAAGGATCTGTCGTTGGATTCCCTGGCAGCACAAAAATATCTACTGAAGAATTGTTAACTACAAAATGTGATGTCTTGGTACCTGGTGCATTAGAGAATCAAATTAATGCAGATATTGCAAAGAATCTCAAATGTAAAATAATTGCAGAAGCTGCCAATGGTCCAACATTACCTGAAGCAGATCCTATAATTTACCAAAAGAATATTCTAGTAATTCCAGATATATTGGCAAACTCTGGTGGTGTATGTATTTCATATTTAGAATGGGTTCAAAATAACATGGGATATTATTGGACTTTTGATGAAGTCGCAAACAAGATGGAAGGTAATATTACAAAAGGTTTCAAAGATGCATATGCATTAGCCAAGAAACACAAAATTGACATGAGACGAGCTACTATGGCTTTAGCTGTGGGTAGAGTAGTGGAAGCCTTTAATCAAAAAGGTATTTGGCCATAAACTTAAGCTAAATACGATTCATAGCAAATTAACTGTTCAACATATCTTATTTTTCCTTTTGTGATTGATGCAAGTTTTCTTTTAAAAGAAAGATCGATTTTGATTCTTCGTTCTAAAAGGTGAATTGTTTTTCCAGTAAGATATCTTCCTTTTCTATCTCTGTCAAATAAAATTATTAATTTTTCATAATTGGCTACGGAATCCGCAAAATTTACAATTCCTCCAAATTTGTGAAACTCAATTATTTTACCTGAAAACCCGATATTTTTTAATGCATTCACATCTCTTTTTCCTTCAACTACGACAATACTATTTTTCATTAAATTTAGTTGAAATACAAATTTTTTCAGATCATGAATTTCTTGTTCTGTTATAAACATAATACTGTGCATGATTTAACATATTAATCGCTTTTGCAAAAAATTAACTATGTCTGATGTTTTGATAGTTCATAATACACGAATTGAAGGTTCTGGATATTTTGGTGAACTTTTGCACAATGATGGATTTCATAGTGATTCTGTAAATGCAAAATACGAAAAGATTCCTGAAAAAAACTACTCTATGGTAGTAATCTTGGGTGCACCTGAAAGCGCTAATGATAATTTTTCTTATTTACAGGAAGAACAAAGACTAATTAAAAAAACTGTAGATAATGATATTCCACTACTTGGAATTTGTTTGGGTTCGCAATTGATTGCAAAAACTTTTGGTGGTAAAGTGTATCCTGGACCACAAAAAGAAATTGGTTTTTATCATGATTTGAGAATTGATAACGATTCTAAATTATTTTCAGGATTTACAAATCCTTTTACTGTATTTCATTGGCATGGTGATACATTTGATTTACCTAAAAACGCAACTAGATTAGCCTATTCTAAAAATTATCTTAATCAAGCATTTCAAATTGGCAGTGCTGTTGGATTACAATTTCATATAGAAGTTAACGAAGAAATGATTAATCTTTGGCTTGATAAAACTCAGGAAAAACTGGAACAAATTCCATACATAGATCCTAAGCAAATTCGTTCTGATATTAATGAAAATATTTCAATTATTAAAAATAATATGGACAATTTTTACAATAATTTTAAATCATTATTTCATCTTTGACCAAAGTTTAATATATCGAGTTTTGGTTTCAACGATTTAACCATGAGTTCTGTGACAAACATTTTCGAGGAAACAATTCAAACTAGTCACAAAGTTATTACAGAAGAATTATCAAAATCCATACTCAAAACATATGGTGTTAAAGTTCCGCCTTTTGCCATAGTCACTTCTGCTGAAGAAGCAGCCAAACAAGCAAAAAAGATTGGATTTCCACTCGTAATGAAAGTTGTATCTCCACAAATTTTACATAAAACTGATGTTGGAGGTGTTAAAGTTGGACTAGATAATGTCAATGATGTCAAAAAGACATTCAAGGACATGTATGGTAGATTATCTAAAAAGAAAGGCGTTGAAGTAAAGGGAATTCTTCTTGAAAAGATGGTTCCAAAAGGTGTTGAACTAATTGTTGGTATTCAAAATGATTCTCAGTTTGGCCCAGTAATAATGGTTGGACTAGGCGGTATCATGACTGAAGTTATGAAAGACGTTGCATTTAGAATGTTACCTATTACAACTTCAGATGCAAAATCTATGATTAATGAACTCAAAGGTTCCGCACTTCTCAAAGGATTTCGAGGAAGTGAACCAATTGATATAAACATGGTTGCAAATATGCTTGTACAAATTGGAAAACTAGGTGTAGAAAATGCAGATTATATCAATAGCATTGATTTCAATCCTGTAATTGTCTACCCTAAATCACATTTTGTAGTTGATGCTAAAATTATTTTAAATAAAGAAATTAAAAAGAATTCAATCTCAAAAGATAAACCCAACATTGAATCAATGGAGTCCTTTTTTACTCCACAATCTGTTGCACTAGTAGGTGCATCTGCAACACCTGGAAAAATTGGTAATTCTGTTTTAAATGCACTTGGAAAACAAGCTTATACAGGTAAAGTATACCCAATTAATCCTAAACAAGAGTCAATCCTTGGAATTAAATGCTATCCGTCATTAGATGCAATTACAGAAAAAATTGATTTGGTTGTTGTTTGTATTGATCTTGCAGAATGTGGACCGATAATGAAGACTTGCGCAGATAAGGGAATTCATAATGTTGTAATTGTTTCAGGTGGAGGAAAAGAACTTGGTGGTGATAGAGCAGCAATGGAGGCTGAAGTAAAAGAATTATCTCTAAAACACAAAATTCGTGTAATCGGTCCAAACTGTATTGGAATGTTTAATGCTGCCAATCGTCTTGATTGTGCATTTCAAGGACAAGAAAGAATGGTACGTTCAAAATTAGGAAATGTTGCAT
>CAZDPM010000056.1:0-9355 GCA_964507355.1 uncultured Nitrosopumilaceae archaeon
ATGGTGAGACTATTGTCAAAATCATTTGATCCTAATAGATTTGCAATGGATCTTGTAGAGGTAGCTCCCGCATATGATGTAAGTGATAGCAGTTCTTACAATGGTGGCATAACGTCTGGACTAGGACAAAGACTCATTATAGAGCTTTTAGCTGGTTTGTCTCTTACAAAGAGGGGTCTTCAAAATGGTGATCCAGTACGCCCACATAATTATCGTGGAACTGGAAATACATATCATTTTAGTGATGGTCCACGTGCACAAATTCCAAAGCGGGATTGATTCATATTAAAATAATTGTACATGGAGAACCGGATACATCTCCTTTTACAAGAATTTTTGACTATCCAAAAAGAGATGAAGAAATTTTTAATAATTCAGTAATTTTAATAAAAGAGAAACTAAAAAAAAACCTTAAAATTAATATCAATGAAGTTCTTGTTTTTTACTCAGAGTTTATTGTGTCTAAACTTAGAGATGGTAAATCAGTAAAACAAATTCAAAATAACATATCTAGTCTCTTAGATGCAAATGATGTAATGATTGGGGTTCCTGAAACTTTGAGAGAGGTATTTTTTGAAATTAACCTTGATAACTCTACGAATAATATTGTCTTGAACACTCCAATACAAATTTTGAATTATGTCCTAAATTCTGAAATCAAAGGTCAAAATCATGATTGACGAACTAATTAAACAACTTCCAACAGCAACTCCTTTTTTTGTAGTTATTGCTGGATTTTTAATAGGTATTTTGCATGCTTTAGAACCAGATCATGTGATTACTGTAGCAGCACTAAATTCAAAATCACTACAAAAAAACTCTTCATCTATTTTTCGACAAATTAGAACATCTAGTATCAAAAGTTCAGTTTTAGGTGCGCTGTGGGGAGCTGGACATACGTCGTCATTAATTTTTATAAGTTTGTTAATTTTTGTATTTTCAATTAATATTCCAATTGCAATGTTTGATAATTTTGAGTTTGGAGTGGGAATAATGCTTGTAGCCCTAGGGTTTTTTACTTATTTTAATAGAAAACGGATTAGTGAAAAACACATTCATCCTCATACTCATAACAATGTAACTCATGTACATCCTCATACCCACAATGAGGATCATAGTCATGGACATAAATCATACATCATTGGATGCATACACGGATTAGCTGGAAGTGGAAGTTTAATAATTTTGGCACTTTCATCATTACATGATTTTCAAACAACATTATCATTCATACTATTTTTTGGAGTAGGAACAATCATTGGGATGATGTTGATAAGTAGTGTTATTGGTTTGCCATTTTCATTCATATTATATTCTAAACGAATTAACACGGTTTTACGATATAGTGTAGGTTCATTAAGTATCATAATAGGTGCTGATATTTTATACAATATCATAGCAAATGAAAATCTGTTTAGCTTGGTTTTTAGTTAAAGATTGTTTTTGTATTGTACTAATTCAATCGTTTATAATTATTTAAAAATTGAATTAAAATTTTAGACTAGTAAACAAAATCAAAACTAATTTCTATAGACTAAATTACAACTTTATGTGTATTAGGCATGTTTTTGAAGCAAAATACAACCTTATGGATAAAATGAAGGCTAAACTGGACAAAAGTAAATAAAAGATTAAGAGTTGTTTCTTTCTAAATGGAATCTAATTCTTTAGTACTATCAATTGTTTCTATTGCAAATATGATGGTACTTGGGATCTTGATTTGTATTTTTGCAAAAATGTATGTTAAAACAAAAGCTGAACTGCCATTGGGTATGATTGTTGTTGCAATAATGCTATTCCTACATAATGTTATTGGAGCGTTTGCATATTTCTCAATGGACCAAATTTTCTCACACGAGATATTTCCTTATATGTTAGGTGTTGGCATAGCAGAACTAACAGGACTGTTAATATTTTTGAAGATTACTTTAGATTAATTGTGGCAAATAACTAATGAGTTTATGTTAAAGAAATAGCCAGTATTTTATTTTTGATAAAGATATTGCTATTGTAATATCAATTATGTTCTCTGCAATAGTTACACATGTTTTATACAAACAAGGCAATTATCTCAACACTAGTTATACACGAATTGTTGGTCATATCATTTATTTTTTTTACTCTTACTAATTGTATTATTTAGACAATAAAAGAATATAGACTTGAATCTGGTGAAACTAATAAAGTAAAACTAAAACATGATTTGATTAAAATAATAACAGCGCTTGGAATCTCTAAAGTTGTTTATACTGTTGTAAGATAGCTCTTGTAATACTATCTCAATAATAAATTATAAATGCTTATTTTGCATCTACTATATCTCAAATTATCGTAGCAGTTATTATTATAACAGTAATTAATCTAAATGTAAAAACGATGAGGGCATACAAAGATGGGAATTAGTGTTTATGTGGATGGTTCAGGTGGGCCTAATGGAGGATTTGGTTATTTTGTAAAAGAGACTGGTGAATCTTTTTATGAAAAAAAACCAGAAATAACAAATAATCAGGCTGAATATATGGCAATTATCATAGCTCTGAAAAATTTTAAAGATTCTACAGAAGAGATCACAATTTTCAGTGATTCAAAAAATACAATATCTCAATTAAATCATGAATTTGCAATAAATAACGAGAAATTACGAGGACTTGCACGTGAAGCATGGGCTCTGATCGGAAAGTTTTCTAAAATTACTCTTTTGTGGATACCAAGGAAAGAAAATTTAGCAGGAAAGATGTTAGGAAGTTAAAAAATGAGATCATAAATTTCCATGAATAACTTTATTATACAAAATCTTTAGTCCATATTAGCGTGGCTGAATCTGTTTTTCTCTCACCAAAATCTATAGCGATTATTGGTGCATCAGATAAACGTGGTAGCGTCGGTGCTACTATCACATCAAATATTATGAATGGCTTTAAGGGGATTGTTTATCCTGTTAGTCCTACAAGGCCAACAGTATTTTATAAAAAAGCTTACAAGAACGTTATAGATATTCCAAAACCTGTTGATCTTGCAGTAATTGTAATCAATAATCTTTTGGTTGCAGATGTATTAGAGGAATGTGGTAAGAAAAAAGTTAAAGGCGTAATTATCATCACTGCAGGTTTTAAAGAAGTAGATGAAGAAGGTGCAAAAAGAGAACAAAAACTAAAAGATATTGCTAAAAAATATAAAATACAAATCATCGGACCAAATTGTCTTGGCGTCATGAATCTTGATCCAAAGACAATGATGAACTCTACTTTCCTTAAAGTCACACCAAAGTCAGGTAAAATTGCACTTGTATCTCAAAGTGGTGCAATATGTGCAGCACTAGTTGAAGATGCTAGTGCACAGGGAATAGGATTTTCTGCAGTAATCAGCATGGGAAACAAAGCTGCGATGAGTGAAGTTGATATTCTTAAGATGTTGGCTAATCATAATCAAACTAAAGTCATTGTAATGTATCTTGAAGACATGGGTGACGGTCAAGAATTTCTTAAAGTTTGCAAAAACATTACTAAAAAACTCAAAAAACCTGTACTTGTTCTAAAATCTGGTCGTAGTCCTGAAGGTGCAAAAGCTGCAATGTCTCATACTGGAGCATTGATGGGCTCGGATGAAATCTATGATGCATTACTAAAACAATCAGGAGCTATTCGTGTTGATACAATGGAGGAATTATTTGACTATGCAACTGCTTTTTCAAAACAACCGCTTCCTTCAAAAGATCTTGTCATTGTGTCTAATGCTGGTGGACCTGCAATTATCTCAACTGATGCATGTTCCCGATTAGGAATTAAAATGGCAAATATTGAAAGTATTCGTCCAAAGATTAATGCTGTAATTCCTCCTTGGGGAAGCTCACGCAATCCTGTAGATATCGTAGGCGATGCAGATTTTAATAGATTTAGCAATGTGTTGAATCATGTTTTAGCACATCCTAATGTTGGCTCTGTAATTTCAATGTGTACTCCATCTGGAACTTTGAACTATGATAAATTAGCAGAAGTAATTGTTGCAATGTCAAAAAAATACAAAAAGACAATGCTTGCAAGCTTGATGGGGTTAGATGAAGGAATTACTAATAGAGAAATTCTAGCTGCAGGTGATATTCCATACTATACTTATGCAGAGGGAGCAATTAGAACACTTGCTGCAATGCTCAAATTCACAAATTGGATTAAAACACCAGAAGGAAAAATTCCTAAATTCAAAGTTGACAAACTAAAAGTAAAGAAAATTTTCGATAAAGTAAAAAAAGAAAAACGACCAAACCTTTTAGAAGAAGAAGGACAAGAAGTTCTTAAATCATACGGATTACCATTACCAAAAAGTGCACTTGCAAAAACAGAAGCAGATGCAATAAAAATTGCAAAACAAATCGGATATCCTGTTGTAATGAAAATTGCATCACCACAAATTATTCACAAGTCAGATGCAGGTGGTGTTAAAGTGAATCTCACAAATGATTCAGAAATTAAAGAAGCATTTAAAACAATTATTGCAAATGCCAAAAAATATAATAAAAATGCAGAGATAAAGGGAGTTCTCATTGTAGAAATGGTAAAAGGGGGTAAGGAATTGATTATTGGTTCTAAATTAGAACCTGGATTTGGTCCTGTCATCATGCTTGGAATGGGAGGTATCTATGTTGAAGTTCTCAAAGATGTTACATTCAAACTTGCACCAGTTACAGATACAGAAGCAGATGATATGATATCATCTATTAAAACTCAAAAACTACTTCAAGGAGTCAGAGGAGAAAAACCATCCGATATTGCAAAACTATCTGAGTGCATTCAGAGATTATCTCAATTGGTTACTGATTTTAAAGAAATAAAGGAACTTGATATGAATCCTGTTTTAGTAATGGAGAAAGGTAAGGGTTGTAAAATTCTTGATGTTAGAATTGGCCTTTAGTCACAGTTCATTCGTAAATTTTGACTTATACAGTTTTACAATATTTATACAACATAGGAGTAAATAATATCACATGGCTAATGTTCTAAAGACAATTAGAACTGGAAATGATTACATCGAGAGTCTTAGAGGTCGTGATCTCAAAATTTACCTGTTTGGAGAACTAGTAAAAGAGCCCGTAGATCACCCAATGATTAGACCATCAATTAATGCCGTTGCAGAGACATATGACTTGGCTGTACGTGAAGAAGCACTTGCTTCTGCGCATTCTTCTCTTACTGGATTAACTGTTAATCGATTTTTACATATTGCAGAAAGTGCACAAGATTTAGTTTTACAAAACAAAATGCAAAGAAAACTCGGACAAAACACTGGAACCTGTTTTCAGAGATGTGTTGGAATGGATGCATTGAATTCTTTACATTCAACTACATTTGAAATTGATGAGAAACACAAGACAAACTATCATAAAAGATTTTTAGAATTTGTAAAGATGGTTCAAAAAGAAAATCTTGTAATTGGTGGTGCCATGACTGATCCAAAAGGAGATCGAAGTAAGGGACCGGCAGAACAAGATGATCCTGATTTGTTTACTAGAATAGTTGACAGAGATGAAAAAGGAATCTATGTTTCAGGTGCTAAAGCACATCAAACTGGCTGCATCAATTCCCATTGGATAATTCTCATGCCTACAGTGAGATTAACTGAAAATGATAAAGATTGGGCTGTTGTTGGTGCAATTCCAGCTGATGCTAAAGGTGTGACTTACATCTATGGAAGACAATCTTGTGACACAAGAAGTATGGAAGAGGGTGATATTGATGATGGCAATGCAAAGTATGGTGGACAAGAAGCACTGATGATTTTAGATAGAGTGTTTATTCCATGGGATAAAGTGTTCATGCATGGTGAATATGAATTTGCATCGATGTTGATTGAACGTTTTACTTGTTACCATAGACGTAGTTATGTTTGCAAAACTGGATTAGGAGACGTCTTAATTGGTGCAGCAGCAGCAATAGCTGACTATAATGGGGTTCCAAATGTTTCTCATATTAAAGATAAAATTATTGAAATGACTCATCTTAATGAAACAATTTTTGCCGCTGGAATTGCATCTTCTCACCAAGGACACAAAATGAAATCAGGTGTTTATCTAAACGAAGATGTACTGGCACAAGTTTGCAAACATAATGTAACACGATTTCCATATGAAATTAGCAGACTTGCACAAGATATTGCAGGTGGATTAGTAGTGACATTACCTTCTGAGAAAGACTTTAGACATCCGGTTGCAGGGCCATTACTCAAAAAGTATCTTAAAGGTCGTAAGGGAGCAGATGTAGAAAATAGAATGAGAATTCTCAGACTAATTGAAAACATGACATTAGGACGAAATGCTGTTGGTTATCTTACTGAATCAATGCATGGAGCTGGTTCCCCGCAAGCACAAAGAATCCAAATTCAGAGACAGATGCAAATTGGATATAAAAAGAATCTTGCAAAAAACCTTGCAGGAATTACAAACGATATTGAAGAACCTAACGAGATATCTGACTATTTCAATCGTATTTTCAAGACTAAAGATTCACTTCTTTAATTTTAGGTATTTTAATCAAAAATAATATTAATCATCTAAGGAAATTATTTTTGGTCTTTCTCAGAATCTTGCTTTTCTACTTCAGTGGAATTATCGTCATGTTTTGAATACACCGTATCTTTTTCTAGTTTATCTAATTCTGGAATATCGATAGTTGATTCGGCATTAGAATCGTTTTTCTTAAATGGATCCTGCAAGTCAAGTTTTTTTTCATTTTTCTTTTTAGCCATTTGCTTGACAACCATAATTCCTATAACAATAACAATAATTATATAATTAATTGGAGGTTTTAGTAATTGAGTAACATAACCTATCTGAGGAATTACATACTCAACTTTACCGATATACTCTTCTTTAGTAATTGGAAAATCTGTCCCTGGAATTGATGCAGGATTGGCATCTCCTTTAGTTCTAATTGTTTTTGGATCATCGTCTATAATTGATGCAACTCTATGTACAATAACTCTGTCATGTCCTGAAGGACGATTAAAGACAATAATATCTCCAACTTCAATGTCTTCAAACGGAACATGTCCTTGAACAACCAAGACATCGTAAACTTGTAAAACAGGAACCATACTTCCACTTGCGACCACATAAAATGGATTTTGAGTTCCAAACACAACCTGTAAACCAATCCAGATCACAAGTACCCCTATAGCTACAATTAAGATGTCTTTAAGAATTCCTTTTGACATTGATTTTTTGTTCAACATTTACATTTCCTATTGATTAACTGATTAAATTTATCTTCATTTATTGTAGCTTACTGCCACATTCTTCACAGAATTTGGAACCATCTTTATTTGAAAATCCACATTTTGCACATTTTCCAGGCTGTGGTGCTTGTGATGATGTTGCTGGATTTCCTAAAAGAATCACTTCTCCTACTTTTCTTATGCTATTCCACGGAATACTTTTCTCAGTTCCATCATTTGTTCTAATTAACAATACTACTGATTGATTAGAATCAATTCCAACTTGTTTTGCATTGCCAATTTTTTTAGCATTTTCATCATACACTGCTAATCCTTCAATTGAGCTAATTGTAGAAGATGGCCCTGGCTGTGTAGATGGTTGTGAAATAGTTTCTGATTTTATTTGTGATTGTGCTGGTTCTGGAATTTTTGGTGTAACAGTTTGACTTGAAGGTTCTAGTGGTTTTGCACTACCTACCTCTACTGTTTCATTTTGTTTTTTAAATTCTCTATATTCTGCAATTACTGCACTACATGAATTACAAATGTATTGGCCTTTTTCTGCAAGAATTAAATTTTCTGCAACCTCTTCATTTGGATTTTCATATTCAATTTTTGGAGGACCCTCAAATTCTTTTTCACATGTATTGCAAAAATGTTTAGTAATTTTTTGACTATCTAATCTACCAATAGGTGCTAAAAATAGATCTGGACCTCCTAAATTGCCTTTCATCTGCTGTTGATCATTTACAGTTGCCATAACATAGCCTCCAGATCCTCTTAATTTTTTAAGTCTAAGCTCAGCACTCATATCTCCGTTTTATTGAAACGACATTTAAGTATATATCATTAAATCTATTTTTTGATTTTCCTATACAACAAAAAATACGGTGTAAACTCTTGTGAACATTTTTAGGGATGTTCAATAAATTATAATTATTATGGGAATAACAGAAGTTTCAGATGCAAAGTCTTGGGAAATCAATGTGATTAACTCTGATATACCAGTGTTTGTTGACTTTTGGGCTCAATGGTGTGGTCCATGTAGAATGGTAAGCCCAGTAGTTGAAGAATTGGCAAATGATTATCAAGGTAAAGTAAAATTTGTCAAAGTCAACGTTGATGAGGCTAACGAATTAGCATCCAAATACAACGTCTTTAGCATTCCAACCTTGATTCTCCTTAACAAAGGTGAAATAGTTAGTCAGCAAGTTGGTGCTGCATCTAAAGAATCATACAAAAATATGATTGATAGAGCATTACAAGCATAAATCATTACACATTTTTCTATTTTTTGATCCTAAAGTAATTAATATTCCAAAAATAAAGCATGAATATGTCATTTGGTGAAGTAGATACTCTGAACATGCTTTTTGATAAACTACAAAGTTTATTTGATGACTCTCAAGGATACTATGAATCATTTCTTGACACAAATAACATGTACAAAAAAGGTCTGCTAAGTGACAAAGAGTTCTTTCAAAAATTAGGAGATTATGTTGTAGCTTATTCTGCATTAGAATTTCTTGCAATCAAAGTTATTTTTGAGCTGAAAAAATCTCGTGGAGCAGGTACTGGTAATACTCAATCTCCAGGATTGATGCCGGGAATGGGACAACCTGGAATGGGTGCACCTCCAAGATCAGGTTCTGCTCAAAACCCTGTTGGTGGTCCTCCAGGAATTGTTTCTGCACAACAAGCATTTGGCGATGTTGGAACTTTACCATCTCCTGATCCAGCTTTAGTACCAAGAAGAACTGTTGAATCTAGTGGAAATGGATGCAAGTCATGTGGTGCATCATTAAGACCAAATGCAAAGTTTTGCACAAAATGTGGTTCTAAAGCATAAAATTATTTTAAAATTAATCCTGTGTTGAACCACATTCAGGACAGAATTTTGCCGTGTTTGATAAAGTTGTACCACACTCAGAACAGAATTTTCCATCCGGAATAGTTTGTGAAAATGCATTTCCATAAACATTTGAACTTTTGACAGCACCAGATGGCTCATATTTGTCATCATCAATTAAAATTGGCGCAAAATCCTGGTCTACCATAAAGGTTAGCATTCTTGGAAGTGATTTTTCTTTATTTTCAGGATCTGGAACTGTATCTCCTAACCAAAATGCAAATCTCATAAGAGTTAGTTCTG
>CAZDPM010000057.1:0-9102 GCA_964507355.1 uncultured Nitrosopumilaceae archaeon
AATTCCTAACCCTTGATGATTTTGCAGTAAGACTTTACCAGCTTTTTTCATTTTCGTAGCTGTAGATTCATCCACATCAAGAACTATTGGAATGGTCCAAGCCAAGCCATTTGCTAGCCTACCTTTTGATATGACATGTTCAAAGTCTTTTTTCTCTAAAAATCCCTCAAGAGGGCTAAAAATTCCATCTGCAATATTTTCAACATCATTTGCAAGGTCTTCAGATATTTGTATTGAGTATAATCCAGAAGAATCAGACTTAGTAATTCTATTTACTAGCTTTCCGCCGTGTGGTTTAATTGAATTATCAGACATTACTAAATTGCCTATTTATGGTCTATATGAAGGCCACATTCTTTGTGTTCACCTTGTTCCCACCACCAACGTCCTGCTCTCAAGTCTTCTCCAGGTTTAATTGCCCTAGTACAGGGTTCACATCCAATACTTGGATATCCCTTGTCAAGAAGTTTATTGTATGGTAAATTATTTTTTTTAATATATTCCTGAATTTGTCTCCAAGTCCAATCTATAATTGGATTAATTTTTAAAATTCCATTATGACCATGATCAATTTGAAAAATATCGACGTCCTTTCGTACTTCAGTCTGATCACGTCTTAATCCTGTAATCCAACCATCTAACGTAGACAGTATTCTATTAATTGGATGTACCTTACGGATTTCACAGCATAGCTTTCTGTTTTCCACACTATCATAGAAAAGATTTATCCCTTTTTCTTTAACCATATCTTCAACTTCTTTAGTATCAGGAAATAAAATTTCAATTGATATGTTGTATTTTTTTCTAACAATATCCATAATATCATATGTTTCTTGAGGTAGTCTTCCAGTATCTAATGTAAAGAATCGAAATTTTGGGTTAATCTTGTGCATAATATCCATAATTACTGCATCTTCAGCACCAAAACTTGATGCTTTAGCAACTCGGGGATGTAAGTTGTCAGAAACCCATCGAAGAGCTTCTTCTGTTGTTTTTATTTTTAAGTTAAGTTCATCTACTTGCACTTGAGTAAATTTTTTCACAAATACACATGAATTGTTTTGTTTTATATTGATTACCCAAATATTTCATCCTAAATTATAAACGGGTACAGTACTAAAAAGAAAATATGGAAGATGTATCATATGTGGTAGTTTTTCCAACAGTATTCTCAAAAAATAAAATCCCACAGTTAATCATTAATATTAAAAAGATTTTAAAAATTCAAAATCAAGAATTTAAATCAGTAAAACGCGATGGCGATGTCATTTTAGTTGATGCAAACGATCCAGTATTTGCATCATCTGCAATCAATTTACTTTTTGGTATTGAAAAAATATCTATTGCCAGACAAATAAAAAATGATTTTCAAAAAATTGTCCTAGAAATTACTTCAGTAGGTGGAAACTTACTCTTAAAGGGGGAAAAATTTCTTGTTAAAGTTGAAGGAACAACAAAAGGATTTTTTACAAAAGATATTGAAATTGCAGCTACATCAAGCATTATAGAAAAAAAATCAAATATGGGTGCACGTCCTGGAACAGATGAAAATTTTGATAAATTGCTGTACACATATCTAACAAAAAATAATGCATATGTTTGTATTTTTTCAGATATTGGTCAAGGCGGTATACCATCTCAAAATAAAAATACCATATGTTGTGTATATGATGAGATTTCGGCAATCGCTTGTTTTGAAACAATTAAACAGGGATATGATTCAAAAATAATTATTTGCTATAGACAAAAATCAGAATTGATGAATTTAGTTAAAATGATCAATCAAATAATTCCAAGACTGATAAAACAAGAAATTGTATTAGAATTTTTTCATGTAAAGATCAATCCAATAGGAATCAAAAATTATCTTATCTTTGTTGATTCAGTATTAGAAATTATGCTTCGGGAAGGAAAATTAGAAAAACTAAGCCACGTATCTATTGCATTATCTCCACTAATGTTTTCTACAAAGTTTATAGATTATTCAATGAAACGTGTATTTCAAAAAGATATGGTACCAATAATTCCACTAAGTGGAGTGGATTCAAAATTATTTGAAGAAGCTAAAGAAATCGGATTAGAAAAACAAATTCCAAAATTAGAAAAATTATTTATGAATGATTCTAATGAATTACCAATATTTTCAAGCAAAGATATTGATTTGGCTATAAAAACAAAGAAACGTGTAACCGTTAAGATAGGACCAAACAATGTACACGATATTCTTGATTCATTAAAATAAAATCACTGAGAATTTAAACGGCATTTGAGGACTAATTTTTGTGTTAAAAATAGGTCAATTCATCTATCCTTGGGGAAGTGGTCACTATTCTCGAATGATGAGACTACATGAAGTATTAGAGGATCATATCAAAGAGGAATTTGAAGTTCATTTTGCAAGTAAGGATCATGTTTATCAAAAATTATTAGATAAATTTCCAAATCATAAAGATCAAATTCATGAAATATTAATGCCAACTCCAATCGATGGAAAGCTCGGACCAAGTATTTTATTATCAATGCTAAATTTTCTATTGCCAGTTTCAAAAAATCCTCCACTTGTAAAACAAGTTACAAATTATTTAATACAAGAGAGAAAATTATACGATAAAGAAAAATTTGATCTTGTAATTAACGATGGAGATATGGGTTCAAACATTATTGCAAAAAATCGTAAAGTTCCCAGTTTGTTTATAACAAATCAATTTCGACCTAAGTTGTATAAATCAAGATCCTATTTTTATCCAGCAGTTAATTATATTTCGAACCAAATAGGAAAAGCTTCCAAAATTCTTGTTGCAGATTCTCCTCCTCCATATACAATGTGTGAATACAATCTGAATTTCATAAAAGAAATTAAAGATAAAGTAACTTATGTAGGTCATTTCACCTCTAGTAAAGATATTGAGAAAAAAACAACATCTGATCTTGAGAAACTTATAGAAAATACAGAGTTTGGATATTGGATGAGAACAGGGAACAAGTCAACCAATGATGGAACAGGTCAAAGATATGAACAGATATTTCATCAAGATGAGATGAAAAATGAAAAAAGAATTATTTCTCATGCAAGAAATGATTCAACAATTGATAATGTTTTAGGAAAAGATGGGAAGAGATATACTGTGTCTGATGCTCTGGATAAAAAAATTGATTGGATTCAAGTAGACATAGGTTTTTTAACAGAGCAACAAAAAGAAACCGTTTTGAATTTAACTAAATATGCCGTAGTAAACGGTTCCCATACTGTAATGGGTGAAATACTTGGAGGAAAAGCAAAACCAATTATCGGCATTCCAGTTTATGATGAACACACAAACAATATCAAATGGGCAGAGGACAAAAATCTAGGATTATTAGCAATTAAAACAAAGCAGATTATCGAGTCTATTTCAAAAATTAAAGATAATTATAATAAATTTGAAGAAAACTTGGCTGATTTTTCCAAAAATTTTGTTCCTAACGGAGCAGAAAATACAGCAAAAATAGTGGCTCAAATTCTAGAAGAAAAGAAATAATACTTTATTTTGAGTTAGATTTCTATCTGGCACGCGGGATGTTCGATGGGCGAACTGACCGCAAGGGATGACGATAAAATCCGCGTGTCAGATTTTAAGTCGATCAGATAATAACGTGGGAACGCTTTTATGGAAAAAATTAAGCCAAAATGTCAGTGCCTAACTGTCCAGAATGTACTGCTAGAGAAAGAAAGAAAATTCAAACAAAGTATGAAGCAGAAACAGCAGAAGAAAATAGAGGTAGAGATGATTTATTCAAGTTATTTGATGAGGTAGAAATTCCTATGAAATTGGATTCAGCTACGAAACACTTCATTTGTAAGAGATGTGGGCTGTATGCTACACGAGAACAAGTTTCTGATATAAAATACAGATTAAATCAGAAAGAAAAGACACGGGAAGATAAACAAGATGATTATCTTGAATGGTGGCAGAAAAGTAAGAAAGATAAAGAATTGAACTAGAGTTGTTGTTCTATGGTTAAAAAGACAGACGAAGAAAAATCATCTAAGAAAGAAAAAAAATCATCTAAGAAGGAAGATATTCCAGATTGGGTTTCTGATGAAATTCAAAATGCAAAATTTGAAAAGCCTGAAGAACTAAAAAGAGCAGGATATATTCTAGAAATTTATGATTCAGATAATAAGATTGATGCACAATTGTATGATCCAGTTGAAGATGGAAGACATATAGTTACACTTGATTTACCAAAAAAAATTAAAATGTCGAATTTAGAAAAGGGGGTAGTTTATGAATTTGTTTTTGATCAACATAAAGCGCCATTAAGCAAAAAAGTATCAGAATATCTTCAAAAGGAAAAAGAGATCGATATGAATGCCATATACCAATTTGATTTAAAATCAATGGAATTACTTGATGTAGGATCGAGTCAATCTGCAGATGAAGATTTAGAAGAATAAATCTAGTTTTTTCTTTTAGTGTTTAATTGTTTTTTAAAAGCCATGCCTAAAATAGGATTAATCAAATAAGGAAATGTATTTTTTATCCAGACAGCACCACGAACTACCGAAGGAACAATAATTTCTAGTCGTGATGAATTTGCAGCTCTCAGGATTGCTTTTGCAACTGTTTTATCACTAAGCGATGTTGGAGAATATTTTGACATGTATTGAAATGATGGATGATCAAAAAAACTGGTTCTAACCATAATTGGACTTACAACAGTTATTCCAACGCCGGTTCCTTTCAATTCATGTTTCAAACCTTCTGAAAAACCCAACATTGCAAACTTTGATGCACAATAAGATGCAATTCCAGGTAAACCAAAACTTGCTGCAACAGAAGCTACATTAACAATATGTCCAGATTTTTTTTGAAACATAGATGGAAGAAAATTTTTGATGCAATAAATCATACCAAAATAATTTGTTGCCATCTGAGACTCAATTTCTTCAGTTGTTAAATCAAAAACTGAGCCATAAATTGCAAAACCTGCATTATTTATTAAAATATCAATTGATCCATATTTTTTTAAAACAAGTTTTGATGTTTTTTCAACTTGTAATTTATCAGAAACATCGCATTCACAAACAAGAGTAGATATATTAAATTTTTTTAAATCATTAGCTATTTCTTCTAGTTTTTCTTTTCTTCTTGCAACTAAAATTATATTAGAACCTTTTTTAGCAAACTGAATAGCAGTTTCTTTACCTATTCCAGATGAAGCACCAGTAATTAGTACAACTTTATCTTTGAAATCCATAAATCAAAAAATTCATTAAAAGATAAAGTGCTTTCTATTTGGGAAATGCTATAGCATTTCTATTCATTTTTTGTCTTTGGAATTTTACTCAAGGCTAATTTTACCAATAAAAGCCAAGTTACTGCGATAGGGACGTAATAGGTGGCAATCCTCCATCCAATTACTGCATCCCATGCAACTGTTCCTTCAGGAATTACAAGATTGAATGGATCCAAGTTGTTTAGATATGCAATAATTCCAAACTCTGCCAATCCAGAACCACCTACTGTTATAGGCAAGTTAGCAATTGCATTTGCACCCATTACAGCCATGATAGAATCAAAAATACTAACAATGTATCCTGTTCCCATTGCAATTATCATAAATGATATTCCATAAAATGACCAAGATGCAAGTGAGAATAGAAAAGATATAGTAAAGACTTTTTTTGATTCTGCTGTTATAAGATTTTTTCTGCTCATTGTACAAACTTCTTCCATCCATGAATTTGTTTGATCGATATATTTTATTCCTTTTTCTTTACCAAGTCGTTTTGTTAGACTAACAAGAATTTTTGGCACTTGAAAAGTTCTTCTAGATGATAAAAAGAACAGAACCATCCATAATGAAGTTATAGTAATACTAATTCCTAAAATCAGAGTACCGACAACATATGCTCCGTGCATCAATGCAATAATACCTGCCATAATTGATAACAAGCCACCTGCAAAAACTTCAGTGACTATATCCATTATTGCAATCCATGTTGATTTTGAAGGTACAACTCCTTTTTTATGCAAATAATAAATTACAATAAATTCTGCACCTACAAACATCGGAGTGGTAAATTTGATAAATTCGCTTCCAATTCTAACACCACATAACTTCCAAAATGAATCAAATTTTCCGAGATATTTCTGTGAAATGTATGCAAATTTTATTCCTTGAAGACCTAGTTTTATCAACATGGCAAATACAGCTAATACAAATGGAACAATCCCAATTGCCAATACATCTTCAAATTTTATATCAAATTGAATTGCTATAATGAAAATAGGAATGAGAGTTGCCGGAATAGCTACAAGTCTCCAATTCATAGATAATTTTTTTTATAGATTCAAATATGAAAGTTGAGTAATCACCAAACAAAATATTGAATGCCTAGATATAGGCATAAAAATTTAGAAAAACTCAGAAATAAGCGGGCATAGTTAGCATGTTTTTTGAATTTCTTGCTTGACTTCAGCAAATAATGAATCCAAAAGATCATAATCTGAAGGGTTTTTGTCTTCTAATAATTTAATAACTAATTCTTTTAGATACGTCCCTTTTTCATCAATTGATGTAAGAATCACAAATTTGGACATTATTTCAGGTTACAGTTATAGAATTTTATTTAATTATTAATTACCATTGTGGCATATTTTGAGGAGTTTTTATGAAAAGTAACTAGTTTGAAATATAAGCCAAGAAAGAAAATTTAGTCAGTATTGAAAACAATTTTTGTAACAGGAACGGCAGGGGCTGGAAAATCTCTTTTAACATCAAAACTATACGAGTATTACACTAAAAATGGCACATTTGCTTCTGTGTTGAATTTAGATCCCGGTGTTAGAGATTTACCGTATACATGCGATATTGATGTCAGAGATTATGTTGACATTGTAGACATAATGCAACAATACGAGCTTGGTCCAAATGGTGCTGTAGTCATGGCAAACGATCTCATTGCATCTAAGATTGATGAGATTCAAGAACATATTGACAAAGTGAATCCAGATTATCTAATTGTAGACACACCAGGTCAAATTGAATTGTTTGCATATCGTTCTAGTGGTCGTTTTGTTACAGAAAGTATTTTGTCTGAAGAAAAAATGAACATATTTCTTTTTGATGGTGCATTAATTACTACACCAGTAAATTTTGTATCAATTGCACTTCTTGCAACATCAATAAGATTACGGTTAAACTTACCAACAATCAACATTATTACCAAAACAGATCTAATAGGTTCCAAATTAAAAGATATTCTAGAATGGTCAGGTAATCTGAAATTATTAGAAAATGCTGTTGCTAAAGAAGCAGATGGAGAGACATACAGTTTAACTACTAATATTCTACGAGGTCTGAATCTAGGGGGTTTTGCTCAAGGACTAATTCCGGTTTCTAATTCTACTGGAGATGGATTGGTAAATTTAGAGGGGGCACTAAGTAGAATTCTCAATTTGGGTGAAGAGGTAGAAGATTAGTTGACATCCATAGTAACTGCAAAAGCACCATCGTCTACTGCAAATTTGGGTCCAGGTTTTGATGTATTTGGATTAGCAGTTGATGCTTTTTTTGACGAAATTACTTTAACAAAAAAGAAGAGCGGGATAAGCATAGTTACTCAAGACAACATTCCAACTAATCCTGATGATAACACTGCAGGATTGGTTGTTAAAAATATGTTAAAAAAATTAAAAATTAAAGATGGTGTAGAGATTAAAATCAAAAAAGGCGTTCCAGCAGGATATGGAATGGGAAGTAGTGCTGCTTCTGCAGCAGCAGCAGTAATTGCATTTAATCAAATGTTTGAATTAAAATTAGACGATAATACGCTTGTAGAATTTGCGGGATTTGGAGAAAAAGCTAGTGCCGGTTCTGTTCATTATGATAATGTGGCAGCATCAGTATTGGGCGGATTTGTAATAGTTAGAACAAATCCTCTAGATGTAATCAAGATTGAACCTCCAATGAATCTAAGAATGTGTATTGCAGTTCCAACACTTAAAGTTCCAAAAAAGAAAACAAAGGTATCACGAGGTGTAATACCTAAAAAAGTTAGTTTGAGTAATAGTATTGCAAATTTGTCAAATGCTGCAGCAATTGTAGCAGGGTTTATGAAAAAAGATCCTGATCTTATTGGGGAATCTATTAAAGATGTGATTGTAGAGCCTGCAAGACAACACATGATACCAGGGTTTACCAAGGTTAAAGAAAATGCTCTCAAGGCAGGAGCACTTGGTGTAACAATAAGTGGAGCGGGGCCTTCAGTGATTGCATTTTCAAAAAGTTCCGCAGATTTAAAAAAAATTGCTTTAGCAATGTCTAAAGGATTTACATCAGCAAATACCAAATGTCAAACTGTAATTTGTAAACCAAGTAAAGGTGCAATAGTAATAAAAAAATAATCTGGAAAATTTATGAAAAAAGCTGTTATTGTATTTAGTGGTGGAGTAGATTCAGTTTGTGTAGCTAGTTATCTAAAATCAAAGTATGAACTTTATGGAATTACATTTTCATATGGTCAAAAAGCTAATAGAGAGATTAATGCTGCAAAGACTTTTGCCAAAAAATTTGGATTAAAACAACATAAAATTATTGATATTGGTTTTATGAAAGAATTGTATGGAGATTCTAATGTTTTAACTAGTTCAAAAAGGAAAATTCCAAGCAAGTTTGATTATTCTATTGTTGTTCCAATCAGAAATGCTGTATTTCTCTCAATTGCTTCAGCATGGGCATTTACTCTAAATGCAACATTTGTAGCATACGGCGCACACACAGGTGATAAACATTATCCTGATTGCAGACCAATATTTGCAAAAAAATTAGAGTCTGCTTTTAATCAAGGTGAAATTGATGGAATAAACTTGGGATTGCGCAAAAATATCAAAATATGGTCACCATACGAAGAATGTCTTTCAAAAAGTGATTTAATACAAAATGGTTTTAAAACTTTAGGAAATTCAATTTTTAAAACATGGAGTTGTTATTCTAGTAAAAAGGATCATTGTGGTATTTGTGAATCTTGTAATAATAGAAAAATAGCATTTCAAAAAACTGGAATTATAGATAAAACAAAATATCTAAAATAGTCTAGTATTTGTTATCAAGAAT
>CAZDPM010000058.1:0-9051 GCA_964507355.1 uncultured Nitrosopumilaceae archaeon
ACATCAAGAGAAAATTCAGATGTTGATAATTTTTGTCCACATGAAGGACACTTTCCACTATATGGTGTCATTACATCTTTGAGTGCTTTTAGCATTTTCATATTAGCGATCTTTTCTCCGCATTTACCACATGTAATTTCTACAGACATGAAAGAAAGCAGTGGTAGAAAAGTATTAAGAAATGATTATGATTTTTTTTAATAATTCAAACAAATATTTTTACTGTTTTTTAATAATAATTCCACAACCATCTTCAAAGCCGGCTATTCTGGCTCTAGTTCCTACAGGTAGATCTTCAGGTGTTGCAATTCCAGCCATAAATCCTGAAATTCTCAAATGTGTATTGTCTAATTGAAGCACCACAAATGCATAAGGTGTAAATTTTTCAAAACCCGCAGGAGCTACAGTTATTATTGTATAAGTGGCAATTGAGCCTACTCCGTCTAAAACAAGATCCTCAAAGCCCTTACTGCCACATTTTAGGCAGTAATATGCAGTAGACAAGTGGATGTATCCACACTTTGTACATTTGTGAGTTAGGAGTTTACCTTGTTTTGCATATTCAATAAGTTGTTCTTCAATAGTCATTTTACACACTTTGGAATATATGAACAGCACAACTTGCACCAGTTGCACCAAAATTATGAGTTAAACCAATTTTTGCATCTTTAACAGTTCGTGCTCCTGCTTTACCAGTTAATTGATCATAAACTTCTACTACTTGTCCTACACCTGTAGCTCCAATTGGATGTCCTTTTGATTTAAGACCTCCTGATGGATTAATTGAAATGTCTGAATTCAAACTAGTTCTACCTTCTCTTACAGCTTGTACTCCTTTACCTTTTTCAAAGAATCCTAAATCTTCAGTGTCAACAATTTCTGCAATTGTAAAGCAATCATGTACTTCAGCAAAATCGATATCTTTTGCAGTGATTCCTGCCATTTTGTATGCATCTGCTGCTGCAATCTTTGTACTAGGAATTGTAGTCATGTGTTCACGTCCTTGTAATGCAGCAGGTGAACCTCCTCTGCCAGATCCAATGACTTCAATATAATCACCACCGTGTGCTTTTGCAAATTTTTCAGAACAAAGAATAACAGAACTTGCACCATCAGAGAATGGGCAGCAATCATATAGCTTTAGAGGACTTGCAACTACTGGAGATTTTAGTACGTCATCAATTGTAATTTTCTTTTGCATGTGAGCTTTTGGATTAAGAAAACCATTGTCATGATTTTTTACTGCAACTCTTGCAAAGTCTTCTTCGGTTGCACCAAACTCTGTCAAGTAAGCTCTTGCCATGGATGCAAATAATCCTGGAAATGATGCACCAGCTTGACCTTCATAAAAAAAATCAGAACAATATGCAAAGTAAGTTGTTGTCCATTCAGTTCCTGTGTGAGTTACTTTTTCAACGCCAGTTACTACAAGACAGTCATAAAATCCAGCTGCAACATTGGCATATGCTTCTCTAAATGATACTGAGCCACTTCCACATGCTGATTCTATTGTCAATGATGGTTTATCTGGAATTCCCAATCTACTCATTAAAACAGGTCCAAGATGTACCTGCTTGTCTGCAACACCAAAAACGTTTGAAATGTAAGATGCTTTGATTTCTTTTGGAGAAATACCAGCACTTTCTATGGCTGAAACTGATGCCTGAGTAGTAATATCAGCTATGCTTTCTGATAATTTTCCATATTTAGTGCTACCAGCGCCAAGAACACAGACCTTTTCCATAAATATCACTAACCCAAGTCCCTATAAAAATTGTTTTAGTAAATTCATTAGAGAGTATGCCATCAAAAAAATCATCACTCAAAATTGTTCAGGTTAAAAAGACTATTGTCAGACACGTAGCAAAAACTACAAAGTCAAAAACAGATATTTTCAAAAAAGAGATCATACAATATTTGGACACTAATGGATACTTGTCTTGGTCGTCAAAAGATAGAAAATACATGATTCTTGGGACAAATTCTCCTAAAAATGGACTAGTTGAATGTCCAGAATGTAGGTTAGGTCAGATAATGTTAATCAGATCTAGAACTACTAGAAAGAGATTCATGGGTTGTTCAAACTTTTATGGAGGCTGTAAAGCATCATCACCACTATTACAAAAAGCAAGACTTAGAGCTATGAAGATTCCATGTAATGTATGCAAGTGGCCAATGATAATTTTCCGTTATTCAAGAAAACAAAAATGGACTAGACAATGTTCAAACTTTAATTGCGATAGTAGAAAAATTAAATCTTCAGAGTAGGATAGATATCAGTACGTCTATTTTTTAGTAATGGCAGAATCTTTCTAATTTGTTTTACATTTTTTAATTCAATGTTGACATATCCTATTCCTTGTTGCTTTTTCATATCAAGTAAAATTTTTCCATATGGATCAATTACAAGACTTCTTCCACAGTAAATATTTCCAACTTGATCAGGTGCTATAACATAACATCCATTTTCAATTGCTCTAGTTTTGTTAATCGTAATCCAATGTTCTTCTTTCATGTTTCCTTTTACCCAAGCTGACGGTGCAATTAAAATTTCAGAACCTGCAACAGCAAGTGTTCTTGACATCTCTGGAAATCTTAAATCATAACAAATCATCATCCCAATTTTTCCAATACTAGTTGTTACAGGTTTTGCAATCTTTGAGCCTTTTACCATTTTATCAGATTCTCTAAAGCCTAATGCATCATAGAGATGAATTTTTCTATATGTCGATATTACTTTGCCAGCTTTATCAATAACAAATGAAGTGTCATATACACGATCTTTTTTTGTACTTTTTTCATAAAATGAACCTACAACATCAATATGATTTTCTTTGGCAGATTTTGAAATAGTACTTATAAAATTTCCAGTGGTGGTTTCAGCTAAATTTACTAGTTGTTTTGGCGTTTGTGAAGAATTTGTATAAAACATCATAAATTCTGGAAATGCAACAAGTGTAGCATTTTTTTCTGCTGCTTTTGTAATATAGTTAATAATTTTTTTTAGATTAGTTTCTTTTTTAGTAGATGCCTTAAACTGTACAATTGCAACTTTCATGAAATTTGTATTATTAAAGAGGATAAAAAGATAAAGTGGTACAAACATGAAATGTACCATTTTGTTATTATGTAAATTAATGATAAAGAAATTAACCGACCATAATGTGTGTATGTGTAGCCCTCTAACTGGAAGGGAATTATTCCAGTGTTTTTTTTAAAATTAATTAAAGTTGGTTTCCTGCTAGAAACCAGTTTTCTTTTGGATTATCCTCAAAAACTACAACGACATGGGATTCATTTGTTTTTAGAATCTCTACTGCTGACTTTGTGATTGCTTTAGCATAGTCATCTTTTTGTTGTTGAGTTCTTCCTGGGTACATTGACACTGTAATCAACGGCATAATTAGTTTGAAAAAGTTTCATTGATTTATTCTTGACTTATCCCTTGTACCCATATCTAGTTCCGTACGTGTATTCAGAACTATGTGTTTTTTTGTATAGATAACCAGTAGCAAGTCCCACTACAAATCCACCAATATGGGCAAGATATGCAACACCGCCTCCTGCAACACCAAATCCACCAATAAAAAATGGAAGTAAGTTTTGGAAGACAAGCCAAAATGGTAAGAACCATCTGGCTTGAATATGCAACATTCTCATAAAGAATCCCATAAACATAACAGTCTGAATCTTTGCTCTTGGAAACATTACAAGATATGCACCAAGTATTCCTGAAATTGCACCAGATGCACCTACTGCGGGAATTACACTTGTAGGATCACCAAGTATGTGGATTAATCCTGCGCTTATTCCCCATACTAGATAAATTCCCAGATATTTTAATCGGCCAAACTTTAGTTCAATATTATCACCAAATATCCACAAAAATAACATATTGCCTCCAAGATGCATTGCACCACCATGCAAGAAAGTAGAACTTAGAAGAGAGACGTATGGTTCAGGCGGACATGTAATTTGTGTAGAGCCTTGTCCAAAATCTAGAACAGATACAGTTGCACCTGTAACACAGTTTGGTACTGCACCCCAACTATAAAATAATGAAAATGCGTTTTGATTTGTAAATTCAATAAATTGTCCAGTATATGCAATTTCTACAAGGAATACTAGAACATTAGCTGCAATTAATGCATAAGTTACTTTTGGTTTGAATCCTGGAGGATGAGGGTTTTCATCGCGTATTGGAAACATCAGATATTAAACTTGAATAAAATTTGTATAATAAGATTATTCAATATTTGTTATAAAGGGAAAATTACACAAAGATCTTAGTTTTAGTTACTGCAATAATGCTAATGATCGATACAGTGAGTATCATCATCACCATTGTTCCAAATTCAGGAATAATTCTTGTACCAATAATAGATACTTTGGATGTATTACTTGGTACATCAAGTTGAATAGTAAAGAATGATTCATCAGAAGAGATTATCTCATAATCAGTCATTTTTTCTGGAGAAGCTGTAACCATAACTAGGAAATTATTATTTTCTGCATCCACTAATGCTCTTGGAAGACGTAATGTGAGTTTATCTTCAATGACATTATCAAAATATAGAGATAAGGTGTTTTCTTCTTCATTTACAGTCATTTTTTTAAGTTCACCATTAAGATCATAGATTATTGGAAATGTTTTGTGATGCGTGCTTGCAAATATTTTTTTACCTGAAAGATTACCAAAGTCATAACTAGAATCAAAAGAGCCATCAACTAACGCTACAAGAAATTCTTTTGGTTCAGGATCAACACATTTTACACCATAACATGTGTTAGATTCGTTATGAGATAAATGCTGTTCATATGAGATAATTCCTTCTTTAGTTGTTGTTACATCTTTTGTATGATCATCATGTGAAACTATTCCTTCTTCATCTTTTGTATGATCATCATGTGAAACTGTATCTTTATTCATTGTATGACTGTTGTGGGAAACAAATCCATGTTCTTCATGAGATATTTTGCACATGTCATCGTTTGTAAGTTTTCCAATAATGGTATCAGAGTTTGGTTTGAATGGATTTACAATATATGGTATGTCTATAAGACGAATTTCAGAATTTGTGTATGGATCACCAAGATAAAGGCTGATTCCAACTATGTTTGGAAGATTCTTTGTTGAAATAGTATATTGCATTTCGTTGAAATTGGTAGATTCAAAACTTGCAGTTGCAATTGCTCTTGATTTTGCCCACAGAATTGAATCTTTTTCAGTATCAAGAACTTCGTTAGTTGATTTTGCTAAAGTAGAAAATACTTTACTGCCATATTGATAGTTTAGTTGTCCTCTAGCTTCACCTGGAGTGTAAAAGTCACCAGGTCCTGAATTGGTTGTAATATTATCATCTGAATTGGTATGTATTTGAAGATATACTTGATTGTTGTATATGTCACGAATTAATCCATTAACTGTACAATCGCTTATTGTGTAACTAGTTATCATGTTATGACCTGTATGACTATCATCTCCTGACGAATGACTGTGACCAGAGCTACCACCGTGTCCACCATGACCAGAACTTGCAGAACCAGTACCAATTAGATAAGATGAAAAGTGTTCAACTTCTTGTTCATATGCACATTGAGTTGCAGTGTGAAGTGACGGAACAAGGGTTGGAGGATGTGTGTGTCCACTTACTTCTACAGGATCCCATTGACCAGAATCTAAAAGATATACTGTAACAGTTGATGCTGATACACATGAATTATTTGGATTCCTATCCAAGTAAAAAGTAATTGTGGGATTTTCTGAAAAAGAATTGGAATTACTTAGATCTATATCCCCTATAGAGCTAAGATCAATAAACAGAGCTTGAAAACCATCAGCAGGATCAAGATCTGGAATTGTACCAGGTGGATTATCAGCTATTTGTAAGCTAACACCAAAATCATTACCAGCAACTGCCAATGGTAAATTAATTCCTAACACGGATGGACCATGAGTTCCATGATGATCATTATGTTGTGTTACACCATCAAGTCTCAAAACAAGATTGGTATTAAAATTAATACTTGAAAATTTTGGAGTTGATATGATACGACTTCCATCAATATTTTTTACAGAAAACACTGGTGGAATATATCCGCTATTAGAATCACCTGAAGGAGGTACATCATAAGTTGGAATACCCAAATTTGAAAAGCGTTGTGTAGAAGTCCAGTTTACTGCATTTGCAGGTAAAAGAGTTCCAAATACTATTGGAGAAGGAGCTGGTGTAGACATGACAGTACTTTTTGAAGAAACAATAGATGATGGTAATTGTGTTAAGGCCTGATTACCGACTTTTGGAGCATATGTATTCATGGTATTAAGATTAGATGTGGGTAAAGGTGGAGGCAACATAGTTTGTGGGCCACTGGAGCTATTCAAAAATAAATTTGTCACAGGAACTGATGGGTAGTTTCCTACTACCACTTCAGCTGAAGAATGAGGAGCATTATTTTTTATAAAACTTTGTGGTCCTCTTAATTCCCATACACTATAAACTCCGGGATTGACTTTGATTAATTCTATTACACCCCGTGTTGGATCATAATCTAAAGGATCATTGTCACTAACAATTAAAGTTGGACCAAAAAACTGAGGGTTTGCAGAACTATTAAAATTTGTAAATGCGTATGGATTTGGAGAAATCATAAACATTGCTCCACCAGCAAGAAATGGCATATCCGCAGTTCCATGTTTGAATATTGTAAGGACTTGATTGTTTGTATTGTTATTACAACCATAGCAATTACCTATTTCAGATAATCCTACTAGTGCTTGATATCCATCAAGACCTACAAGAGATCCTGCACCACCTGATTCACTACCAGATGAACCTGAACTATGATCATGTTGTGCAAAAACTAGGTTTGAATTAGATGCTGCAAATAAAATAATCACAAATAAAAATAAAATTCGAATATTTAGAAAATTAAAAGACGCTTTAGAAAAATTATTAAAAAATAAAAAAGAGATCATGGGGTCACCTTTTATCTAATGGCCTGCATGTGTACCATTGTCAAAACTAATAGTTCCGCTTGGGAATTTTGGATATATGTCATGACTTGGAGTTGTACATGTATTGGTAACTGTACTTCCGGGACAGCTATAAGGTAGCGGCATATTTCCACCAGGTCCATAGTTATTTGGCGGATTAATGTTACCTACAACGCTCAACAAAGTAAATGACATTGCATTACCTGTTCGAAATACTACATTTTTGTCACTAAGATTTAACAGTCCAATATCAGTAATTCGTGGCGCACCAGGATTTCCTATTTGTGTAAGATCTACCGCTGGAATATGAGAGTGGTATACGCATGTTTTACCTTTGGTTGATACATGCTCAATTAGATTAAGTTGTGCTTGATCAAGCCATGTTCTATTAGCAAATTCATCTACATGTCCAGCTACTGGAATTACAAGTGGATTACCTGCACTATCACATGGAATTCTTGCAAGAAAATGACCAGTTACATAGTTAGGACTATAGTCAGCTAATGGTAAATAATCACCTGGTTGCAAAACTTGACCAGCCAAGACCACAGTTACAGCAGATGGTAAAGTACCTGTTGCTGCACCTTGTTCAAATGAATGAGCTGCTGTTGCATAATTGTAAGTAAGAATCCCTCCACTAATAGACGCAACGAGTAACACCATGAGTAAGATATTACTTCTTGGATATTTCATTGAAGAACAATTTTTAGAATTGTAGATAAAGATTCTAGTACAAAGATCGAATGTATTTTGTGATTGTACCAATTTTATTAAATATATATTATATTTCTTAGATTCAATGAAAAGAGAACATCTAACGTTTGTATTGCTCGCTGCAATTGCATTACCGTTATTATCTATTAGTGTACAAGAAGCTTCAGCACATGGTAACTTTGAAGTTGTCTTTGGTGGAAACACAAATCAAACATTAAGAGTAGTGATAGGTGAAACAGGAGAGCCTGCTTACATTGATGGAATTCACAATCTGGAAATGAGAGTTTCAGATAAGCTTACCGGACTTCCAAATGCTGTAGCTGTGAAATTCAATAATGGTACAAATAGTTTGAAGCTAGATACATGGTTTTATCCAAAGCATCTATTAGTAGGTGGAACTTTAGATGGAGCCCCATATTTGATTGATGCTGATGGTGGTGGAGCAGGTGTATGTAATACTAGTACAACAGCTAATGTGCAAAGTGCAACAGCGGGTGATATAAGTGGATGTGGACCAGCACAAGGCTTTACAGATTCAGAAGCAACTGGAACACGATTCGTATCAAGTGTATTTGGAAAAGTTGGAGAATATACAGGAGCCAGTCAATACTATACACAATATGGAACAACACTGTACCACTTTTACGGACAATTGAACTATTTCCAAAATGATCCACAAGCAATGGCTAACATTGATGTTTGGTATGATGGAAAAAGTATCAAAGTTGCATACATCAATGGTGTACCAGCAACAATAAACGGCGGATTTGGATTAAATGATATAACTCAAATATATTGGCCAGGACCAGGCGGTGCTAGTGTAGGAACATCAGGAGTTACAAATTCAACACATCCAGATAACATACGCAGTGCAATAGGAACTGACAGACAAAATGGAATTGATATTTGGAATTTCCTACGTGATATTACAACAGCAATAAACACCATAACAGGAATAACTCCAGTTAATCCAATACCTTCAGCAAAATAGTTTAAGTTTTTTCTAACTATTTTTTTATTTTTTAAATAATTAAATTTTTGATTGTAATACAACTTAGATTTTTTGTGTTTAATATCATTAAATATTTTGAAAAAAAATTATCGAAACTATGAATAAACAAGTCGGAAGCATATGTATTTCACAATCGGCGTTAACAATAATACCAGTTACTTAAAAAGAAATTCGGTCTATTTGACGAATGTACCAAAATCATTAACATAGTTAATCCAAAATAATGATTTATGCACTCTAAAATAGTATTTCTTTTTGTATTTGCTATAGCAGTTGGTTCAGTAAGTAGTGCATATGCACACAAGTATCAAGTTATAGATGAATACAA
>CAZDPM010000059.1:0-8907 GCA_964507355.1 uncultured Nitrosopumilaceae archaeon
GGCTTTGGAATTATTATCAATATTATAAAAGATGTAAAAAAATTTCTGAAGAAATCATGCAAATAGATAAACCAAGACTAGTTGTAAGTGACGAAGATTTTGCTTCACTTACTATAGCTCAAAATAAAAAAATACCCACAGTTTTGATTACAGATATTCTACAAACGAATTTTGTAAATGGAATGATGTCATTTATTGAAAAAAAGATGAATAAATCAATGCAAAAAATTATGAAAAATTGTGATATTGTAATTATTCCAGAAAATGGATCGAATGAAGGAAATATCAAAAGGGTTGGACCCATTGTAAGACAAACAAGTTTTTCTAGAGATGAACTTCGGAAAAAACTTTCATTGGATAAAAAAACCATAGTTATTTCAGTAGGAGGAACGGATGCAGGTTTGTATCTAATTGAAAAAACACTAGAATCAGTATCAAAAATAAAAAAGGATGTAGATGTAGTAGTAGTTTCAGGTCCATCTTTGAGTAAAAAGTTTGGAGGGAATGTAAGAAATTTAGGATTTGTAGATAACCTCCATGAGATAATTTTTGCAGCAGATGTGATAGTATCGCTTGCAGGTAAATCAACTATAGATGAATCAAAAGCGTATGGCACACCTGGAATTTTTATTCCAATAAAGGGACATTTTGAACAAGTAGACAACGCTAGAGAAGAAGGATTTACTTTTGAAGATATTTACAGAATAGATGAAATAATCTTAGAAAAACTAGAACAAAAGAGAAATCCAATAGAGGCCAAAGGAGCGATTAATGCATACAAAATAATCAAAAACCTGATTCAGTATTGATCCAATCCTTAATAGATAACCAATATTTTCGTTAAAATACCATGACAAAGCTAGTAGTTGCTAAATTTGGAGGTAGTGCAATAGGTATTGACGGTATTTCAATTCCTTTGGTTATAGACAGAATTAATGATTTAAAGAAAGATTCCAAAATTATTGCAGTATTTTCAGCACCACTTACAATTCAAAATGGAAAAAAACGCTCCTTAACAGATGTGATGTTAGAGCAGGGAAGTAATGTAGAAAATGGGACCAAAGCAAATTTGGATGTCATAAAAGCGTGCTATCAAAAAATCATAAAATTTGTAAATTCAGAAAATAAGGAAAATTGCCAGAAAATCCTAAACATATTTCTAAAAAAAACTGAAGATGCTTTAGATGAAGCACTTGAAAAAAAAGAATTTGCAAATGAGATTCGTTCAAGATCACTTGCATTTTCCGGAGAAATTTTGATGGCACATATGATGAATTTTATTCTAAAAAGCAATGGGATAAAATCAGACACTGTAAATTATGATGACTGGCCTATAATCACAGATCATAACATAGAATCAACGAATTTTCTTGCATCAAAATCTAGAGAGAATTTGGGTAAAACAGCACAGCTGCTAGAAGAAAATGAGGTAGTAACAATAGGGGGCTTTATAGGTAAAACCCAAGATGGAATTATCACTACATATGAAAGAGGTGGATCTGACAGAACTGCAGCAGATTTAGGAATATTGTTTCATAATAAATATGAGACTAGCATAGATTTTGAAAAAGACAGTTCGGTAGTATCTGCTGATCCAAAAGTTGTTGAATCAGAATTGACGTATGTTGATCAATTATCATATAATGAAGCAAGATTAGCTGGGATGTTTGGAATGAAAATTTTGGATCCTATTGCAATTAAAGAGATTGTTGAAAACGGAGTCGATATACCAATCAGGGTTACAAATATGATAGATCCATCAAAAACCACAATAATCAAAAGATTTCCAGATAAGAAAAATGATCATCCAATTAAGATAGTCACTGGAAAAGAGAATTGTTCTATTTTTAGAATTGAAACAAATTCGGCGCAGAAATTGCTAATATCATTAGAGAAAGACAAGAGATACAGCGAATATGTAATATTATCTCCATATACAAAAGACGGTGTTGAATTTTCAAGAATTTTATTTTTAGATGGAGACTATGTCAAAAGAAATGAAAAGTATTTTCTTGGATTTGATCCACTTGCATCAATTACATACAATAGAGGAGTAATCACATTAATTGGCGATGAGATGTGGAGAGTGCAACAAGTAGCATCAAGAACAAGTGCAAAAATTGGTGTTGCTGGGCTAAATATTTTGAATATGGATGCACAAGAAGAAACTTCAAGAATAATTATTGTGATTGAAGATTCTAAGGATAGTATCAGGAAAGCGATAAGGGCAGTACATGAAGAAAAGGCTCAAATTAATTTAAGTTAAAGTGGCGTTACGGGTTTCCACCTGTAGCGCCAAGAAGGGTTTATTCTTGGACCTTATCTAGATTTAGTCCGGCGTTACCCAAAACACGCGATAATATTAGTTGGATTTTCTAGTATATAGATATGATCTATATAGAATCAATTAGATACGCTCGGCAAAATACCAAAGAATCATTCCAGCACCAATTATTGCGTACCACTTGAAATTTTTCTTGTCTGTGAAAACATTGACAGATGTTATCTCGTTAGAATTAGTTATACGGATCTTTCTCATCTCAAAGGCCTGGCCAATCAAGCCTATTACTAGAAGAGTGATTGCTACAATACCTAACATCCATTCCATAACTTGATTAGTAATTTTACAATATTTAGAGACTTTCTATTAATGACTTTAAAGTCAAAGTAGCGATATATATGAAAATTTTATAACCTATCTAATTCGTGATGCTTAAAGATAATTCTTTAAATTGGCATAGTATTTTCCTTTTCCTATGAAGGAAGTTGGCAAGATTTGGATGAATGGGAGGTTAGTTCCATTCAAAGACGCCAAAGTACACGTACTTACCCATGCCTTGCATTATTCAACATCAATCTTTGAAGGGATTAGATGTTATAATACACCAAAAGGTTCAGCAATTTTCCGATTAGAAGAACATGTAGATAGACTATACAATTCAGCAAAATTATATTCAATGAAAATGCAATATTCTAAAAAAGAGATCACAGATGCAATAATTAAAACAGTAAAATCTAACGGATTAAAAGAATGCTACATTAGACCATTGGCATACTATGGTTTTGGTACAATGGGTCTTACACCAACTCCAAACAAAGTTGATGTTTCAATTGCCTGTTGGGAATGGAATATGGGAGAAGGAGATGCAGGAAAATTTTCGGGTGCAAAATGCAAGGTTTCAAGTTGGATAAAGATAGATTCTAGATCGCAGCCAATGCAAGCAAAGGCAGCTTCAAACTATGCAAATGCCGCACTAGCTAGAGTAGAAGCACTAGAGAATGGATATGATGAAGCAATAATGCTAAACATAAATGGAAAAATTGCAGAAGGCAGTGCAGAAAATATTTTCATTGTTAAAGATGATACAATTCAAACTCCTCCACTTTCAGCAGGTGGATTAGAAGGAATTACACGAGATAGTGTAATCCAAATCATTGAAGAAAATGGAGGATTTGTTATAGAAAGAGATCTTGAAAGAGGAGATTTGTATTCTGCTGACGAGATATTTATGACTGGAACTGCTGCTGAAGTAAAATCAGTCACACAGATTGATAAAGTGATAATTGGAAATGCAAAGATTGGAAAGACTACAAAAGAATTACAGAAATTATTTTATGACGTTACTATGGGAAAAGATGAGAGATTTTTACCATGGTTGACTTTTATCTAATTTTCCAAGAAGTTTTTTACCCACAAAGACGATAATACGAGTATGGAGTATTGTGCAACTGGAAATACAGAAGAAATCTGCTGGTTTTGCAGAAAAGGTCGCCATGGTGATTGTATGAAAGAAATTCCGATAGATGGCAGATCAGATGGACCTCATGATTGCACATTTGATACAAAACTTGTACCCTGCAAGTGTCAGCACTAAACAAATAATATCAAATACATGGTAAATGAAAACATTTCATGAATTATGATAAAGAATATTGGGACAGATATGCAAATGAGAATGAATCTAAGTTCAATGAAGAATTTGCAAAGTTCGTAAGGGATTTGGTAGTTTCTTTACGTTGTACAAGTGTATTAGAAATTGGATGTGGAACTGGAATTGATTTACGGTTATTTCCTGAAACATTTGATGTGTATGGTGCAGATTTAAACGAAACAGCGTTAAATATTGCAAAAGCAAAAAGTCCAAAATTTAATTTTAAGACGTCATCAATTATAGATTTACCTTTTGAGAATTCGTCAGTTGATTTTGTTTTTACTCATCAGCTTTTGAATTATCTAGAAGATGAGGTTTTAGAGAAAGGTATTTCTGAAATGTACAGAATATCAGGAAAATACATTATGAATTGTGAAAGATATGATGAGTCAGAAAAACAAATCAATGATAAATCAAAATTTCGAAATATGCAAAAAAGGTGGTTAGACTATAAAGTCAAAATTATAAGTAATGTAGACATGCATGAGGAAATAGAGCCAGATAAAAGCAGATTTACACTTCTAAGAAAGATATAGGAGTGCGAAGACTATTACATGTATTTGTGAACAGAGATTTTGGCTAGCTTTATTGTGAATGTAGATCAGAATCTATAAACTCAATAACAACAAAAGTACTGTCTGAGTTTAAATTAATTTCAAGTGCATCTCTCGTATTCATTACCTGGATTGCATTTACTATAAGATTAATGAAAACTGGATTCATTTTTACAGAATCATAATTAATAATATCTGAATCAGAAACAAAAATCATAACATCATGAGATAGATAAATTATTAGACTCGGTAAAAAAGTATTGTAGTGAAAAAAAGCTCAGAAAATAAAAATGAAACATAAGAGTCAAATTTAGAAAGATCTATAAGATAACATATCACGGAACATTGTGAATGACAGATAATTATTGGTGGAAAGGATTGCCAGAAGAGTTTGAATTAGATTTAGAAATGTTATCAGATTTGAAAAATTAGAATTATTTTAAATTAGTAATTTCAAATTGAAATTAACAAGAAGCGGGTCTAGTGGGATTCGGACCCACGACAACCGGATTAAGAGTCCGGTGCGCTACCTGGCTGCGCCATAGACCCATAAAAATAGCAAAATCTAGAGTTGTTATTAATCTTAAGATTGGAAAAGAAATGAAACTTTAGTTTTGGGCTTTTGCTTCAATTTCAGCATACTTTTCAAGAATTGCTGTAAGCGCAGTTGAAACTGGAACATCATTCATTTTTTTCTTTTCTGCAAGTAGTTTTTGGTATGCATCTAGTGTGATGTATACTGGAATAGAACCGTTTCCTTCAAGTAATCCTCTAACATTGTAAAGAGCAGTTTCCATTCCTCGTTCAGCAGATTTTGCAAATTTTGCTTTATCCAAAATTGTACCTAATGGACCAAATGGCATCGCATATTCTACAGACATTGTTACTTTGGTTAGATTGTCACCTAGCGATTTGAATTCATTAGTAATTTTCCAGTGCTTAAATGGTCCTGTAATCTGTTTTGCAGAAATTCTTTCATTTCTGATAAATTCAGTTGTTTCACAATCCCATTCTAGTCGTTTACCGCTAAAGTCACCAATTATTCTAAATGTTGTTCCAACACCCATTCCTTCTTTGATATCCATAGGGATTACAGTCATACCTACTGTATCATTTTTGATTTGATCAGAAACATGTTCTGGTCTTGCAAAATAGGTAAATACGTTTTCTACAGGTGTTTTAATATCGATTGATTTTGTTACGATAGTCAACATTCCAGTGTCTTCCCAATAAGGATTTAAAGGTTTTGAAGATTTTCCAGCGAAAATTGATTAACACTATATTCATGCAAAGATACTGAATTAGTAATGACAAAAATACGATTAACCATCATTATGTTTATTTTAGTATCAATAACTATTCCCTTATTTTCTAATGCATATGCTCATTCAATGTTTAACTCTGCTGAAGAGTTTCTTGGTGGATACAGGGTTCAAGTTGCAACGTTACCAGAATTTCCACAGATAGGTGAAAAATCACAGATTTTATTTAGAGTTGGGGATAGTAATTTTGATGAGGTAGATCACTTTACAATGGGAGTAAGATTTTTTTTCAATGGTCAACAAATTGATGCGATCAATCCAGAATTACACAAAGGAGGCCATTATGAAATGGATTATGTTTGGAAAACTTCAGGAAATCATGTTGTAAAAGTTGATCTATATGAAATGGGAGGTAATCCAGAAATTCTAACTTATACTTTTAACATGAGTACTCAAAGTCCATTTGGATATATCTTCATCATTGCGATTACTATTGGAGCTATTACATTAGGAGTGGTTATAGCATATATCTACATACCAAAAAAAATACGATTAAGATCTAAACTGTAGATTCTATTGGTTTTTTTGCAATTCTAAATGCAAATAATGTAGTTAACAAAACCATTGAAAATAACAATATTCCAACTCCCAAGTGAATTGCAACAAGTACAGCATGTAGTTTTAGATCAATTACTAACGCACCAAGGGTGATTTGTGTAACCACTAAAGTAGATGCAAACGTACTAGTAAATCGTATCTTTCGTCCAGCATTTTTGTTAATCCAACTGCCAACGGTAGTTGCAATAATTAGAGCTCCAGTAGTTGCTGCAATCAATCTATGAGTCCATTCAATAAAATATTCTTCGTTTGGCATTATTCCATTTGGACAAAGTGGCCATTCAGGACATGTCAAACCAAGTCCAGCTGATGAAATGTATCCTCCAATAAACATTAGAGAGTATAAAATAACTAGAGATGCTAATGCCAGATATTGTAGAGCCAATCTATTCTACTATGAATGAACCTTGCATTCCTTGCAATGCATGTCCTGGAACCGTACAAATGTAATAGTATGAGCCAGGTGCACCTGCAGTAAATGTTACACTTCCATCTTGACCTGGCTTTAATGGATTATTTGGAGATGCAATGGCAGATTTCCAAAGTATATTATTGAAATCTTCTGGATTAGATACAATTCCAAATGAATGAAATGATTTACCAGCATTTACAGTAGTGAAAGTGATTTCATCACCAGATTTCACATGAAATTCAGGGTTGTGTCCTTCTTCGCCAGGTAATGCATTAAATGCCAATGTTCTAAAATCAGATGATTCTACAAAGTCTACATTAAAATCATGTTTGATTCCAGTTGGGGCTGCTGCAGCCTTTGGTGTTTCTCCGGCTTGTGCTGCGCCTACTACAATCTCTCCTACCATTCCTTGTTCTCTATGACCTGGAACTGTACAAATATAATAGTATGTTCCCTCCTCAGATGGAATAAATTCAGACATCCCGTCTTGGCCTGGCTTTAATGGATTATTTGCAGATGCAATTTCGCTCCCTGGAATTATTCCAGAAAATCCTTCAGATGTCTTTGTTACACCAAATGAATGAAATGACTTTCCAATATTTGCAACAGTAAATACAATTTCATCACCAACATTTGCATTAATTGTAGGGTTGTGTCCTTCTTCGCCAGGTAATGCATTAAATGCCAATGTTCTAAAATCAGATGATTCTACAAAATTCAAAGTAACCTCTATGTGTTTTCCAGTCGCCACTCCTGGTTGAATACCATGTTCAGATTCTCCTGCCATCATAGCAACTACAGGTGCTGGTTGAGATGTCCAGTAATCCCACATTCCAAAAAATATTGCACCACCAACAATACAAATACCTAACATTATTGCCATCATTTTTCCAGTTCTTGCGGGGGTTGTTCTGTAAATGTTTTGAGTATCTTGATTCATTTCATATTTCTCCTAATGATGATGTGGATTCTTTGATTCAAATGGATAATAGTATTTGCCACCCAAGTTGAATGGATCGTCGGTATCTGCTAACGTTCCTTTGGCAGAACTGTGAATCATGTTTATCAAAAATATTACCATACTGACACCGATAATCATTGCGCCTACTGAAGCAATTTGGTTCATTGTAATCCATTCTGGAATTGGAGGGTAATCAAAGACCCTTCTCGGCATTCCATAGAGACCAAGTACGTGTTGTGTGAAAAATACCAAAATTGTTCCTATAAATGACATTACAAAGTGAACTTTACCCATAGTTTCATTATACATTCTTCCAGTCACATATGGGAACATGTAGTAAAGATAGCCTATAGAACCAAATGCTATTGTTCCCATAACAAATAGGTGGAAGTGACCAACTACCCAATAGCTATCATGTGTCTGAAAGTCCAATGGCATTGCAGCATTTACAACACCACCTGCTCCTGCTGAGAAGAATAATGCAATTCCTCCGACTGCCCACATCATTGGTGTTGCAAATCTAATTCTACCATTCCACATTGTTGCAAGAAAGTTAAAGACATGCATTGCAGAAGCCGGTACTGCAGCTAGAGTTCCAATCATGAATACTGTTTTTTCAGTAAAAGACATTCCTGTTGCATACATGTGATGTGCCCAAGATGAGAAACTTACTATAGATAATAATACAAAAGCAAAGATTCCAGAACTATGACTAAAGATTGGTTTTCTCGAAAATCTTGGAATAATTTCATACATCATTCCGATTGCTGGAATGACTAGCACATATACTTCAGGATGGAATGTAAACCAGAACAAGTGAGCGTATGCAATAGGATCACCACCCATTACAGGATTAAAGAATCCAGAGACACCCAATCGATCAGTAAGCAACATCAAAAGTGCTGCAGCAAATGTTGGAATTGCAACAATAATGATTAAAGATGATGTTAAAAATGACCAAGCCAGTAATGGCACTTGCCCAATTGACATGTCTGGGTGTTTACATTTTAGAATAGTAACAATAAAGTTAATTGCACCTAGTACGGATGAAATTCCTAAAATTTTTAGTCCAAATATCCACATATCAGCTGCAGGACCTGGTGCACTGATAACAGAATATGGTGGAGTTGCATACCAAGTAAAGTCAGCAAAGCCTAACCAAATTAGT
>CAZDPM010000060.1:0-8341 GCA_964507355.1 uncultured Nitrosopumilaceae archaeon
AGGTCTCGAAAGTAAACAAGGATAATATTTCATATTAAGTCTCATAGATTACACAGAATCTGTTTTTGGGTTCTGTAAACTCTTAGTCGGATATTCTAGGTGTCAAAAACCGTCGGGTATAGTTTTGGGCAGTACCGTACTAATCTAAATTACTTGAATTTGTCACAGTCACATTCTGAACATTGACCCCATGAATGAACATGTGGAACTAGAAAACTGCCTCTCCACCAAACATCATGTTCAACTGTCCACTTGTGTCGAATTTTGTCATGATCACATCTCTTACATATTCCAGTTTCATTGGTCATAATTTCTGAATTATATGTTTGAATAAAAATAGTTCTTTTAAACAAGCATTTGATTCATGTGTTATGGATATTTTGATAACAAACAGTTCTTCTTCAATTTCTATTCAAGATCCTTTTTTGAACGTCATAACAACTATCACAATTCCAATAATTTCTATAATTGCAATATCTTTAATCGGTGCATTGACTTGGCAGTATTCAAAAAAACAACACGAACGTTCTGCTTTAGTAGATGTATTCAAAATTATTGATGATCAAAATCATAAAAATGCAGAATCAAACTTACGCCAATTTTTTCTAAGACACATGCTTGAGTTTCCATATGCTGATGCAGACTTAGTTAGGAGGAATTATGATAAAATTGGTGTGTTGATTGAAGCTGGGTTAGTTCCAAAAAAACAATACTATCTAACTTTTGGTGTTATTACTGTTGTTTCGTATTTTATTTTAAAAGAATACATTATTGAAAAAAGGAAAAACGGTCAGAAATTTCATATGGCTAGATTTACTAATTTGGCTATAGACTGTTTTATTTTTTGGGATAATGCAAATCATATAATTACTGATCCTAGTGAATCTAAAATTACACGAGGAATGTTAGGCGATAAAGTGAAAATTCCAAAATAAATTAAGCCTATATTTTATTTTACACTCGCATTTTGAATTAGAGTTTTCCATTTATTCTCACCCTCAACAGTAATCCCACAAGCTTCAGCAGGCGTTTTTCCGTCTAGACCCATATGATTTCGAATGTAATTGTGGTATAGTTGATAGCCGTCAATGATGACTGAATCTTCTTTTTTGATTCCTCTAACTACTTTTTCACGGTCTCTAAATTCACCGTTTAGTCTCTCCATTTTGTTATTGTTCATGTCACCTTGTAGATGGATATGGCGAATGTGTAGAGTTCTGTCTTTTCTCTTTACTGTCCAAAATTCCTTTTGATAAGCTTCTGCATATGAACCGAGACCATCAGTGATGAACACTTTGGGTTTAGTTCCAGTAACTTGTTTTGCCTTTTGTAGTAATCCTCTTGCATTATGACCCTCTTTTCTTCCAGCAACCTCTTGTGCAATCCAAAATCTAGTTTCATCATCCATTACTGAAAAGACATACTTTAGCTCGCCTCTTACTTTTATGAATACCTCATCAGCTCGCCATGCATCACCTACTTCTGGGGTAATTTTGTTTAGATGTTCCTTGAGTAGTTTTGTATATTTTACAATCCAGTTGTAAATTGTTTGATGTGTAACATCCATGCCAAGAAGTTTTAGTGCCTTTGCAACATTTCTCAAGGATTCTCCAGAGAAATACAACTGCATTGCCATTGTGATCCCTTGTGGGTCATGCTTCATCTTTTCAAATCCCAAGTTAATTGTAAAGTAGGAATTACAGTTTTTGCAGAACCATTTCTGAATGTCGCCATGTTTGTTGTGTCTTAGACCATCTTTGACAATCTTTTCAGAATGACAAGTGATACAAGCTGTTGTTGATATAGGAGAAATGATAATCTTGTTTTGTTGTCTAACTTCCTCTCTAACTTTGATGGAATACTCGACTGCATGGATGTGTTTGCAACAAGTTTTCCTAAACTTGTGATCAGCACAGTTGCAATGCCAAAAGTTTTCTGTCTTAATTACGTCGTAATCTCTGTTAGAAGTCTGTGAGTGAACATGGTAATGATAATCAGAAACCCTGATCAAATCGGATTTCAAGGCGATTTGTTTTCCTTTTTCTTGGCGTAAATTTACTACCATACTACTAGTAGTATAGTAGTATTATTTATATTTTTGTTGATCAGATATAAATACTACCAGTAGTATTATTAGATATGGCAAAAACAGTAACCTCCATTAAAATTGATGAAGATGTATGGAAAAAAATCAAAATTGAGGCTATAAATCAAGACAGACAGCTTTCTGAAATACTGGAAAAGGCATTGGAAGAATGGTTAAAAATGCAAAAAGGAGTAAGAAAATGACTTTTAATCAATTTCTGAAAAATATTCATGATAAAATTGAAGAAAAAAGTAAGTATGAAAAACCTATTTTTCTTCTAGCTATAATTCCTGCTTCTATTGTGTCATTTCTTATTTTTAATAATATTTCTGAATGGAATATTGGTTGGACAATTTTATTCCCTATGTTTGTAGTTGGGTTTTATTTGATTATGGTGCTGGTATTTTTAGAAATTGTTTTTATGTATTCTACTTATGAAGTCGTATATCCGAAAGTTAATAAAAAAATCAAAATTTGGAATTTTAAGATCAATCGATTATTTAATGCCCCAAATCGTATTGACGTATTAGAACAAAGTATCAAGTCACAACCTGAATCGACATCTAAGATTGATATTCTATTAAAACAAATTGCAGAAGATTATCAGCATTTGGATAATAAAAAAATGCCTGAAGTTATTTCTGATATTTATAAGGAAATTACCTTGATAAAAGAACATCTGTATTTGAATAAATTCCCTTGTTTGCAATGTGGGAAATCATTTGAAGCTATACCACAAGATCATCTTTGCAATGTAGCTATGAGAGATAGATGTTCAGTATGTGATATGTTAGATATTCCGATGTTTAAAAGATGGCGATATGATTGTGAACATTGTGGGGAAATCAACTATATTTTCTGGCATAATAAAGAATTGCATTCAAGAGAAGAAATACGTATGGCAGAAGGAAAATTTCATGAGTCAGATTAATCTAATTGGTAAAAGATTTGCTTTTTGTGAAGTTTGTAAAACATGTCTTGGTGAATATAGAAGATATTGTGCTGAGAATCATTTGAAAAAATACCCTAATCATGATGACTTTGTCGTTATTACAATTAAAGATCCGTTAAGTATGAAAAATTCTGATCAATGGTTTAAATCACATGGAATTACACCTGATTATATCATCCGACGAAATTTGACATCAATAAGATCTGACGAAGACTTTACAGAACCTGTTTTTGGGTTCTGTCCATTCTGCGGTTGAAACCTAACCTGTAAAAATATAACTTGTGTGATAGTTTCGGGTTAACGTTTCTTTCTTCTTTGACCAGGCTTATTTTGTCCTGGAAATCTACCTAACTCAAATCGTTTTTTGAAATTACTTTTATTTCTAAGACTAGAATTTGTACCAACAATTTTTCTTCCCTCAACTTTAGGAGTTTGTCCTCTTACTTTACCTGCTTTGGTAAGTGAACCGTGAGTTGCCATAATTTAGTCATCTAAAATAGTAAATTTATGTATTTGTATGATTACCAGTATTTTGTCTTAATAGTTTCAATGACGTGTTCATGTTCTTTACTTTTATGACGAGCATATCTTTCCATTGCACCTAAAGGAATACCTCCCAAGGATCTTGCGATTGCATTAAAGAAATATCTTTGAGGACCTTTTGCACCTGTTTTTGTCATGAATTTTTGAATTCCATATTTGAAATTATGTTGCCAAGTTTTATAGAGTACACCTAGTTGTGCAGGTGTCATTTCGTTTCCAATGTTAAAGAAATCAGATTTTTCTAATAATCCAATTGGAACAAAGGTAAGAGCTGTAGCAGTAAACATTGAATCTGGTTGTTCATGTTCTAATTCTGTGATTAAACGAATAGTATCCCAAGAATCTTCTGGTTGTTCATCATTATCAAGACCCATAATCAAAGTAAATGCAGGAATCCAATAATCCTTATTCAGAGTTTTTACACCTTCTTTTACTACCCAATGCCATTCACTTGGATCATATGGAGCAAGTTTTCTATCTGCGTATTTTCCAATTAATCTTAGACTTCCTGTTTCAAAACCAGCTTGAATTCCAATCATGTTATCAGGACTAGATTTCATGATTTTTGAAAGATTTGGAATTAATTTCTCATCAGCTATAGCACCTGCCAGAGTACCATGAGTTGGATTTGTGTGTTCTACACCAGTAGACATTATAGCAGTAAAGAGTTCTTCGAGTGCTTCTCTGTTTGGTTCCATTCCTTTAGCAGTTCGAGGATCCATGCCATAAACAAAAATATCATCGCTGTGTATCCAAGCAGATTTTGAGCCACCTTTTTTGATGTTAACTTCGATTTCACGTTTGACTTTTTCTGGCGAATAATATCTTAATGATCTTAATGTAACATCACAGAATTTACAGCCTCTTCCACAGCCTCGCATCACTTCAACCATTCCATGCATACTGGGTTCTACAATTTCTGGAATTTCATCTAAATCAGGCCTATCCCAGAAATTTACAAATCTTCCGTGAATTTTTTTTCCATTTCTTTCAAATTCTTTTATGTTTACCTTAAAGTCACTACGTTTTCTGAATGGATCCATATTTTCAAAATCACCATTAATTAGATAATTGAAAAATCTACCAGCATGTCCATCAATTTCAGGTGCAATACCACCAAGTTCTCCTTCCAAGATAGCATAAATGCCAAATTCTTCAATTTTTTCTGGATCATAGTTGTATTGCCAAGTTCCAGAAGCACCAGAAATTACTTTTGCATGACTTCCTGTTTTTTGTTTTGCAGTTTTAATTCTTTGATGTAATTCAGTATTGTAAAATTCATCATAGGAAGTTTGTTTTCGTCCATAAGTGAAAGTCATGGTAACAGGACCCATTCCCAAAGGATCCATTTCGTATGTACCAACAACTTCAGTATCAGGGCCAATAAATTGTTCAATATGATCTGGATGTGCAACAACTACATCTTCACGTCTAAAACCATCTCGGAGTAAACCTGCTTCTACTTTTCGTAATCCATATGGAGCATAATTTGCCACACCGTTAGTATGAGGAATATAATTGCAAATAAAATCAAATAGAATCTTGGGAGTTACTTGATTTCCTAGAATTTTATACAAGAGACTACCTTTATCACGATTAGGGTCTACTGCAGGAGCGCATCCAAAAAATGTAGCTAGTGACAAACCACGATATGGTGACATTAATGTACGATCTGCAGTTAATACAATCTTTGGGTTGCCCAATGTTCTTCAACGCAATGATTTCATGATTTATTTTAAACCTTGCTGACCAAATTTAATAATTTTCCAGTATTCCAGCCTTATTCCTGTGAAAATGACCAAATTCCTTGTTGGAAATTAAATGATCACCGTCAAATACAGTTCCATCTTTACAAACCAAGTCTTTTCCAACACAACAGCTTCCACATATTCCAACACCACATTTCATCATACGCTCAAGACTTGCTTGGACAAACAATCCTTTAGAATAGGCCAGATGAACAGTTTTGTACATCATTATTTCAGGGCCACAGGTATAAACTCCATCAAAATGATTTTCATTTACAAGTTTTTCAACCATATCTGTAACAAATCCTTTTTCACCATAGGTTCCATCATCAGTAGTAACAATTACACGATGGAGGTTATTTTTCAACAAATTATTTGCCAAATCTTCAAAGAAAACTTCATTTTTTGATTTTGCGCCAATTAGAACTGTGACATCATCGTTATGTGTAACATGTGTCAGTAATCTCATCATTGGAACAAGTCCAGTTCCACCACCAACAAGCAAAAGTTTTCCTTGTTTTAGATCAAAACAATTCCCATATGGTCCTCTTACACCAATTTGCTGACCGATTTTGACATTAAACAATCCCGTGGATGCAGGACCATGTTTTCTTACTGTAAAAGCAGCTTTGCCAGATTCTTGAGAAATCATCACACTCATTGGTAGTTCATTGATTCCAGGAATCCATACCATTGCAAATTGGCCTGGTAGAACACTAGACATCACATCATCAGAAAAAATTAAAGTTCTAACAGTCGGTGTTTCATCAATAACTTTTTCAATTACACATATTTTTGTATGATTAAAATTTCTTTGCAAGACCTATCATCTCATCTATTTTTGAATACTTCTTTCTTTTCATGTATTGGAGTATTCCATGATTAATATCATTAAAAACATGTATCCAATTGTCACCAATTGCACTCCCTAATTGAATTGCAGATGCTCCTGCCAAAATAAATTCAACCGCGTCTTCCCATGTAGAAATTCCACCACATCCAATTATTGGAATATCATATTTTGAAGATATTTCATAAACACATCGTAATGCAATAGGTTTAATCGGAGTGCCAGAAAGTCCACCAAATTTATTACTAAGAATTGGTCTCTGAGTTTCAACATCGATTGCCATAGCTCGAATTGTATTAATTGCAGTTATTGCATCAATGCCTGAATCAATTGCAGCGTTTACAGTATTAAGATAGTGAGTTGTTCCCAATCCAACTTTGGCGATAACAGATACATCAGTAGAATTTTTGACAGTGCTAACAATTTTCTTTACTAATTCAGGATCATCACCTACTTCTAATCCCACTTTAGCAACATGTGGACATGATAGATTCAACTCGTATGCAATAACTTTAGAATTTTTAAACTGCTGAATCATCATTGCAAAGTCTTCAGGAATAGAGCCTACAAGACTAATAATTATTGGAACATCTTTGTTAGATTCAATCATTTTTGCAAAATTTGGAGCTCCTGGATTTGATAATCCTACAGCATTAATCCATCCACCTCCGTTTACACCAAAAATAGTAGGGTTTGGATATCCATCCCATGGTTCCGTACTAAGTGATTTACTTACAACCGCACCTGCACCTGAGTGATAAAGCCGATTAAAGACATCTAATGAAATACCCAATATTCCCGAAGCCAACATTACAGGTCTTTCTAGTTGAATTTTTCCTATAGAAGTAACCAAACTGGGCTCCACTTTGAATCATGTATGTAGTTTCGAATATAATAGTTGATTCAGTGTTTTTAGTACCTTTTTAAAAGGAGACATGAAATTAACTAGTCATGTATTCTGTGATCTTAACAGAATTTGGAATCGTGGTTTTTAAAGACGAGAAGCTTGATAAAGCATTTCCTTTCAAAGATGCAGTTAGAGACTACATATCCATAAAGAAAAAAGAAGCAAAATTAAATGAACTTGTAAATTATCTTGGTCCTCTTCAAAGAGGAATTTCAGTCAGTGATGAATCATTGATGGCAGTACTGAAAAAAAATTCTATAGATGCACAGATGATGGAAGAAGCAGAACTAGAAAACATTCAGTCAACGAAACCGCAAATTATTGTAGGTTCAGGATTTGCAGAAAATATTTCTGGTGCATTGTCTAAGTTAAGAGAATTTGCAATGGGATTATCATCATCAAAGGTTACAGAAGTTTCTGAAAGTCCAGATCTTCATATCATTCAAGCAATAAATTCATTAGATGAAATTGATAAAATTGCAAATGGTCTTAGTTCAAGATTACGAGAATGGTATGGATTACATTTTCCAGAATTAGATAACATAATTGATAGCATTAATGGATATTCACAAATTGTTCTGGCTGGAAAACGAGAATCATTAACAAAAAAAGTGTATGAGGAAGCTGGATTTCCAGATTCAAAAGCAGATATGATTGATTTACTGGCATCAAAAAGCAGAGGAGGAGATATTTCAGATATCAATTTAGTGATTGTACAATCAATTGCAAAACAAATTTTAGATTTTCATGATTTACGAAAAAAATTAGAAGCGCACGTAGAAGTAGAGATGGAAACCGTTGCACCAAATCTTTCAGCTATTCTAGGAGCTGCGGTAGGTGCAAGAATATTAGGAAAAGCTGGAAGTTTAAAGAAATTAGCGTCTATGCCTGCAAGTACTATTCAGATAATAGGTGCAGAAAAAGCACTCTTTAGATCATTAAAGACAGGAGCACAACCACCAAAACATGGGTTATTGTTTCAACATGCAATGGTTCATGCTGCACCTAGATGGCAAAGAGGAAAAATTGCTAGAGCAATTGCTGCAAAGGCAGTGATAGCTGCAAGAGTGGATGTGTATGGTGAAGGTATCAACAAAACATTATTAGAAAAACTTAATGTTAGAGTAAGCGAAATTGGTAAAAAATACGAAAATCCTACTGAAAGAGAAACCAGAAAACCAGAATTATTCAGAGATGATAGTGGAGAATCTAGAAGAAGAGAAGGTGGAGATTTCAGAAGAAGAGAGGGAAGTGA
>CAZDPM010000061.1:0-6132 GCA_964507355.1 uncultured Nitrosopumilaceae archaeon
TAGAGAGTTCTTTTCAGATTTTTATCAACTAGTGTATTCATTCTATGTTTTAAGACACGTTTAGCTTCATCTCTTTCTGGACCTGGTGCTAATGATAATACATTATTGGTAAATTCAGGTAAAGTTTCTCGAATCCAGCCATCCAAAATTGCATAAACTTTTGGCGGAATTAAATCGCATTTGTCCTTATCTAGATCCAATACTTCGGCATAATTTTCATGCTCTACTCTATACACTAAAGCCAATACAACATTATCAGGTGTAGGATGTTCCAAAATTTCAGAGGAGCGAGAACCTGCTTTACCCTGAGAAATTTTATTTTTTAGCCCAACCGGATTGACTATTACTCCATTGACACCAACTTTTCTGCCATCTACGCCAGTCACTACACCGAAGATAAAATCATGATAATCACCATTTTTTTTAGTAGAGAAAACATGAACTCCTTCTCTTAGTGCTGGTTTTTTCTTGAACATAATTTACAAGAATTTGCCAGTTTATTTAATGTATTATTAATCGACAATTCTTAATATTGGACAAATAGAAGTTCATCGTTGGATAAAAAAGAAATTCTAAAAGAATTTTCATCTGACCCAGATAGATATTACAAAGTCCAGCTATTCCAAGAACAAGGATTTGTTAGAAAATCATGCTTAAAGTGTAAAAGATTTTTCTGGACTTTGGATGCTCAAAGAGAATTATGTCCTGATGATGCAGATGACACGTATTCATTTATTGGAGATCCTCCAACTACAAAAAGATTTGACTATACACAGGCCTGGAAAGAGGTAGAATCATTTTTTGTAAAAAACAATCACACATCAGTTTCAAGATATCCAGTAGTGTGTAGATGGCGAGATGATCTTTACTTTACAATTGCATCGATTGTTGATTTTCAAAGAATAATGGGTTCCAAAGTTGTATTTGAATTTCCTGCAAATCCATTAGTGGTTCCGCAAACTTGTTTGAGATTCAAAGATTTAGAAAATGTAGGAGTAACTGGAAGGCACTTTTCTAGCTTTTGCATGATCGGACAACACAGTATTCCAAATGCACATGGATACTGGAAAGACGAATGTATTGATTTAGACTTTAGATTACTAACGGAGCAATTTGGAATTAAAGAAGAAGAAGTTGTTTTTGTCGAAGATGTATGGGCAGGCGGTGGCTCTTTTGGCTCATCACTGGAATATTTTGTTAGAGGATTGGAGCTAGGAAACGCAGTATTTACAGAATTTCAAGGTGAACTTGGACACCATACAACGCTTGATCAAAAAATTATTGACATGGGTGCAGGTCTTGAACGATTTGCGTGGATTACAAAGGGAACTCCTACTGCATATGACTGCTGCTTTGGTCCAATCACCAATCACTTGTTTGAAAAAATTGGAATTGATTCAGATTCTGAGATGTTAAAGAAATACTTCACAGCTGTTGCAAAGAATCTAGAGATTCATGATGATTTAATTGAAGTAAGAAAAAATGCCGTAAAAGCAACTGGAGTAACACAAGATCAAATCAATAGGATCATCACACCACTAGAAGGAATGTATCTCATTGCAGATCATCTTCGAACTTTGATATTTGCAATTACAGATGGTGCATTGCCAAGCAATGTTGGTGGCGGATACAATCTAAGAATGATGCTAAGACGAATCAATGGAACGATGGATAGAATGAATCTCAAGCTGAACATTGATGAATTAGTAGATATGCACATTGGTTATCTCAGAGACACATATCCTGAGCTTGATGAAAAGAGACAAGACGTCAAGACAATTTTGAAATTAGAATCTGAGAGATATGTTGAATCCAAAGTTAGAATGAGCAAGATGGCAGAACGCCTAAAAGGAAAAGGCAGAGCGCTAACTGTTGATGAGTTAATCACATTATACGAATCAGACGGAATTACACCGGAATATCTCAGAGAAATCGATGTAATACAAGAAATTCCCTCGTCATTTTATGCAAAACTATCAGATTTGCATCAATCAGACAAGAAGAAAAACATTGAACATCTTCCACTAGATGACATCTCAGAGACTGAGATGCTCTTTTACAAAGATGATCCAATGGAGTTTGACGCCAAGGTTCTCAAAGTATTTGATAAATCAGTTGTCCTTGATAAAACTTCATTTTATGCAAGAGGTGGAGGACAAGAGCCAGATTACGGAACCATAGCAGGCTCTAATGTAGTAGATGTAAACAAACACGGTGGAGTTATAGTGCATGAGCTTGATGGCATAATTCCAAAACAAGGAGAAGTGGTAAAATGTAAAGTAGACTCACTGCGAAGATTAAACATAACAAAGAACCATACCAGTACACACATACTAAACTCATCAGCTAGAGGAATTTTGGGTTCATGGATATGGCAACACTCTGCATTCAAAGAAGCTGATCATGCAAGATTAGACATCACACATCATTCATCGTTAACCGACAAGCAGGTCCAAGACATTGAAAATGCTGCAAACGATATTGTTGCAAAAGATATGATTGTATCAATTAATAATTACGATAGAGGAACTGCGGAACAAAAATACGGATTTAAAATTTATCAGGGCGGTGTAGTTCCAGTAAAGTCTGTCAGAATTGTTTCAATTGAAGACTTTGATGTTGAAGCTTGTGGTGGAACACATGTTAAAAAAACAAAAGAAGTTGAACTAATCAAAATTACAAAGACTAAAAGAATACAAGATGGGGTAGTTAGACTGGAATTTGTCTCAGGTCCAACTGCCAAAGAATATGTAAAAATGCAAGAAATTGAAAATACAAAAAATATACAAGAAGAAAAACAAAAAGCAGTCAAAGACAAACAAAGAGAAGAAGAAAAACAAAAAGCCAAAGAAAAGATGCCCGTTCTTTTAGAACAAATAGCAGCTCAATCAAGTAATGGAATAATTGACGAAATTGAAATAAGTGTAAATAAAATAAAATCATGTTTTACAAATTCAAAACAATACGATGAGTTTTTCCACATAAACTTTGGCAAAAAACTAGTCAAAAATAATCCAAATTCAGTCTATGTCGGGATTTTTGAGTCAGGACCAACAATTAGAGTAATAGCATATTCCGGTGATGAGGCCTCAATGAGCAAAAATGCTGGAAATATTGCAAAATCTGTGGCTGAAATACTTGGTGGAGCAGGAGGAGGAGACTCAAAATTTGCCCAAGGTGGTGGAAAAGACACATCTAAAATAAACGATGCAATAGCTAAAGCAAAATCAATGATTTTAGGATGATATTATGGAAGTAAGATGGAATGAGATTGAATCAAAATGGAGAAAGAGATGGAATGACTCTAAAGACTTTGAGACCGATCCTAATGAGAGAGAGAAAAAATTCATAACAGTAGCATATCCATATCCAAACTCACCTCAACATATTGGACATGGAAGAACATACACACTAGCTGATGTTCATGCACGATTCTATAGAATGAAGGGGTTTAATGTCTTGTTTCCAATGGCATTTCACTATACAGGAACTCCAATACTTGGAATGGCAAAGAGAGTAGAGGCAAACGACAAAGAAATAATTGAGAATTTAAAAAATCTTTATGGAGTACCAGAAGAGTCCATCAAAACATTTGTAGAACCAGTAAAGATTGCAGACTATTTCCACAAAGAAATCAAAACTGGAATGATTGAGATGGGTTATTCGATAGATTGGAGACGCGAGTTTACAACAATAGATCCGGTATACAGTAAATTTATCGAATGGCAGATAAAAACACTAAAAGAGAAAAAATTAATCATTCAAGGATCTCATCCAGTTGGCTGGTGTCCAAAGGATCAAAATCCAGTATCACAACACGATACACTAGGAGACGTGGAGCCAGATTTTACAGAATATATTTTAATTAAATTTAAATATGAAGATTATATTATACCAACTGCAACACTACGACCTGAAACAATTTTTGGTGTCGTTAATTTATGGATAAATCCTGAAATTATTTACAAAAAAATTACAGTAGACAATGAAAAATGGATCGTAAGTAAAGAGTGCGCATACAAGTTGGAATTTTTGGATAAAAAAATTATCTATGATGGTGAAATAAAGGGTTCTGAGTTAATTGGAAAGTTAGTTACCGTTCCACATAGAAATGAATCAATTGTAATGCTTCCAGCAAGCTTTGTTGAAAGCGGTACAGGTACCGGAATGGTAATGTCAGTTCCAGCCCATGCACCATTTGATCATCAGGCACTTGAGGACCTAAAAAAGACCAAAGTCGAGCCTGAATTGATGGATTTAGTAAGTAAAATTACACCCATTTCAATAATTCAGACTGAAGGATTTGGTGAGAATCCGGCTAAAGAGACAGTAGAAAAGTTTGGTGTTGTAAATCAAAGCGACCCAAAGCTAGAAGAGGCAACAAAGGAAGTTTATGGTAAAGAATTCTACGGTGGAAAACTAAAACAAAACACAGAACAATTTGCTGGAATTAAAGTTGCATATGCCAAAGACACCGTCAAAGAATGGTTGATCAAAAACAAACATGCAGATATCTTACTAGAATTAACAAACACTCCGGTAAGATGCAGATGTGGTGCAGAGTGTGTTGTCAAAGTTCTCAACAATCAGTGGTTTTTAAATTATGGTGATAAAGACTGGAAAGAACTAGCTACAAAATGTTTTGATGAGATGAACATATTACCACAAGAGATTAGATCAGAGTTTAACTATGTAATTGGTTGGCTTCGGGAGCGAGCTTGCGCAAGACAACACGGATTAGGAACAAAGCTACCGTGGGATAAAGACTGGATTGTAGAAAGTCTATCTGATTCTGTAATTTACATGGCATACTATACAATTTCAAAATATGTAAACAATGGAGCATTAAAGGCAGAAAAATTATCTCCGGAATTCTTTGACTATATTTTCTTAAGCAATGGTAATGCAAATAATGTATCTACAATAACCGGAATGTCAATTGATGTGATTAATGAGATGAAGAAAGAGTTTGAGTATTTTTATCCAGTTGATTCAAGACATTCTGGACGTGATTTAGTTCCAAACCATTTGACATTTTTTGTTTTGAATCATGTTGCAATATTTCCTGAAAGTAACTGGCCAAAAGAAATTGTAGTCAATGGTTCAGTATTGATGAATGGATCTAAAATGTCAAAGAGCATGGGAAACATCATACCATTACGAAAAGCAATTCAAGATTATGGTGCAGACCCAATTAGATTAGCCATAATCATATCAGCGGAATTACTACAAGATGCTGATTTTAACATGGAGTCAGTTTCAGGCATTCAAAACAAGATTGAATCATTATACAATGAGTGCTCCAGGTTCAAAGCAGAAAAAATCGATGCTCTTGAGGCTGAAGATAAGTGGATTTTGTCTAAAACACAGAGCATGATCTCTCAAGTTACAAATTCAATAGAGAAAATGAGATTACGAGAAGCATTACATGATATTTTGTTTTCATTTGAATCTGATTTGAACTGGTACGCAAAAAGGACAAATGCAAAAAATAGAACAAATATTTCAGGAATTTTGCATCAGATTATTTCAGTGAGAGTTGCAATGTTATCTCCATTTGCACCACATATAGCTGAAGAAATGTGGGAAAAAATAGGGCATTCTCATTTAGTATCAACATCTCAGTGGCCAGAATACTCTGCAGACAGTATCAATGCATCTGCAATTCAATCCGAAGAGTTGTTAAAATTACTAATTGGAGACATTGCTAATATTCTCAAAGTAACAAAGATTACTCCAAAAAAGATTACAATCTATACTGCTGATGCTTTCAAATCTAAAGTGTATTATTATATTTTGGAAAAAGTCATGTCAGGACAAACTAACATGGGAGTTGTCATGAAGGAGTTAATTTCAAATCCAGAAACTTCTGATGTTAAGAAAATACCAGACTTTGTACAAAAGACAATAAAAGATATTTTGTCAGAACCAACTGAAATTAGACAGATGAAATTAGAGTCTAAAGACTTTGATGAAAAAGAATTCCTTGCAAACGAGTTGACGGCCATAGGAAAGAAAGAATTTAGCGTAGACATTGATGTTTTCTCAGAATCAGATGATGGAATCTATGATCCTAAAAACAAGGCAAGACATGCAAGACCATTCAAGCCAGCGATTTTGATTGAATAGTTG
>CAZDPM010000061.1:6232-8025 GCA_964507355.1 uncultured Nitrosopumilaceae archaeon
CCACTTATAGAAGTAAACATCTCTTTTGTCGATACTACAACACTGCCAATGTCTGCTCCATTCATTCCATCAAATGAATTAATTTTTTGTTTTGCAGAATCTACAAGACTTGCAGTCTTGTCAATCACACCAGTCTCCTTTAGATGATTAACTGTACTTTGCATTTTAGTAGATGCATCATTCAAGTTCTCAGAAATTATTCTAAAGTTTTCAATGTTTTTTACCATCTGTGGTGTTTGTAGCCCATGAATAATCTCATTTATCTGAAAAGCAGTGTCTCTTACCTTACTCAGTGACTCTACTACTCCAGGATTACCAATTAGACGCATCATCTCAACTGCATCAAAGGCAGTGGCTCGAATCTCACTTAGCTTACTTTTTTTCTCATCCATCATATCACCCAGATTTGTGAATCCATCCAGTTATACGCGACTGGGCATCAAAGACAACGCCACTTACTACAAAAAGAGAATTTAGCATTCCAAATACAATGTTGTTTCCAAGAAATTCATTTACTGCAAGTACCAGATTCAATCCAGTCAAAACAATAGATATTAGAGAAAAATATCTGCCAACTTTAATTACTAAATCAAGTGTGTGCAAAAACAAGCTAAACTTTAAAGAATCAGAAAATGGTGGCAGTAAAACCAATTTCTGTTCTGTTCTCATGCTACACCTACCTTTAGCTTGAGATGTCTTGTTTTTTCTATACCATCATGTATTGTCTTTTTTGAATGAGGCAGTACATTTCCTGCATCAGTTACAATCTGTTTTACTGTATTTACAGAATCTTCTACAGATAGTATGGTGCTCTCTATTGCATTTGCAGTTTCAGTTACAACTCCTTTTTTATGAATCTCTTTTGTTGTCTGGTTGATTTCATTTACAGTATCTCGCAGTGCAAACGAAGCTTCGCGTATTGCATCGGCCATTTCTGGTATGGCACCACTTTCACGTAGTGTCTTTACTGTATTTCGCATCAAAGAAGAATACTCTTTGATGTTTTTTGAGGCATGTTGTATTGCTGCAACTGTCTCATCTGCAGTCCATTTGTGGACTTGTGATTGGTATTGTGTCATGCTCTGGTTTAGAATAATTTTCCTAATAACATTCGCTAAGAATTTATTCATATCTTTGATCCATGTTTTTTTCTAAAATTATTTTTTAAAAAAATATTTTCTAGATTATTTTCTGAAAAAAAGTATTAGCAAATAATAAAAACACCGTTAAATCTGAACAGTCATTGACTGAGATAGAAGATATTTGTCTTATTTGCAGCAAAACACAATCTAATCATTCCTCAGAACAATGGGCAACTTGTTCTAGAAAATTAATAGAATTGGGGATTATGCGGTACTGTGAATTTTGCGGTCTGACAAAACCTGCAAGAGGAATGCACGACAGATGCGGAAAGTGTGACGAAAAGTATCCTTTTTCAAACGACTAAAAATGATCTTCAAAGACTATATCAGATAATGGTAACTGCCCGCCACGTGGGCCAGCGTCTTTGGCTTTTTTTCCTACTACTACCATCATGGATATAATATGATCAGACGGTAGATTAATCAGCTTGCCAACTTTAGCAAAATCAAATCCCTCCATAGGACAAGTGTCATACCCCATTGCTTTTGCTGCAAGCATTATCGTCTGAGCTGCAAACCCACAAGAGCGCATTGCCTCATCTTTTTCTAAAGTTTCATTTCCAGCGTAAGACTGTCTAATTGCTTTAGCAATTGATTGACGTGAACCATCAGGGATGTTTATCCAGTATCTCTCGGGGTTTTTATCCCATG
>CAZDPM010000062.1:0-7859 GCA_964507355.1 uncultured Nitrosopumilaceae archaeon
AACATTCCTGGAAAATATTATGCATTTGTTAATCCTACAGTATCAGGGTTTTATCAAGTAAATATTTTAGGACAGATTGAAGAAACTCCAATAAGCCTATCAATGCATCCGCCAAAAGTTGATGAACGTTCTTACATCGAATTTCCAAAACCATCTGATCTTACATTAACTCAACTAATTGATGGACATACAACACTTCTTGGAGAAATAAATGATTTAAAAAAATTAGTTGCTGAATTAGAGCAATCCAATCAACAACTGAATGTTAATTATGTTGCAATAGGTCTTGGTGTATTGGGAATTATTATTGCATTACTTGCTCTATATAATACAAAAAAGAAAAACTATATCTAGTATAGTTCTTTATATTTCAATTTTAATTTTTCATGTGGTTTTATGATGGAAAGAGCCCTTACAACATCAGTTTTACTAACAATCCCAACTAAGTTATTATTAGAATCTACTACTGGAATTCCACTAATTTTATTTTTTATCATTTTGTTTGCTGCTATTACCAGATCTTCCTCCTCATTAATTGTTAAAAGTTCATCAGATAGTAAATCATTTACAGTAAGTTTTTCTCCATTTATAGGAAGTAAATAATTTCTAGAACGTGTACTACCTTTAGTAAAATAATCACTATGTGTTAATAATGTATTAGTGCTAATAAGGCCAATTGGACAACCATACTCATCAGTTACAACTAATCTTGAAACCTGATTTTTATTCATTACACTTATTGCAAATTTAATAGAATCAGTTCTTCTACATGTAATCACTTTTTTACTCATAAAATTTTTCACTAAATATTTTCCACCAAACACAACAGCAAAAGATTTCACTAAATCAGTTCTTGAAATAATGCCTGTTAATTCTCCATAATCATTGACAATAACTATAGAACCAATTTTGAAAGTTTCCATTCTTGCTGCACACTGTTCAAAATAATCTTCTATACCTTCAGATATGGTAATTATATTTTTTTTCATGACATGTTTAATTGGAATCTCATTAATTGCATGTGCCGTTTTATCCTCTTCTAAAAATTTATTGATATCTCGTTCAGTTACAATTCCTACAGGTATGTTGTTGATAGTAATTACTATATGTTTAACAAAATTTATCTGCATTTGTAATAATGCATCAAAAGTTGATGATTCTGGTTTAACAGTGATGACAGGAAATGAGTATGTTGTTTTCACATTAATTATATTTGTAATTTTTCATTTAAAACTAAACTTAGATTATCAAATTTGATTTCAACAAAATAAAAAATGGCTAGTGCCTAACAAGTATTAGGTACAATTTCAACTTCGATGTTATTTCCATTATATGATGTAGATATGGCTTTAACTTTGCTTTTGTATAGAAAGTATTTCTTGCCATCATTACTAATCGAACCAGAAATTCCCAACAATTTACTATCGTGTAGGATTTGTAGTCTTCTGTAAACCGTACTTATTGGAATTTTGGTTTCACCACTTATCTCCATTGCTGATTTTGGTTTTTCCATAGTGTTCTCTATAATAGATCGGCAATATTTGTCCGATATAACTTCAAGAATTACATCTTTTCTTGAATCATCGTCTATTTTTTTTCCTAAAAATAATTGCTGCATGCTTTTTACTTGTATTAATTTGATATAATTAGTAGGACTACACTGTAATGCAATGCACTCATTATTAGTGTAAATCTATGGAATTATAATATGGGATTTAAATTATACATTTTAATTAATTTAAATAATTTGTTATATCTAAATTACAAAATAGAAGGGATGAGTCTTTAGTGATTTCTATAATAGGTAGCGGTAAAGTTGGTACAGCGATTGCTTTTCTTTGTATAGCAAATTCATTAGATGATGTTCTATTAATAAATCGCACAAAGGATAAAGCCATAGGTGAGGCGCTAGACATATCGAATGCTGTATCTGGAGATTCCAATGTTTCGATTTATGGAACTGATAATTTTTCTAAGATAAATGGTTCTGATATTATTGTAATTACAGCTAGTACAGGAATTTATCTAAAATCTAGGATTGAAATGATGGATGCTCAAGTTATAATGATTAAAAATATTGCAAAGCAAATTAAAAAATATTGTCCTTCAGCAATAATTCTGATAGTTTCTAATCCATTAGATGTTCTCACATATATTTTTCAAAAAGAAACTAAAATATCAAGAAATAAAGTAATTGGAATTGCATCAAGTTTAGATTCAAGCAGATTCAGATATTTACTTTCTGAAAAATTTAAGATCAAACAATCTCAAATTACTAATGTAATCGTAATGGGCGAACATGGAGATTCCATGGTGCCAATATTTTCCAGAGTAAAAATCAATAAAGAGAATCTACTTGAAATAATTGATGAAATAGAACAAAATGTAATTAGAACTGAAATTAGAAATTATTGGAAATCTTTGCGAACTTTCAAAAGTCGATCTCAATTTGGTATTGCTAAAAATACCTTTGATGTTCTTAAATCTATTATTAAAAATGATGAATTAATCATACCTGCATCAATTGTATTAAATGGTGAATATGGTGAAAAAGATGTTTCAATGGGAATTCCGGTAAAAATAAACAAAGATGGAATTAAAGAAATTATTGAAATAAAACTAAATGAATCTGAGCGTAATTTATTAAAATTATCAGCTCAAACTATACGAGACTGTATAAATTCACTTTAACCATCATTAATTATTGAATTAAGATTTTTAATCCATATCCTACAAAATATGCAACTAGCGACGCAATTCCACCAATAATTAATGTGTAAAAACCTGATCGTATTTTTGGTTTTTTAACAATTTTTCCTTTAATCATACCTACAAGAAAAAATGCTACCATTACTGAGATTGTAGAATAAACAAATGCTTCTGAATTTGCATCAATTTTCATAAACATAAAAACCATAAATGGAATTAATGGAGTTAATCCAACTAAATTAAATCCAATGAAAGTACTTACTGAGTTATCTATAGGATTTTTTCCATCCTCAATCAGCCCTAACTCCTCTTTCATCATTGTATCAACCCAAACTTTTCGTCTTGATGTAATAGTTCTAACAACCTCTTCTAACAATTCATCTTTGAATCCTTTTTTCTTGTAGATCTCTCTAATTTCCTCTTTTTCTTGTTCTTCTAAATTGTCAATTTCCCACTCTTCTTGCTTTCTTTTCATTTCGATAAATTGATTTCTAGCTTTTGATGCTTGATAATTCGCTGCAGCCATTGAAAATCCGTCTGCAAATAAATTTGCAAATCCAAGAATTAAAATAATTTCAGGTGATAATGAAGCACCAACAACTCCTGCAATAATTGCAAAAGTTGTAACTGCACCATCAATGGAACCATAAATAAAATCATCAAAATGTAGTTTCATAATTATTTAAAATTTATCTACGTAATAGCTTTTATGATGTCAGTTTTACTGATTATACCTACAATAGAATTATTTCCATCAAGCACAGTTAATCCGTTAATATTGTTTTTTAATAATGAATCACATGCATTCTTCAAAGATTCATTGAATTTTATAGAAATAATTCCCTTACTCACGATGTCTCGTGCTAGAGTAATACCTCCAAATCCTTCCTCAGATAGAAATCCTTTTCTTATTTGTTCTGAAATAGTAAACCCTGAATCATCTTCTTCACTTCCCAATTCAATTGAAATTCTAAATAAATCTCTAAATGAAATTAAACCTACAGGTTTCTCATTTTGATTTTTAACAATAATTCTAGATATTTTATTTTCAAACATTTTTCTTACAACTTTGAATAACGGAACTGCAGTATGAGTAAAAATATAATCATGAGTCATAAAATCAACTACTTTTTTATCTTCTACATTGTTTTTTAAATAATATTTTACAAGATCAGTCTTTGTAAAAATCCCTTTAACATTATCATGTGTTCCTATTGTTAACGAACTGACTCTTGATTCAAGCATCATCTTCGCTGCATTTTTAGGAGTCATAGATTCTTCAACAAATACAATCGGTTTCATAATTTTATTAATCAGTATATCGTCTAATCCTTGATTTGATGTATTCGAAAAAAGAAACAACCCAACGTCTTTTTCAGATATAATCCCTATTGGTTTTCTATCTTCTAAAACAATTAATCTACTGACATTATTTTCTAATAATTTTGTAATTATATCTGATATTGTTGAGTTTTTTAAAATTGAGATTGGTTTTTTACAAATATAGCTAACAGACATCATACATAAAAAACATATTTTTCTATAAAAATCGGTGATATAATTTTCATAAATGAATCTAAAATGAACAATATGAGAATTATTGAGATTCACATGTGAAAATCATACTATTTTTTTATATTTGAAGAATTGAATTATTTTTTATGGTAAAATTCAATAAAATCCTTGTCCCACTTGACGGTTCTAAAAATTCTATGAGGGGGTTAGATCGAGCAATTGAAATCTCAAAAGGTACCAATGCTGAAATTACAGGATTTTATGTATTTCATTTGCCACTTGCAGCAGGAATAAAATATACACAAAAAATGAAAGATGAAGCACAAGCCAAAGCAATTAAAGCAATCGGCCCCGCAATGAGACGAGCTCAAAAAGCAGGAGCTACTTTCAAGTACAAAACTAGTGGTGGTCACACAGGATCTGAAATTACAAAATTTGCACAGACAGGTAAATATGATATGATTGTTATTGGTGCACGAGGTATGGGAGGTGCTAAGGAAGCATTCTTGGGAAGCACTTCAAACTATGTGATGCATAAAACAAACATTCCTGTTTTAGTGGTAAAATGATAATTTTTACTTACAATTACAAAATTTTGATCTAATAAAAACACTAGGATATTATATTTTTATAAAAATGAATGACAAACATTTTGTTATTATTTTATTGGTTGTAGGAATTCTAGGATTTGCTTTAATTATTGGTGTAATTGGTCAAGGAAATGTAAGACATGTCCAAATTTTTTGGCCAGAAAAAATTGAACAAACTATTGCCTTTATAGATATTGATAACGAAGTAAAACTAATTGGAATTTCTGGTACATCTGAAGATAACAATCCAACATTAATTATGAGAATTAGTTTTGCTTATGTTCTTACTGTTGAAAATAGAGGGAATCAACATCATAGATTATACATTGATGGTTTCAACATACAAACTGATCTATTAGAACCGGGCCAAAAAGATACTATCATAATCTATCCTGATAAGGAAGGAATTTTTAACTATTATGATAAAAGACAATATCTTAACCAACTTGGTCAATTAAAATCTGTACAGGTAACTCCATCTGACAGCTTCACTGGATTTTTAAAAGATATGATATAGATTTCATTTAATGAGAATCCTTGATATTTTACATCGTAATAAACTAAAAGTATAGGAAATATGAAAAAAATAACCACAACTGAGAGAATATGGTGGAAAGTAATTATGACATATTGGGGATAGCTGAAGGCTCAACTGAGCAGGAAATTCGTAATGCATTCAGACGATTAGCACTTCTTTATCATTCGGATAAAGGTGGAGAAAATGATCTGTTTATTAAAATAAAACAAGCATATGAAGATCTCAAAATTGGTAAAAAATACCCTGAAACTGATTTAGAAAAAATTAGAAATTCTAGAGTTTATTCTGGTGATTCAGAAGAGGATATTAGAAGAAAAAATCAAATTTTGGGTCAAGAATTACACAAAGAAATGAAATTAGCTGAAGAATGGGCAGCAGAACTAAATAGAATAAATTCAACTGCAACTAGATTATTTGGCTCAAAAACTCTAGGAGAAATTGAACTTGAAAGGAAAGCTAATGGCACACTTTCAATTAAAGGAAATTTTATGGCCGGTAACCTAACCTATGATGGTTCTATCATTATGCAAGGAAATGTAACAAGTCCATCTTGGACTGAAGAATTTAGAACAAACATTCATCTCACAAAAGGTGATTTCAAATTTATTAACCCACTTGAAAATAAATATAAAATTGAAAATGGTTCTAGAATAATTGTAGATAATGGTAATGTTGTAGTTGGTAATATTTTTGGTAGAAAGTATAAAATTCAAGATTCAGAAGGACGAGTAGGAGTTTATCAAACAAGAGAACAACGTACCTACATATCTGCAGTAAAAGGAAAAATTATTGCCGAAAATATAACCAATACAGTGTCACTTGATGCAGATGTTATTATGATTCTTAATATGGAAGATGATGTTCAAATTAATGCACGAGAGATTTTGTTGTATGGAAACAAAGTAACATATGATTCCATTATAAAATTAAAAAAAAATGGCCTGATCAGATTTTTTGAGAATTTTTCAATTCAAGGTCTTAGTAATGATGCTCGTATAAAACTTGAAAATGGTAAAGAAATTCGATTATTTGATATAAAAACTAAAAAAATTAAGGATTTAGCAGATGAGTTTGTGCCTAACAAAAATGAATATGATAAGGATGATACTTTGGTAGGTAATGGATTTACAATTACATATGATATGTTAGACAATTTATCAAAAAAATCAACAAAAAATCAAAACAGTAGATGGGGTACTAAATTGAGATTTTCTAGAGATTAGACAAATACTACTAATTTAGTTATTATTAACAAATTGATATGAAACTCGAATAATTTCTTCTAAAATCTTATGATTTATGAAAATACATATTATTAATTTGAGAAATACTCGAAGAATTGATATTGTATAAGAACAACAAAAATTGATTGCAAGTTCCATTTAGCATAGATAAAAAATTGATATTTTTAGTAATTATAGTGTCTGTAATTACTATCTTAATCACAGCTTATTTGAGCTTTAATTATGCTGAACAAATTCTAATAGAAAGAGCTAACGATCTACTATTAGGTGAATCAAATACACGTGGTAATGCTATCAAACTACTTTTTGAATCACGAATTGACCAAAATCAAATCATAGCAAATGATCCAATGATAAAAATTCTTGTAAATGAATTAAACCAAATATCAGACGATAATTTAGATAAAGTAAAAGAAACTAAACGTAGGGATTTTCTTACTCAAATACAAGCATTTCAAACACTAGTTGGATTTTCAATTGGTTTTGAAGATGTAAAAATTATTGGTGCAAATGGAAAAGTTTTCTTTTCACTTGGTAGATCAACTGATAATAATTTTCTTCAAGATCCATTATTTAAAAAAGGCTTGAAAAAACCGATCATAGATTTTGAGCCAACTGAAAATGGAAAAAAAATGATTGTAGTTTCTCCAATTTTTGCTTTAGATGATAAAAAACATGATGAGCCAATAGGGGTAGTTATTTCGAGAATCAGAACTGAATCATTAGATAATATTCTGAGTGATACAAGTGGTTTAGGAAAAACAGGCGAAGTTTACATGGTTAGTGATGGATTTTTGATGCTATCTGAATCTAGATTCATACACAATGCTATCTTTAAACAAAAAGTTGACACAGTTCCTGTGCAAAAATGTTTTAGAGAGGGAGAAAATTTTTCTGGAATTTATCTGGATTATAGGGAAGTTAGCATTTATGGTTCATCATATTGTGCTAATGATTTGGGATTTGTTTTACTTGCAGAAATTGATGAATCAGAAACAACCGAACCTGTTTTAATACTTCAAAATAGAATCTTTCAGACTGGGTTTGTAATCATAACTGCAATGATTGTAGCAGCATTTCTAATTTCAAAATCAATGACACGACCTCTAATCAAATTAAAAAATGCTGCAAATCAAGTTGCCAATGGAGATTTCAACGTTCGTACAAATATTGCCACAAAAGATGAAATCGGTGAATTGTCCCAGGCTTTTGATTTGATGACTGAAAAGCTTCAGAAATCATTAATTGAAATTAAAGAAAAAG
>CAZDPM010000063.1:0-7603 GCA_964507355.1 uncultured Nitrosopumilaceae archaeon
GAGAGACAGCAATAATGCCAGATGTTCTTACAGGAAAAGAATTCTCATTTGATTTGGCAGGAATGGTTGTAGGTCTTGTTTCAAAAAAAGACATTGTGCTAGGAAACAAAATAAATCCAGGAGATGTAATCATAGGAGCTAATAGTAGCGGTATTCATTCAAACGGATATTCACTTGCAAGAAAAGCATTGTTGTCAAAATATTCTGTAAAAGATAAAGTCAAAGGAGTTGGAATCATAGGCGATGTATTATTAACGCCAACAGAAATTTATGTAAAACCAGTACTAGAAAGTATTCAAAAATGCAAAATTAGTGGATTGGCTCACATCACCGGAGGTGCATTTACAAAACTAATGAGACTCAAAAAAACAGGATATGAGATAGACAATCTACCAAAAATACCCCCCATAATGGGATTAATAGAAGAGCAAGGAGTAAAACCAGAAGAAATGTACAAGACATTCAACATGGGTATTGGTTTTTGCATAATATCTCCAAAAGATCAAGTATCCAGAATAAAATCAATTTTCAAAAAACACAAAATTACAACTCAAGAAATAGGACGAATAGTGTCTAAAAAAGGAGTTTTTGTGAATTCATCTAAAATCACATAATTATACAAATACGAAATAATTTTCGACTAAATATCGCCTTATATTAGCAATAAATCAACCATAATAGAGAACGAATGGCAGCAGAGGCGCTTTTTATTGAAACGATCATAGGAGTTGGAATTTTACTATTTGCAGCAAAAATAATGGCGGAGCTGTTTCTCAGGCTTAAACTTCCAATTGTATTAGGAGAGTTAATCGCAGGGATGGTAATAGGCCCATTTGCACTTGGAGCATTTATTGTTGGTTCCGATGGAGTATCACTAGTTCACATCAACAATGAGATCAGAGTTCTAGGAGAAATTGGTGCAATAGTAATTTTGTTTATGGCTGGACTTGAGATGACTCCAAAGGAATTCCTCAAAGGAGGAAAAGCGTCATTTACAGTTGGAACGTTGGGGGTAATAGTCCCATTTGCTGCAGGGCTGGTAGTTTTTCAGATGTTTGGTTTTGATGCGTTACAATCAATGCTTATTGCAACAGCACTTACCGCAACAAGTATTGCGATTTCAGTTCAAGTATTAAGTGAGTTTGGAAAACTAAAATCAACAGAAGCTCGTCTAATTATTGGAGCTGCAGTTGTAGACGATATTTTAGCAATAGCTGTATTATCAGTAGTAATTTCAATTGCAAACGCTCCAGGAGGAGTAGACAGCATAGACATTTCAGATGTGACAATAAAAATTCTTCAAGTGTTAGGATTCTTTGCAGCGATGCTTATAGCAGCTGTTTGGGTGATGCCAAAAATTATCACACCAAGACTATGGAAAGCAAAAGGAAGTGTTGAAGGAATCGCAACGGCATCATTTTTTGGAGCAGCCGCGCTTGCAGGGTCCATAGGGCTATCACCGATCGTAGGAGCTTTTGCAGTAGGCATGGCGCTATCAACTACCAAAGTATTTGAAAAAGTTGAAAACTATGCACATCAAATAGGATTAATCTTTGCACCGTTATTCTTTGCAATAATTGGTGCACAAGTAGACTTTAGACAGGTAAACGCTGAGATATTGTATCTCAGTGGCATAATTATCGCGATAGCAATTGCAACAAAATTATTGGGATGTGGTCTTCCAGCAATGATGTTTTTGAAAAGTAAATCCAAGGGATTGAAAGTTGGGATAGGGATGATATCAAGAGGAGAGGTAGGTTTGATTGTTGCAGGAGTAGGAGTAGCATCTGGAATTCTAACATCAAGTGTGTATTCCACTATTGTAATAATGGTCGCAGTAACTACAATTATCACACCAATCTGGTTAAAGATAGAATACAAAAAAGAACAGAAACATGGTGAACCAGAACCACAAACAAATAATCTGTTATGATGGGACAATTGAACAAAATAATGAAATATCATAAAAAATTAGACATCTAACAGCCAAGATTATTTAAGGAATTTATGTTCAATTAGATATGATTTCAGATATGAATAAGCTAAATGTGTTATTTTCAACTGCATGCACTGAAATAACGCAGAATCTTTTGACAATTGAAGAGCCGACTAAAAAACAAGTAAAGGCTGAAATCAAAAAAATATGTTCAAAATACGCACTTGAGCGAATTCCTAGAAATCATGAAATCCTGTCAACAGTAAAAGATGCAGATTTTTTTAAATTACAAAAAGTTTTGTTAAAAAAACCGATCAAAACCGCTTCAGGAGTATCCATAATTGCTTTGATGCCAAAACCATATGCGTGTCCACATGGAAGATGCACGTACTGTCCGGGGGGAATAGAATTCAATTCGCCTAATAGTTACACAGGAAAAGAACCATCTACACTCAATGCCATTCAAAATGAATATGATCCTAAATTGCAAATCATATCAAAAATTGAAAAACTAATTGCATATGGACATGATCCATCAAAAATGGAGATAGTGATAGTTGGTGGCACATTTCTGTTTATGCCAAAAGACTATCAAGAGAATTTCATCAAATCTTGTTATGATGCATTAAACGGTAGTGATTCAAATAATTTGGAAGAAGCAAAATCAAACAATGAACATGCAAAAATAAGAAACGTAGGATTCACAATTGAAACAAAACCTGACTATTGTAAACAAAAACATATTGATGCAATGTTAGATTATGGAATTACTAGAATAGAGATAGGAGTACAGTCATTACAAGAAAGAGTATACAAAATTGTCAACAGAGGACATGATTACAATGATGTTATAGAATCATTTCAAATTTCTAAAGATGCAGGTTATAAGATCGTAGCACATATGATGCCTGGACTTCCTACAATGACACCAGAAGGAGACATATCAGATTTTAAAAAATTATTTGAAGACTCGCAATTAAGACCAGATATGTTGAAAATTTATCCATCACTTGTAATAGAAAACACTCCACTCTATGAAGAATACAAACAAGGAGAGTATACACCGTATTCTGATGAAGATATGATCAAAGTTCTAACCGAAGTAAAGAAAAACGTTCCAAAATGGGTCAGAATAATGAGGGTTCAAAGAGAAATATCACCAAGTGAAATCATAGCCGGGCCAAAATCTGGAAACCTCAGACAAATAGTTCAACAGAATCTAAGCAAACTAGGTTTGTCATGCAAATGCATTAGGTGCAGAGAAGCAGGATTGACAAACAAAAAAACTAATGATCAGGACATAAAATTAAACAGAATTAATTACGAATCATCAGGAGGAAAAGAAGTATTTTTGTCATATGAAGATACAAATGAATCAATTTATGGATTTTTGAGATTAAGAAAACCAAGCATTCTTGCACATAGAAAAGAAGTTGATAATAATTCGTGCATCGTACGAGAATTACATGTTTATGGTAAATCATTAAAGTTGGGAGAAAAAGGAGAAAATGAAATTCAACATTCAGGATTGGGGAAAAATTTAATGAGAGAGGCAGAAAAAATTTCGAAAGAAGAATTTGACGCTACAAAACTGTTAGTAATTAGTGCAGTGGGGACAAGAGAGTATTATCAAAAATTAGGGTATTCGTTATATGGGCCATACATGACAAAATCGTTGAATATAGAATAAGACATGTCAGAACAAGAAATATTTGGAAAGGGAACTTGGATAGACAAACTAGCTCATGAGTTACTAGAACGTGAAAAAACTTTAGGCAGAAATGTGGATCTATTAAGAGTTGAAAGTGGTCTTGGAGCCTCAGGAGTACCACATATTGGAAGTTTAGGCGATGCTGTTAGAGCATACGGGGTAAAACTTGCACTAGAAAATTATGGATATAAATCAGAACTAATTGCATATTCAGATGATTTAGATGGGTTAAGAAAAATTCCAGATGGTTTTCCGGAGAATTTAGAAGAACACATAGCAAAACCAGTTTCATTGATTCCAGATCCGTATGGATGTCATGAGTCATATGGAATGCACATGAGTAGTATTCTTTTAGATGGTCTGGATAAAATGGGAATAAAATATGAATTTAGAAGAGCCAAAGACACATACAAAAATGGATTACTAAAAGATCAAATTCATATAATTTTACAAAATAGCTCAAAGATAGGGGATAAAATTTCAGAACTAGTAGGACAGGAAAAATATCAGAAATTCCTCCCATACTTTCCAGTTTGTTCAAATTGCGACAGACTTTACACCGCCGAAGCTTTTGAGTATCTAGATGACGAAAGGAAAGTAAAATACAAGTGCCATGACGCAGAGATTGGCTCAAAAATGATCAAAGGTTGTGGTCATGAAGGAGATGCAGACATCACTAAAGATCTAGGAAAACTAGCCTGGAAAGTAGAATTTGCTGCCAGATGGGCAGCATTTGACATCAGATTTGAAGCATATGGAAAAGACATTATGGATTCAGTCAAAGTAAATGATTGGGTATCCGATGAGATTTTAAATTTTCCACATCCACATCATGTAAAGTATGAAATGTTTTTGGATAAAGGAGGTAAAAAGATTTCAAAATCATTAGGCAATGTAGTAACAGGACAAAAATGGATGGAGTTTGGAAGTCCAAAATCAATATTGTTACTACTTTACAAAAGAATCACTGGTGCAAGAGAGTTAGGATTTGAAGACATACCATCATTGATGAATGAGTATAATGAATTAGAAGACATATTTTTTGGAAAAATTAAAGTGGATAACGATGCCAAATTAATAAAATCAAAGGGACTCTATGAATATGTAAATTTACTGAATCCTCCAAAACAAGCAAGCATACATGTCAATTATAGATTATTAGTTGAATTAGCTAAAATGTTCAAAGAAAACAGAACTGAAAGAGTAATAAAAAAGCTATTAGATTATGGAGTAATTAAAAATCCAGATCCACAAATAGAAAAACTAATTGAGTTAGCAGGGAATTTTGCAGATGAATTTGATCAACAAGAAAAAGTAGAGGTAGAGATGGATGAGTCTGCAAAAAAAGTATTGAAACTACTAGTAGATGCACTTAATGCAGAAGAAGAGCCAGAAGATATTCAAAATACAATATATCAGATTGCAAAATCAAACGGAGTTGAACCAAAAGATTTCTTCAGAATTTTATATCAAATAATACTAGGTACTTCAAGAGGACCAAAAATAGGACCGCTCATAACAGATATTGGAAGAAAGAAAGTAGCAAAAACAGTTTCAGAATACATCTAAAAACATGGTACATAGCGAGCACAACAAATCAAGAGGAAACAGTAGTTTTGCCCTAATAATATTTGGAGCATTGCTTTTATTTTTAGCACCTAACATAAACCCCGACAACCCAGAATTGGGAATGCTTGCGTTAATTGGAGGAATCGTCATTGGTGGAATTGGATTTTATCTCAAGTTTATTCGTAAAAGAGCAAAAGACTAAAGAAACGTTCATCTTTTGGAGAATTTTGTAGATTAACATGGGTCTTTTTGGAAAGAAAAAGGAGCAAGTAGAAGAAAAAATTTATGAAAAAAATGAGGAAAAGGTTCTAAAAGAATCACTTGAAACAGAAGTAGAAGGATTACAAATAGAATTTAGAACAAAACAAGAAGAGATTAACGATATTACAAAAAGACTGCAAAGTGTAAAAGAAGAATACGATGAAGCAACTGGCAATTTGATGGCAATAAAAAGAGAATCCAATCAAAAAAAATTAGAGCTCGATACAATATATTTGGAATATAAAAGCATTAAAACAAAAATAAGTGATTCAGAAGAAAAATTTAACAAAAATAAAAAAATTATCGAAGAAGTAGATAGAGCAGAGATCAATCTTACAAAAAAGAAACAGGAAATTGAAAAGATCACAAAAGAGTATGATGAAATTAAAGAAAAAATCATTGAAGGTCAATCAGAATTACATGAAATACGTGCACAGCAAATTCAAGCTCAAAAAGAATTAGAAGAAATCACCTCAAGACTATATAATGCAAAACATGAAGTAAAAAACCCACAGCAAACTAACGATAATGAGATAGGTGTTTTTACGTCTAAAGAAAAAGAACTCATCGAAGGAGAGACTACAGATAAAAAAGCAACAAAGGGGATAATTGAAGCCGCTAGTGCTGTAGTCGGTGGATTGAAATCAAAACTAAGTAGGGCTGAAAAAGAACTAGAAACACTTCATATGCTACTAGAAAAAGAGCGCATTGAACATACCAAAACTAAAAATGAGCTTGAAAAACTAAAAGAAAAGACAGATTCTAAATAATACAAGCTAAACTAGAGATAATTTTTAAGCTTAACGCATAAAGTCTACAGCGTATAATGAGAAAAAGAAAAATCCAACGCCACCACCAAGAATTGCAATCCATGCAATGATTTGTTTAATTTTAGACATTATCAATGAATTGAGAACCAACACATTATTGAATCTACGCAATTATTAAAAATTGGAATGATGAATTTCATAAAAGCCAGTTATCAAATAAATTAGAAATTAATTTTAAAAAAATACATTATCCATAAATTAGGCAATGTTCACATTCACAGTTTTCTTGTTGTTTTGATTTTACCAAACATTTTTTGTGTTGACCAGCTTGACATTGAACACATACCTGCTCTATATTATCAACATCAGTGTATTTTTTTGATTGATCAAAACCAAATCCACCATCTTGAGGTCCAACCATGTAAATATTTAGAATAACGTAGTATTTCTACTTCACTAAGAGAGTGCTTTCTCAATTGAATTTCTAAGATCTGTCCTATATGTTTCCAGAATACCTCTAATTTCAAAAACATCAACAAACCCACCTGCAGATGCACGGGTTGCTTTAAGTAAATAATGTAATGTCCCTTCTTCAATCTTTCCTACATAATACCCATAAAGAAAATCAACTTGACTTTCACATTTCCAAACTTGTTTAACATTTGGAAAAGTTTGATGAATTTCAGATGGGACATCTCTGATTCGTAATTTTACATAATCTTCAAGAGATTTTCTAATAGAGGAATCAGGCATCATTTCTAAAATTAATTGTATATACTTGTTTTTTAGTCATTATTCTTATCAGATTTTTTATCTGAATCAGGATTATCCCACATATGCATAGTTCCACGAATCATAAATGAACCAACAATAATTGCTACAAGTCCACCCACAATAAAAATAAAAAAACGCCCTATACTTCTGATATTAGCCAACATAAACAGTAGATCTAATGTGTAATTATAATTGTCTGACAAACAAGATTAAAGAATCAAGATAAACAGAGAAATTAGCAATGAAATGCAATAATAAAGAAATAGGATGTTATCATGACAATGCCATTCATTTTGAAGGAAATGGGAGATGTCTTGTTAAAGGATGTAAATGTGAGAAATATCAAAATTAAAAATTATTGATTAATTTAAACTCTTAACATTAAATCAGTAAATTGAAAAAATTATTTTTGTGATTTTAATTTTTTAACGGTTGTAGCATATTCGTTAATTGGAACAATTTTAACAGTACTTACTGATGAAATACCTACTGCAATGCATAGCTGTTCAATGTCATGAGCACTTTTTGCATCTAAAATTATTATCCATTCATGTTCTAAAACAGACATGTAAAAACCCAGTA
>CAZDPM010000064.1:0-7588 GCA_964507355.1 uncultured Nitrosopumilaceae archaeon
CATTCTTTACAGATTATTCTGTTTCTCATGACCATTTTACAAGATAAATAAATTTTAATGATTTTATTTATCAGATACAAACTATTACTTAACATAAAATTAACAAAAAGGGTCAAATTTTGATTCAAATAGATCTACCAGATCATTCTGTTCTCATAGTATTCATTTGATCAAGGTTGCCATAAAATTCATCTACAAATGATGAAAATTTAAAAATTGGAACTATCGGTACACGATCTATAAAATCAATCTTATCATGATAAAGTGTCACAATAACAGGTACAGCTATAGCACCAGGAGTTTTTAAAATATAATGTTTTGTTCTTTCTATCTGTTTTTTGACTGCTGCAGATAATGCAGATGAACTATAACGTTTCCAATGCTTACAATCAATTAGCATTGCAACTCCCAATCTAATACCAATCACGTCAATTTCCATTCTAGGTTTAGTAAGAATAAGATTTTTTATGATTGCAAAGTTTTTTGAGAATAGCATTTCAGCAACTAATCCCTCAAAATCTTTCCAGTCAAGTAAAATAGAAATTTCGTCAAGAGGACCGCCATTTTCCATCAATTGAATTGCAACTTTTAGTTTATCACCATCTTCAAAATAGTACTTGTTTTCTTGTTTTTTTCCAATTCCAGATATTATATAACCATCAAGAATATTCTGCGAATCCGCAGTATTGAATTTTGTCACTATGCTAAAATCTTCAATCGAGATGCCGCCAGGAATGATTCCTTTTAATCCAGATAATGTTATTTGGTTGAATTTCATATTATTTTTCTTGAATAATTAAGATGATATAGGTTTTAGGAGATAATACCAAACAGGTTATTATGAAATAGATTTTATTACAACCAATCAAAATAACGGGTATGAAATTATTGCTAGTATTCATACTAGCTCTTGTAATTGCATGTCTAAACAATAATGAATCATTTGCAGAAAAAAGCACATATTTTGATTCTGTCAAATTCATCCAATATTTAGATGAAAATACAGCACTTGAAGAAGTAAGAAATGGAAATTTGGACATTTACTATGACAGAATTTCTTCAGATAGGCTAGAAAATCCCAAATCACGTAGGGGATTAGAAGTGTTTGATTCAACTGGAAGGTCATACAGCATACTAGTAAATCCAGCAGAATCAAATGAATTTAATCCATTTTCAATTAAAGAAATTAGATTTGCTCTAAACTACCTAATAGATAGAAAATTGATTGTTAATGAATTGATGGGAGGTTATGGCGCACCAATGATTTCTAACTATAGTCCTTCAGATCCAGAATATCTAACAATAATAAAACAATTAGAGACATTCAATTTTAGATACAATCCGGTATTAGCAGAAGAAATGATTTCAAATGCACTAAAAGAAAAAGATGCAATAAAATCAAATGGGCATTGGGAGATTAATCAAAAACCAATTGAGATTACAATTTTTATAAGAAGTGATGATCAAGTAAGAAAATCTATTGGGGAAATTTTATCTTCAGAATTAGAAAAAATAGGATTCACAGTAAAAAAAGACTATGGTGATTTGAATAAAGCATATGTTGTTGTATATGGTTCAGACCCAGCTGAACTGAAATGGAGTCTATATACAGAAGGGTGGTCAAGATCAGCATTCATAAGATATGATTCAGTTGGCATATCCCAGATGTATTCTCCTTGGTTTTCAAACATGCCAGGTTCAAATGATCCATCATATTGGAATTACAAAAATGCCTATCTAGATGAAATTACTCAGAAAATATACGCTGGTGATTTTGAATCCGAAGAAGAGAGAGTGATCTTGATTCAAGATGCAATTGCAGAAGGAGTTGATCAATCAGTTAGAATTTTCGTAGCAAGTAAAATTGATCAATTCGTAGCAAATGAAAAAATGGAAGGAATAGTTAATGATTTAGGAGCAGGAGTTCCAAGTAGATTCACACCTATTAATTCCAGAAATGACGATAGTGAGTTAGTTATCGGAGTAAAGCAGATCTATCAAGGAGCCTGGAATCCAGTCATGGGATTAAGTGATGCATATAGTAGACAGATCTGGGGAATAATTTCTGACCCAATATCATTCAAACATCCATTTACTGGAAAAACATTTCCAGTCAGAGCAGATTGGAATGTAGATACAGCAGGACCTAATGGAAAATTAAATTTACCAGAGGATGCAATAATGTGGAATTCAGTTACACATCAATGGGAAAAAGTACCTCATGAAACTCAAGCCACAAGCAAAGTCAGGTATGATTTAAAATTTAGTAATTGGCATAACGGACAAAAAATGGACATGGAAGATATTTTGCATTCATTATATTTTGTAATGGAGTGGGGAGTTCAAACAGATGAAAACGATAAGACATATGATGTAGAATTCACATCTATTGCATCACAATCAGTAAAAACAATAATAGGAATTGAAGTTATTGACGAAGATACAATTGATGTATATGTAAATTATTGGCATTTTGATAAAGATGAAATTGCAGAATGGGCATCATTGTGGAGTTCAATGCCGTGGGAAATTTCAGCAGCAATGGAACAGGCAGTATTAGATGGAAAAGTTTCATTTTCAAGATCTGGCGCAATCAATAAAAATGTAAATTGGATTTCATTAATAATTCCAAATGATGCTCAAATGATCCAAAATTATTTGAATGAATTTAGTGAAAAGAAATACATACCAAAATCACTAGAGATGTTTGAAACAGACACCACGTATTTCGTTAATAGATATGTTGCATCATCAGAATGGATTAAGACACAAAACCATGCAGTGATTAGTAATGGGCCATTTTATTTGAGTGCATATTCACCAGAATCAAGAACAATAGTTGCCAATGCTTTTGATGATCAAACATATCCTTTCAAGTTAGGATACTGGTCAGAATTTGAAAAAACTGAATTTCCAAAGATAACAAATGTAAATTTACCAAGTATAGTTCAAAAAGGAATGGAATTAAAGATTGATGTTGAGACTAGACAAGCAGATTCTATTCTGTATTTTTTGACAGATAGTAACAATAATTCAATATCAGAATCAATCAACATAGATGAAAATTCTGCAAAAATTAGAATTGATGAAGAAAAAATTAAAGAATTTGGTAACGGGGCTAAAGATCTAAAGATATTTGCAATTTCAAATTCAGTATTAAAGCCAGATTATTATTCTTCAAGTTTCTTAATTGTAGAAAACAATACAGAGTTACCCGAGTTGAATCAAAAGGAAATCGAATTTAATCAAAATGATTCATTTGAATTTGTATGGTTAATCGTGCCCATACTAATTATCATATTAACAATTATCTACATTAAGAAAGAAAATAATAAATTATTTAGATAACCCATATTCTTTTAAAATAACATTAATTTGATCTTCAGATTCTAATTTAGAATATTCATTTAATAGATTTTGATTTAAATCATAAAATGTATGCCCCCACTTGAATTTATCAAGTATTGCAAGTGCATCATCTTTAAAACCCAAAATAAATAATGATGCAGCTAGTGCCTCAGCAGTGGTAAGCTTGTTGAGTTTTGCATAATTAACAGGATTACCTGCAAGTAACGGAGGCAGTTTTCTTGTGATGCCGCTGAATTTTTTTGAGAAAGCTTGGTCAGCAAGAGTCCAAGAACAATCAATTCCAACTACAGAGTTTATCAAAGATTTGTCTTTAGGTAAAAGAGTTTTTTCAGAAAAAGGATCCAAAACAAGTCCTTTATTTCCTATTTTTTTAATACTTTTTGCAATTCCAAATTTTACCATTTTTGCAGCTGTACATTTTTTTGGATCATCTTGATAAAACATCAAAATTTGGAGATTCATCTAATAAGATATAAAATAAATGGTATTTTGAACTTACTCTACCATCTTGTAGTTAATCTTGTAATAAAATCTGGATGTTTGATCTTCTTTGACTACATCGACATTCCAATTGGCATTAGGCAAAAAACTATCTGAAGATACAGGAAGGATATCAAATTTCTCAAGATATACGTCAGGACCACTATATCTAACGTTTAATTCAATTCCATCTACAGAAACCACATCATAGATTTGTCCAGGTTTTCTTGTAGAATTTTGTACAAGACAATCTACTTCAGGACCAATTATACAAATTCCAGATTCAGAAGTAATTCTGAGATTCACATTAGATTGATCAACTTTTGAAGTAAGCAATGAACCAGATAATACGCGTGGAAATACCCGTTTATCATCTAGAGTTTTTTCATTTGTAATTATAGATATTTTGTCCTCAGAAATTCTGTTGACTTTATCAATTAAAGTAGAAGGAATTTTTATAGGTTCTACAACAATGGGTTTTTCTATTACATTAAACATTATAGATTTTGTTTGAAAACCAGCATCTACTGTAATTTCATAGGAACCAATATTTGATGGAGAATCAGATATTTTGATTTCATGTGAAAATGAACCAGATGAGCTTGGTCGAATTGTTGTAACAGGACCTACATGTTTACCACAATAAAATGTACCACATGTTATCTCACCTTCTTTTTTCTGTATCATACTGACATCAAATTTTTCAAGATAAATCAGCTTGTTTGGTTTACCAGAGACGGTCACAGTATCACCTGGATAGTAATTAGACTTGTCAGTAGCAAGTAAAAGAGATAATTTATCGGTAGAACCAAAAGAGAAATCATTTGCAATTGTGAAAACAGTTTCAGATTGTTTGCCAGAATACAGTGCTTTTATTTTATATTCACCTTCACTGAAAACAGTTACAGGTAAATCAAATGAACTCTGGAAGTTTCCGCCTTGATCAGGATAAACAGATGATTCAGCGATTTGTTTGAAAGGAGTCTTGTTATCAAGTACACGTATTGTAACTCTGTCTGGAATTAATCCTTGAGAACCTTGATCTCGTTTAATGATAGTTCCAATGACCTTTAATTTCTCTCCTGCTTTGTAAAGAGATTTTTCAGTAGTAACATAAAGTGGAACCAAAATTAAAGAGTCATTTGTGGGATCAGACGAAACTTTGAAGAAGACATCATTACCGATAGATGCAGTAGATACTCGAATTTTGTAAATACCATAATTGGTTTTTGTTACAGAACGATCATCAGTTTTTATCGTAAGAGGTTTTTCAGTTATTGGAGTTACCCATGACCAAGAAAATCTTTGATTATCCACGGTGGCACCAGAATTAACTATACTTCCATCAGGTTTTGTAAGTGAGACAGTTACTGAATTAGCACCAGAGGGAGGAAGTAAGCCAGTTAAAGTAACAGTTTCACCTAATCCGTAAACTTGCTTATTTAGAGAAATTAATGCACCATTAGTTAATTTCAAAGGATCTATAATTCCAACAGAAGTAGATGTTGTTAGTCCATGATATTCGGCTTTTATCTTATAAGATCCTTCAGCAAATGCATTTTGTAAAACTTTTGTTTGAACTGAAAATCTTCCTGAAGGATCAGGAGTTGCAGTAAATTCGTAGGCAATGACCAATCCATTATTTAGTCTAGTTTTAGTATGAGGCATCTGTGCAACAATTTCTAAAGGACGTCCATCCTCATGAGATATTGAAATTGCTACAGATGCTGTTTGATAAGTTGAACTACTTACAGGATTTTTAACAAAACCATTAATTGTCATTGTATCACCTAAATCATAAATTAGTTTATCAGTGGAAATTGAAATTGGGTTTGTACTTACAACATAGTCATCAGGATTTGCTACAGCATGGATTGTTTTTGATGCAGATCCAAGACTTTGGGATACAGAGATTTTGTAATCGCCTAATCTTACATCACTGTTTGGAATTTTAAAAGAATATGTAAAAGATCCATCACCAGATATTTTTATAGTGTCTAATATTTTAAATCCAGAGTTGCCACCACCAAGAGCACTGGTGGCAAGTGCCGCGTTTTTGGTTTGTATAATTTCTAGATTCATAAAGGCAACCCATACATTGTTTAGCCTACCAGTAACAGTAACAGTTTCACCTAAAGAATATGCATCTTTATCGGTCCATATCGAAATTGCTTTTGCCTCTTTGATATCTTTGACTACTTCAAAAAATGCCAAAGATGATTTGTCAGAATATTCGGCAGTTATCTGATATGTACCAAATGCAGGATTTACAGGAGTGATATACACATTTGTTGAAAATTTTCCATTAGTTGGATACAGACTACCAGTAGAAATTATTTTCCCAGTAGGATCTTTGATATTAAATTTCAAGCCTTCAAATGGGATTGCTTCAGTAGTAATACCAGTCAAAGATAGTGTATCTCCAGGGAGATATTGTGACTTATCAGCAGTAATACTTAGGGTATTATTTTTTGCAACAACGTCTGCAATTATTTCATCTCCTACTGAGAAGCTTGTTTGAGAAGTTGCACCCCCATAACTGACTAAAACCAAGTAAACACCTTTGTTGACACCAAGAACTTGTTGAAGATTCAACGAAGTTTTATAATTCAAATTAAGATCAGGATAAAGTGAGATTGTTTTATCATATTTAGGACCAATGATTTTAACAGATATTTCATCAGCATGGAAATACGGAGCTGTAACGAATACTTGTTTTGAAATATTTCCTTTAATGATTGCAGTTTGGCCAAATAGATATGAAGACTTGTCAGTTGAGACAGTTACTGTGACATCAGATTTTGTTTCAGTAACAGTTGCCTTTCCATTAGATGAACCAGCTGTAGGAATTGCAAACTTCCAATCATTGACATTATCCAAGTCATACCCATCATAGATTCGTTGCCAAGAAGTTAAATCATTTTTAGGATCAGATAGTAAAGGTGTTTTATCTATTACAACACCATTCTTGTCTTTTAATTCAACTAATTCATTAGAATCAGCAAACCATAAACTTTGATATGAAAATGTCAGATATTTACTAGGTTCAATAAATGTACCCGGTGAGATTGTCATTGTTTTTTTCAATGCAGTGGTTGAAGCAATTTGCCAACCACCAATATCGATTTTAGAACTTGTTGGATTGTAAAGCTCAATCCATTCAAGGACCGATTTTGAATCATCACCTGGGGGATTAATATCAATTTCATTAATTACAATATGATTAGCAGACTGAGCGCTTGCCGTGACAATTAAACCACCTAGTAAAATGGAAAATAAAATAATTATATTTTTCATGTTGTCCTATATTGGGTGCCTAAAAGCCTCATTTTAGAATTGAATTGAGCAAAAGTTGAGCTAGTTGTGAAAGTCATATATCTTAAAATCATCATAAAATATTGTATTTTTATCGTTTTAAGGGATACGTAGCAGTCATTCTTCTACAGAGTCACAATTAGGGCATTTTTGATCAATTATTACAGAACCACACTCAGCACAGATGCCCTCACCTACATCTTTCGCTAATGATTTTTTTCTGTTAGCCACATATAATTTGATTCCAATATACATGGCAATCACAATCAAAGCCGCATAGATTGGAGCCATGAAAGGAATCAAACCAAGCATGAAAAGGAAAAGTCCCACTATCAGAATGATATCACGTTTTTCAAAATTCAATAAAATTAAAACAAATCATAATTGATAAAAACATGCCGGAGCTCAGAGCGATTAATTTTAC
>CAZDPM010000065.1:0-5152 GCA_964507355.1 uncultured Nitrosopumilaceae archaeon
TAATATCGTGAAAACAGAAGGAGGGTTACTCCCAGCACACACAATTTTTTTAAAACCTTGAACTCTCTTGTATAACAATCTACAAACTTTACGTCAATCATGTATATTCCAATAAGACCAGGTCGACGAAATAAGGAATATGATGAATTAGATGATGTTGATGAATAGTGTTATTTTATCTGTAAAAATGAATTTTCAGGCACGTTTATGTTCAAAAAATTATTTGGTTGAATAATTTTTGCTAATATCTCTAGTCCTGTAATTGTTCTAATACTTGGTTTGCTGAAATAAGAATTTGCATCTACTGCGAATACTTTTCTGTTTTTAACTGCTTTTAAGGAACTCCATGATTTATCATCCTTCAATGTTTTATTGTATTCTGATATTGTTCGAAATGTATCAAACCCACAAGGCATAACGATGATGATATCTGGATCTGATTTTATGATTTCATCCAATGTGATCTTTCTTGAGCGTTCTCCCTCAACACTTATCATATTTTCTCCCCCTACATCATTAATCATTCCAGGTATCCAATGACCTGATGTAAAAAACGGATCAATCCATTCTAATGCAAAAACTTTTTGTTTTGTTGTTGGTTTATTTTTTTTAATATTATTTATTCTCTCTATTAGTGATTCAGTGATTCTTTTTGCATTTTTTTCTTTTTCAATAACTTTACCAATTTCATTTACTGATTTAACAATTTCATCTAAACTATGTGGGTCCATTGAATGAATCATTGGTTTGTTTTTTAAAATTTGAATTGCTTTATTGACTTGATTATTATGTGCTGCACACACTTCACATGTTTCTTGAGTAATTATTAAATCTGGGTTTGCTTTTATAATATTTTTTTCATTTAATACAAAAATTTCTTTTCCTTCACTGAGTAATTGACATGTTTTTGAATTAATTTCATTACTTGATAGTTCATCTGAATTAATTACCGAACTAATCACCTGCAGTTTTGTCTTTGCACTTTCAGGATATTTGCATTCATGTGTGACTCCAAATAGCATATCTTCTGCCTCAAGTTCATATAGTAATTCTGTTGCACTTGGTAGAAAAGAGACTATTCTCTTTACTGACATATTTTATGTTGTAATTTGTTCTTTAAACATCATGCGTTAAGTACTAGTCAACTACGCTGATTAGTCACCTTAATAGGCATATTTTAGGCACAAATAGCATTGTCTTCTAACTCTCAGGATATTCGAAGAGCAATTTTAGCAAAATGGCATGAGAATTTATCAAAATATGGAAATTTATTTTCATCCGATTCGATCAGTGGAACTAGTCCTCCATCTGTGTTTGTAGGCTCATACAATTATCCGAAAGTGTTTGTTGGACCTATGGTTCCACCAATGCATGGTGACACAAGCATACTTGATAATCCTGAAAAATGGGAGGGTAAATCTCTTGAAGAAATTGTTAATTTGAGATTAAATTTAATTCGTGGTATACAAAAAATTTCAATAAACCAAACAGAAGGACGTTACATAGAAAACTTACAAGAAATTACAATGTCTTCTAAACCTGCTGACTCTGACTTACAATTTATAAAAAATACCTCTGCAAGTGTTTCACTTGATGGTGAGAGCGCTCCTTTTGGACCTATTGGGGAAATTAAATCTGCAAAATTTTATGATACAAGTGCAACAAAGTCTATCGAAAAAATATACTATGATAAAGATCTTAATGCTCAAGATGCTGTTTTAAATTTATACAACTCTGGTATTGATATTTCAAAAATCCAAAAATGTTTTAGCATAGGTATGTTGGGACAAAAAAGAAAATTAGTTCCTACAAAATGGAGCATTACTGCAACAGATGATATAATTTCTAAATCTCTAACTGCGGAAATTTTGGATTATTCTTTAATTGATTCATATCAAATTTTTACCTATGAGCATCTTGGAAATTTATTTTCTGTAGTTTTATTTCCACATAGGTGGATTTATGAAATGATTGAAGCATGGTATTCAAATGGTGTTTTGGGATTTGGTTATGATTTTGAGGATGCACGTGGAATCACTCATCCTCCTGCTATAGCTGGTGCATATTTTGCAGCTAAACTTGGTGTATCTGAATATTTAGTAAAAAACAAAATCCAGGCAGGAGTGATAATATTACGAGAAATTAGGCCCGAATATGCAATTCCTGTGGGTGTTTGGCAAGTAAGAGAAGGAATTCGCTCAGCAATGAAACAACCTCCTATGTTTGGTGATACTTTTGATGATGCAATTGCTTTGGCTTCAAAGAAAATGAGTATTAGTAAATCTGAATGGATTTCAAAAGGAAATATCATGAAATTAATTCATCAAAAAACCATTGCTGATTTTTTCTAATTCTTTTTACTAATGAAAAATCACGCCTGAATTTTCTAATTCTAGTCTTTTTGGATCATTACATCCTATTTCTAAAGTATATTTTATTACAAGAATATGTAGATGGACACTAAGATGTGTTAAATGTAGTAAAACTATACCAAAGACTGCTGATTATGCAATAGTTGTGTTTTTGGTCAAAGGTAAATTATCTGATCCATTTTATGAGCACCTTTGTTGTCCTGAGAAACTATCTATTACATGTTAATGTAATCTTGATCTATTTATTGACCATTTTTTAATTCAATTATAATGCAAAATAAGAACTTGATAATTGGAATTGCTATTATTGCCAGTCCAATTGTTTTTGCAATGATTGCATTTCCTGATAGCTTTAGTCTGAGCTGGAATCAAGGTCGAGGTGGATTTATTTTTGCATTAGTATTTGTTGTCGCAGAATTAATTGGTCTTAAAATTATTATCTCCAAAAAAAGGTTGATGTCTGTAATTCCATTGGTTGCTGTTGTTATTGCATATCTTGTAGGATTAGAATATGGTTTGAGGGATTATATTTTATCTGGTGAAGAACCGTTTAATGTTCAACTAATTTATTCATGGACATGGATGTGGGATTTTATTGTAATGAGTATTTTTGTTGTAGTTGCACTGAGTATATTTTTTGGTAAACGTTGGATTCGAATTGCACCTGCAGGCCCGATATTTCTTGCAGGTAGCACAATAATTCTGTCATTAGATGCATTTTTCCCATATGACTCACTTGGTCCATTACAATATGTTGTACCATACTTGGTTCAAACAAATGTTTGGTTGGTAAATGTTCTTGATTTAGGTACTGCCACTGCACGTGATAACATCATGTTCTTAAAAGGTGACTTTGGACCGATGGTACTTCAGGTATTTTGGCCATCTGCTGGTGTGCATAGTATCATCATTTACTCATTGGTTATGGGTGCATTTTTACTAAAAATGAATATTCAAAGAAATAGGAAATTAATTTACTTTGGTTTGGGAATTGTAGGAACTATTATTGTAAATATGATTAGGATTTTCTCTCTATCTTGGTATGCCCTCAAAGTAACTACCGATGCAAAACAGTGGGAAGAATTCCATTCAGTTGCAGGTGAGATAATGTTTTTGCCATGGTTGTTTGTATTTTTACTGGTTGTTATTATCATAGAAACAAGAAGACTAAAAAAATCCCAATCCGAAGGAAAACTTCCCCCTAAAAATAACTCGTAATATTACTTTGACCCCGAATTTCTGAAAGTTCTGAAACTTTAACTCCTAATCGTCTGATTGTATTTTTTTGATCTTCTAATGACTCTTTTAGTAACTGTAATGCATTTTTCTGTAATTCTTCTAAGCTTGACATGTGATTTTTTAACATTCTCGATTTTGTTTTACTTGTTAAATCAGATTGAATGAATTGTATTCCTATAGATTTAAATGTTCTATTGTTTTTTTTAATTACTTCATGTAACTCTTTACATAACTCGATGAGATTTTCTGCTAAAAATTCATAATCATTTGAATCTTTTTTTAGAGTAGATAGTTTGCTGTATTGTATGCTTGCTTCTCTTTCTTTTACTGGTTCAGTATCTATCCCTCTCACTGAATTGAATATGTAGGTTCCATGTTTTCTTCCAAACTCTTTATTCAAAGTGAATACATCTAATTTTTTAAGATCTTTAATTGTCTCAAAATTCATTTCAGTGAACCTCTCCTCAGTCTTCTTCCCAATTCCTGGTATTGCTCTAATTTTTAGTTGTTCTAAAAATTCCTCGATTTTTTCTGGTGATACAACTGTTAGTCCGTCTGGTTTTCTAAAATCTGATGCTATTTTTGCAATTAATTTATTTGAGGATACTCCTACTGAGCAGCTCAGTTTTAATTTCTCTCTAATTGTATTTTTGATTTGTTGTACTAAATGACTAGCTGTATTGAAATTTCCTTCAACTCTATTGGTTACATCTAGATATGCTTCATCTTTTCCTACATATTCAAAAATATCTGCACTCTCTTTAATTATCTCCATAGCTTTTTGAGAAATTTCTACATAATATTCAAAATCTACTGGAAGAAACACGGCATCTTTTCTTTCTTCCAATCTTTTTTTTGCAAAAATAATTGGCATACCTGATTTTACCCCAAATTTTCTAGCTATGTAATTTGCAGTCGCAATTGCTCCGCTATCTCCTCCCCTATCTGAAAAAACACAAACACAGACAGGTTTTGATTTTAAATCGGGTGTCCTTATTTCCTCACACTGAGCAAAGAAATAATCAAAATCTATGTGGAAAACTACTCTATTTGCCAATATCCTGAACTTCTCCTGTGACTATCCCAATATTGTGTATCACCTAAATATTGAATATTTTTAACAATATTATGGCTTATCCTGTCTCTTCTGATGATAATGGTATTAGCATCAAACCTGAATTGATGGAAAAAGAAAAACTATACCATTATGTGTTTAAGGATAAAGTGTTATTGCTGTTCAAAGACTCACAAGATTTCCTAAATTGCTATGAAATAGAGGAAGAAGATCTAGTAAATCAAGTCAAAAACAGTAAAACCGATGAAGAAGTTGAAAAAATCTTTGAAAAATACATCCAGCATGATGACCCAAAAATTAAATAAAAGACAGTGAGGATTTTGATATTAAAGGAACCATAAATTGAGTGATTCAAAAAAATCTAAAGACGCGGAAGACATTTTGTCTGAGTTTCACGGCACTCCTGTATCGCCAGAACCTGCGTTATCTTCACCTGAACCAGAACCTGCGTTATCTTCACCTGAAC
>CAZDPM010000065.1:5252-7494 GCA_964507355.1 uncultured Nitrosopumilaceae archaeon
CCTGAACCAGAACCTGCGTTATCTTCACCTGAACCAGAACCTGCGTTATCTTCACCTGAACCAGAACCTGCGTTATCTTCACTTCTCGATGTTCCTTCAATTGAAAGTAAACATGATCCTGAAGAACGCGATGTAATTTTTGTTGGTAATAAACCAATAATGACATATGTCTCAGCTACTTTAACACAACTTTCAACAAGACATACCGTTACCATTAAAGCTAGAGGTAAAAAAATTACCCAGGCAGTTGATGTATCTCAGATGATTGTTAAACGAATGAACACAGTTGGATATGTTATCAGTGATGTTAGAATTTTATCTGATTCTCTCCTCTCTCAAGATGGTAAACAACGTAATGTCTCTACAATCGAAATTGATATTACAAAAAATTAAAACTATTAGAAATTTAATCTTAATATCTGCAAGTATTTTTGCAGTTGCTATCCTGCTTGGATTTATGATGTCATCTTGTGGACTACAACACATTGCAATTATAAACGATTTAAAATCATATGATATTTCTTTTGATTCTGATTTTTGTGATGGTTTAGTTGAAAAAATTAATTTGTTTAATGATGATTGTGAACCTAAAGTTGAAATTTTAGATTGTGGCTAAATAACGTCTGCTATGAATGATATTCCAAAATATATCAACATGGAACTCAAGACAATCATCAAAACTTTATAATTTCTACTAGAAAGAATTTTGGCACTTTTAGATGCAAGATTTGCTATTAAATATAACCATACAAAATCCATCCATATATGTAACACAAAAACAATTAACACTCCTGTAAATGCCCATATCAGCATTGCATCTGAAATTAATTTAAAACCAATACTCAGCCACCAAATAATAAAAAATGGATTTAATGCACTAAGAATAACCCCCGTAAATATTGCCCTCTGTTTTTGCTTGAAATTTTTGATTTCATTTCTTTGTAATGTTGTTTTAATTTGAATTCCAGCAAATACAAAAAGTACACTCGCACCTAATATTGAAATAACTGTTCTGAATTCTGGAAAAATTTCTAATGAAAATACTCCAATTCCTAATAAAATTACAAGTGGTAATTCTACTATAGTGTGACCTATGGCCATCTGTGTCCCTGCTTTTCCACCCCCACGCAGACCATGTGCTATGTTTGCTGTAAATAATGGACCTGGAGCCATTACTCCTGATGCTGAAATAAGAATAACCATTAATGCAAATTCTGGTAATGAATTCAATGATTTTCTATTGTAATTGATGATGTTATAAAATAAACCTGATAGTTTGATTATTCTGTTATCTGTAAATTGAATCTTTTATGTTTCGTGTTTCTTCATCTGTTTCTTTAATTGCTAATTCTGCTTTCTCTGCTTCTTTTTGTAATAATGGAATATCACAAGATGTTCCGGGAATTAATTTTGCTATTCCTGTACACAACTCTGCACTTGATCTAAAGTCAGGACCTGTTCCATCTGTTTGAAAAAGAACCACAATTACATCTTGATTTGTAATGCTGCCTTCATTTAGCAATACTCCTGGAATTCCTGGAATTGTTCCATGTTGAAGAATTTTTAATCCTGATTTTTTCAATTTTTCTCTTGCTGAATCTGTATTTCCTACAGCTACCATGCCCCCTAACCCTCCAAGAGATTTCACCGCCACGCTACTTACCACTAATTCTATTTTTTGTTTTTTTGCCCACTTTAGCATCGTCTTTGCGATAGTTCTGTGTAGTGATTCATGAATAGTGAGATATGATAAGAAAATTGAAACCTTGAGATCATCGTTAACAAAAATTCTTGTTGGATAGTTTGGCCTTCCTTCTTTGACTACGCTAACTGTTGAAAAACTATCTGAATCAATTATTCCTGCTACTGAAAATTGTGAAGTTTGAATCATTGATTCTGTTGCAATTGCACTAGCAAATCCCATGGAAGGAAACCCATCTATGAGATATCCTCCTTCTAAATTTACTGGTCTTAATTCTTTAATTCTTATTTTAGAGTACAATGTGTTATACTCAATCTTACTGAATAATAGTTTTTATCCGATTATTTTTTTAATTTTGCAATTAATGTAGCGTAAATGAAAGGTAAAATCGTTGTAACTTCTGCATGAAGTGTGGATTGTCTTGCCTGCTACGTGACTTTTCCCCATGAAATATCTTCTCTTCCTAGTGCTTCACTTAGACTCAACAAATTCTTGAACAGTTATGGTGTAAAATGCATAATCTAAACCATCTCTATATTG
>CAZDPM010000066.1:0-1973 GCA_964507355.1 uncultured Nitrosopumilaceae archaeon
ACCACAAAATCAGAACACGATATTCCAATTGATAAACAAAAAGCATTGCAAATGAAATTAGTAGATAATGAACAATACCTATGGCTTGAAAAAACATCAATTGATATTTACAAAAAAATGTATGAAATTGCAGATAATGCTGGATTTATTTTAGCTGATCTAAAGCTAGAGTTTGGAATTTTGAATGGAAAGATAACCTTGGGTGACTCTATAGGTCCTGATGAATATCGTTTATGGTTAAAGGAGACATATCAAGTTGGCAAAACTCAAGAATCATTTGATAAGCAGATATTGCGTGATTGGTTAACGGATCTTGGTTATCAAAAACAATTCGATGATGCACGAGATGCAGGACAAGAACCAATACCTCCTGCAATACCAAGTGAAATAATTCAAAAGATGACAAATAGATACGTCATTGCATATGAAAAATTAACTGGTAATTCTCTTTAACTAAAATAATTTTTTTGTGACTGAATGTTGACTATAATCTAGTACTCAACTCGAATTCAACATCTGATCAATTTTGTAAGTATACATTTTTGCCATACTTGTAGATGAATCAGACATATCTTTTTCATATTTTTAATTTTTATTAATTTTTTAAATTATTTGTAGTGGTGTTATAATTATGATACTACTATCATCTAGATGATAGTGGTAATGTTGATTATTGTAGTGGTAGGGATAATTTAGTTTACGCTACAGTAAATTTGATAGCGGTGATTTACTTTTGATATATGTGTCACCATAATGATAACAAAAAAAAATTAATGCGAATAGACAAAAAAATATGATACGTGGATCTTTTAGATCAAACAATTAGGAGTAATCAACATGTCTACATTACTAGAAAAAGAAATTAAAGTAAATCGTATTCTTACAACTAGCGTCCAACACGCACGTGCAATTGAAGACCCTGCACGCTCAAAAATCATTGAAATTCTATACCATCGTGCATTATCTGCAGATCAGATTTCAAATGAGCTAAAAAAGACAGGATACAAAAAAGCCCTAACCACTGTACGTCATCATCTAGACATTCTAAAAGAATCTGGATTAATTGAAATTGCCAAAATTGAGGAATCTCGTGGTGCAATCACAAAATTTTACAGTACCTCGACAAAACTACTTGGTTATGCCACGCCTGATGATTTCGATTTAAAATACTCTAAGATCATTGACAACACTTCTGTAAAGATTGAAAAAATTCTGAGATCTCTTACTCCAAAAACAGCAAAAGCCAAAAAAACTAAAGAGGGAAATTCTGCAGACTATTCTCAATACTTGGTAATGGAAATCATGAATCGTGCCATGACCAATATCATGGAGAATTCTGATAAGAACCATGAATAAAATGATAATTTGTAACTTGATAATTTGAAAAAAGTCGATCAAAAAATTAAAATGATATTCAATAGATATATGTAAAATCGTGATAAACTTGGAAGAAAAAATCATAAAACTGTTTCAGCAAAAAAATATTGTTTTTATTGCAACTTTGATGAAAGATGGATCTCCACAACTCTCTCCAGTATGGGCTAACTGTGATTCAGATTATGTTTATGTAAATACTGCTGAAGGTAGAATTAAACACAAAAATATTTTACGTGATCCTAGAGTTGCATTATCTGTTGTATCAAATAATAATCCTCTTGATATGACAACAATTCGTGGCAAAGTTGAGAAAATAATTCCGGACTATGATTATACACATGCAGACAAATTAACTCAGCAATACATGGGACGAAATCATTACCCATTCAAAAGAGACAATGAAAAAAGAATTATTTTCAAAATAAAACCAGAGCGTGTTTTTGTTATGCCTGAATTAAAAATGAGTGATAAATAAAAAGTATATATTTCTAAATTCGAGTTTAGAAATATCTTTGTTTTAACATCAAAATAAAATGGAAAAAATATAAGAAAGCAGTTTATCGTCTTCGTTTAACTGCCTTTCTACGTGGAGCTGC
>CAZDPM010000066.1:2073-7437 GCA_964507355.1 uncultured Nitrosopumilaceae archaeon
AATATAAGAAAGCAGTTTATCGTCTTCGTTTAACTGCCTTTCTACGTGGAGCTGCTTTTCTTTTTGGAGCTGCCTTTCTACGTGGAGCTGCTTTTCTTTTTGGAGCTGCCTTTCTACGTGGAGCTGCTTTTCTTTTTGGAGCGCTCTTACGAGTTGCTACTGCTCTTTTTGCAGTTCGACTTCGTTTTCTTTTTGCTGCCCTTTTTGCTGCTTCAGCTGCTTTTATTGCGGCATTTCTTTTTCTTGTACGTGCCGCTTTTTTGGCTGCTTCTGCTCTACTGGCTTTGGATGTTGTCATGCCTAAACTCTTTTTTCATAGATGTTATATGGTTCAAGTCACACATTATTACCTCATTACTAGTAATATTTGACAATATTTTTTTTCCGATCAACAATTAGTGATGCAAATTACTGCTGTATCTAATGATGATTGTATTTTTGTTGGACGAATTGTTATGTTGTATTGATTTTGTTCATCATATGGAACATCAAATTGTGTGGTAAACATCACTGGTTTGTTTGGTTCTAACAAATAATCTAGCAGATCGTCTGCAGAAAATTTACCATACACTGCTTGATGTTTTTGCTGTTTCTCGTCTACTATGTAGAACTGACCTCCCGTGATTCTGGTTTGCTCATTGCTGATATTTTTTGCAATTATTTTGATTTTTACAAATGTATTTTCAGGTATTCTTTCCTTATTTCCTTCATGTGTTCCATCAAAAGTTACAATATATTCTACAGGTCCTACTATCACCGCTTCCCCTGATTTTCCAATAATGAAATTGGTCTGATATTGAGTGTACATGTACATCGCAGCTCCCATAGAGGCTACAATTGCCACAATTACGATAACCATGCCAATTCGTATCATTATGTAAACTGCAAAAATTTAGTATATAGTTGCAACGTAAAATGATGAAAATTCCACCAAATTTGATCTATATTGGCATATTTCTGGAAATTTACCACATGAATTAAAAATATGTCAAAATAGGATTTGGGTATATGAGTAGATTCAAGCAGTTAGATTCAAAAGATTACTTGAAGGTTTTAGCTATATCTGGCATAATCATAGTGCCTTTGCTAGTGGCATTTTACATTAATGGGACATAGGCTATAACGGGAAGAGTAACACTGCAAGTACTAAAGCAATTCCAGGTACCAAAAACAACATGTACCTATTCACTTTTCTGATAACAATTTGCCCTTTGTTGAGAGTGTGTAGTTTCATTTGTATGGCTAGGGAAAGTATACTGTTTGCCATGATTGCGTAATAAATTACCATGACTTTGTCAAAAATAGTCATATAACTCAGAGTTGGTAATTCCCCAAGTGCACCCCTATGTAAGAAAACCAACGCAAGTAAAAGTGGAGCAGTAAGATAAATCCTAGGGGTAAAGTTCTCAGGAATATAAAATATCAATAAAGAAATGGATACTATTACAGTTACGGGCAGAAATGTTTTTAATAATGCACCAGTTACCGATCGTTCTAATGGTATCGTTGCAACAAGTCTTGAGAAAGAATACCAATCATCATAATCATGATCCAACACTTCAAAATTAGGATTTTTTATTTCCCATCCTATCACATTTACTTTGCCATCAACACCGGTTTTATCGGTATCAAGTACAAACACCGCATTTTCCAAATGGTAAGGCATGTCTGGTTCTATCTCTATGTTAAGATCCACTTTTTCAAATGGATAATTGTTCCATAATAATTTGTTAAAAAATGTACCACGAACACGCTCCTCATGATAATGCTCATCTGTATACTCAGAGTCAGATTTGAATGATTTGCCATTGACAAATGAAATAGATGGATATCCAACTTCTAGAAAATTAACATCGTCGGACATTACAAAATACCAGAAATCCAGTTCATAAACCCCGCTTTCTTTTTCTATCTTCCCTACGTTATTTATCCAGACCCCAACTTTGTATTTTACTGGCGTTTCCAAGAGACTAAAATCGATCTCTTTTTGGTCTTTTTTTGGTGTATCTTCCTCAAGCTCTTCATTATCTTCATAATCAAGATGAACACCCCCTGATGATCCTCCGCCTTCACCTGCAGCAAATGATAGTGGGATTGGAATAATCAGAGCTAGCAAAAATATTGAAACAATCCATCTTTTCTGCAATGATATTTTCCTTATTTTGCTATGATTTAACAATTTCAAGGGGTTTAGCTTTTAGGCATATTCAGAAAAGATTGAGATTGTCGATTCCAACCATCTGGGTGGTTTTGTGGTTGCATTTCCCTGCTAGGCACAAGTGTTAACCCCCCCATCAAAACAGCCCTTTTTGATAAAATCACGTTATGACTAGACAGAGTATTTCTCAAGTGGGGTTTAACATGTAGGCGTAATTTTGATAAATCCAACAATTTGTGTAATTTTTTAATTTTGCAGTCAAGATGAAATTATTTGCCTAAAAATTATCTAGATAGATGAATAAATTAAAAAGTTTTCATCAAAAATCTAGATGTCTTTTCATGCAATTCTGACACTTTGTTCATTGCATCAAGGACTGTTTGTTGGTTTATGTTATCTTTGTCGTCTAATACGACAAATACCCCTACCTTTTGCTTGCCATCTTCGGTAACAATTCTGTTTATTGCTTGAATTGAATTGCAGTATTCTGCTATTCTTCTCTCAAATTTCTCTTTTTCATCCTCTGTAAAACCTAGGTATCTTGAAATCTGGTTGTCTTTCATTATTACTTTGGCACCTATCACAATTACTCCTGGTTGCGATTTTGGTTCAAAAATCTCTTCAGGAATTCCATATTTTCCTGCATGCTTTACCCGGATCTGAAATGTGTTTTCTGTATTTTTCATGTCTTCAAAAGCGAGACCTTCATGAATTAGCCATCTTTCAACATTATCTCGCATTTTGGATGTGCCCATAATTCAATATTCTGGCTAGTTCTATATGATTCTAAATTCAAATATCTGGCTATCTGAATTTTCAATATTTCTAAATTCGAATTTAGAAATAATCAAAATCTACGCCTGTCTGCAATTGTCTTTTTGTGCGTGTTTTTTAGATTTTGGCATTAAAAGCAGGTGTAAACTCGGGCATCTGTGCAACGATTATGATGTTGAGAATTATTCCAACAATGCCCAAAATTATCCCCAAATACAAGCAGTTTTTTGCCTTTCTTGGATCATCATTTCTTAAGATAAAATAAGCAATGATTCCGCCAATCCATCCTAGAAATATTGGCAAAACGTACCACCCATTGCTTCTAGACTTTATGTTTTCCAATTTGCTTTCAAACCTCTAAGATTGCTAATAAAATTCCTTCATTTTTAACTAGCTTTTTTCTGGAGTTGAGTGATTTCTATCTCCACTGTTTCAAGAGGATCATCTACCTGGTTTCGTCTAATTGAGAACATCTTTGGTTTTTCAAAATCATCTGTACAGTCTGGACATGCATATACTAAGACTCTATGTTCATTTGGCGCTTTTGGGTTGGATAGTCTTGGATAGTACACCAGTCTAGCTCCACAATCAACACAATACCTGTTGGCCCTTCTAGTTCTGACCAATGTAATCCTCCTGCATTATACTAGATATGCGATCATCTATTAGATCTAACCTGTCTAATAGAGTAAACCAAATAGTGTCAATCGATCAATATTTCTAAATTCGAATTCAGAAACATTGGTACCATATGTACTTGAACCAAATTGTAGTATAAGTTGTAAATTATAACATTGAAAAACGATGTAATTATGATGTATGCTGATTCTATCACTACAATAAAGAACCTAGGTCTCAATTCAAAGAAACTGGGGGAATTTTCATTTGATGATGAGGCAGATAATGTCTTTGTTTTGCAGAACGGGTTTTGCAGATTTGATGGCAAATGGAAGCAGAGAGGACTAGGCAAATTAAATGGAAAGGAGATTGAGCATCTAGATATCTTAGCGAGATGGCAGGTTGTACTATAGGTTTGTTGTAAACAGGAATTCCAGATTGAGGTCATCGATTCTGTAAAATAAAATTTCAGATATTGGAAAAATCAAACCAATTACTAGAGAATTTAATTTGAACGCGGATAAGAAAAGGTTTTGGTTGGGTAGGATTGAAAGTATGGATGATAAAATTATGAATGAATCCATGCCGTTACTGTTGAATTATTTTTAAAACAAGATTAAATTTAATTGTTGAAATTATTTATTAATTTATTTCGTAAATATGGTTCTAAATTATTTTTTATTGTATTTGCAGCTGTTATGTAATCTTCGTTATAAGGATCAAGAAGTAATGCCTTGTTGACAGTATCTTCAAGTTGGTCATATTTTTCAAGTTTATACAATGCGAAAACCCGATTATACCATAAATCCGCATAGTTTGGATTTATTCCGATTGCTTTGTCAAAGCTAGCAAGAGATTCCTCATATCTTTCAAGAAACAATAATGCAAGTCCTCTATTGTTTAAAACCTTAATTTGATTAGGATTTATTCCGATTGCTTTGTCAAAGCTAGCAAGAGATTCCTCATATCTTCCATTGTCGAATAATGCAATTCCATAATAGAACCATGGTTTTATATTGGAAGGATCTATCTTAGTTGCCTTTTCAAAGCTAGCTAGGGACTCGTCCCAATTTTTAATATTTGAAAGAACAATTCCACGACTTATCCAAATTCCCGAATTATCAGGTTGAATTTCAATTGCTTTGTCAAAGCTAGCAAGAGATTCTGTGTTTCTATCTATCTTTGATAATATCACTCCTTTGTATTCCCAAGCCTTCGAGTTATTTGGTTCTAAAATTAGAATATTCTCAAGAATTAGAAGAGAATTATAATATTCCCCATTAAAAAAGTAAAATGCAGATTTTGATAGTAGATAGTTAATATCTTCAATTCTTTTATTGCTTAATTTGTTATATGCTTCCTCTGTTTTGAGAAATTTTTCATAATCTTCTTTTGAAATTTCAATTGTAACATCTAACTCTGTGTCTCTGTTTAACTCTGTATCCTTGTCTATTCCTAATTCGGAAAAGATTATTTTTTGATTTTCAATTATTGTTTTTTCATTTTGTTCAGAACTCACGCCAAAAATAAATGCCAAAACTATACCTGCTATCCCGATTGATAATCCTAGAATAGTAGGTTTATTCACTAATTAAAATTAATTTTAATCAGATATTAAACAAATCTTTTCAATTTTTTGTTAGGATTTTAAAGAATTTTGAACAAATCATAACGTCTCATCTTCCTAGTTATTACAAATTCTTAGCACAAAATCACGCCTGTTGAGGGGCATACAATTTTTCCTCTTTGTCGATAGACTCCTTTATTCCTTCAAATCAATAACTCACTTCATAATTAATGCCTGCAAAATTCAA
>CAZDPM010000067.1:0-7156 GCA_964507355.1 uncultured Nitrosopumilaceae archaeon
AATATCCAAAAAATTGTCTTTCTGTTTCAAGACGTGATTTGATTATTTCTACACATGTAATGTCTGGTGCTTTATTCTGTTGAATTGTAGATTTAAAGAATTCAAATGGTAAAAATTTAACAACTTCAAGATTATGTGCTTGAGGTTGTGATTCATGTGGTAACACAAGTGGTTGAATTAACAATGGCGCGTCCATTAATCCACCAATTCTATCAGAAAGAAATTGTCTTGAAAAATTTAGAAGACTATCCATCAATAACATAATAGAATCAGCATCTCCATCTGCATCTCTTCTTTTTGCAGAATGCCAATTAGGAGTAGCAAAACAAACATGGGTTTCGGTAAAACCAATTATTCTTCCAACAATACCAACAGATGTGTGAGGAGCTAATCCAATTATTAGATGACCAATTAAATCATCTGTATTTTTAACATTATAGAAGATTGATTTTTCATAAAATTTTTCTAAAATGGTATCAATGTAATTGCAGATAGATACAAGATACCTTCCACTCTCATTTGGAATAATTACATCTTGCATTCGAAGTTCAACTGTTTGATCTGGATTTGTTAGTAGTTTTCCATCAATATCGTGAGTATATCCTAATTCGTTTAGTTTTTCAATTGACGTACCTATCCATGATGGTTGAAATTGAGTAAGAGGGGAATTAGTAGCATCAAAACGCACAGTTCCATCTTTGAATACTGTAAGACCAAAATTTTGACGGACTAGTCCTTTTTCTAACGGTTCTGCAATTCTATCTTGACTGATTAATTCCTTAACTCCTTTGAATGGTTCTTGTGCGCGTAAGCCCATTTTTTCTTGTGCTAGCAATAGTTTTGCTTTTAATGGAAATGTCTGATGAGAGTGAGATGATGCCTTTCGTTTACATTTTTCACAAAATGGATTATCAAGTATGTCACGACAATTACCGCAACGATAAACTACTGAAGTTTTGATACCACATTTTGAGCATTTTATTCCAATTGATGGTTCATTACATTCTTGACAGGATCTATTGTAAATATTGGTAAAAAAATTATCTTGCCTTGATGCCTTTAAGAGATCTCTAGTGGGACCTCCCTTATCATTAATTGGAAATAAAACATGAGTTGGTGGCTTCATTTGTCTAGGAGCTGCTTTTTCAGGTCTTCCTATTCTAACTCCGATTGAAGTTGAAAATTTATTTCTAATTTGAATTCCAGATGATTTTGAAATAATTTGTGGAATTGATAAATCATTAATTTGTGGTTTGTGTCTAAAAAGTAGATTATAAAAAATTCTAGCTTCCTCTTTTTCAAGAATTATTTGTGTAACATTCATCTTATGTGGTACTCCAAGTTTTTCAAGAATGTTTTTTGTTTCTATGGAATACTCGATAGAATTTTCATTAATTTTTATTGGATGTAAAATTTGTGAGAGTTCTTCAGGTGATATTTGATCCCAATAATACAAGTATTGTGGATGTAGTGGTATTTGAAAATCTATGGATAATTTCAATGCTTCATCCAAAGTGGGAATTTTAGTTAGAAATTGAATTAAAAATTTATCATTAGGAGCATATTTTGCTAATTTTTCTTTTAATTCTTCAATCCAAAACTCTTCTACATATCCTGAAGGTACAAGTTGAGCATTATTTTCCAGAAAATCACCAAATGAGATTAAGATGTCACCTAAATGAAGAATTTTTTCAATTTCACTTTTAATTTCAATTCCATGTTTTACATTCTTTATTTTTACAACGTCCCCGTTTTTTAATCGAACAATCGGTGTATCAATAGAATCAACAAAAGCTACTGTTGCTCCTTTCCCTGGAAGATCAGTTTTGATTTGAGTTCCAACAGCAATTGTGTGATCCAAAATTTCGGCAATCACAGGATTAATTCCTACTGCTGCAAAACCAGTATTACACGCTCTACCATATCTTAATCGGAAACCACCAAGTTTGTTAGGCATAGAAAGAACAGATCTTCCTGTAATGACCTCCCGCATTCTCTTGGCTGCAGCGTCTTCTTGATTGTCTCCTGTTTGAACAGCTCCTTTTAGATCTCCTAACCACTCCCAACCATCCAGTTGATACATTTCAATTCTTTTGAGTAGTTTTTTAGATCTTCCAATTAACCCGTCATTTAGAACCCTTAAAGCTCCACCTCTAACTCTATTTGTTGAAATACGAGTCATTCCTTTATGATTTACAACTTCGAAAGGATCTGTATCTACACCGTTTAATTCTACAGGTAGATGTGAAATGACATGTTCAATATCTTCATCTAGTATATGAAATTGAAAACTACTTGCTTCTCTTTCATAAATTCGAAGTTCTTCAATAAATCTCCCAGTCTCATCATCAAAACAATTTGCTTGATATTTTGATAAGCCTACTGCTTTTCTCACATGATCAGCAATTAGGATTGTTACTGCTGACTCGGTTCCTCCTGCAGAACGCATTGGTCCAGCAATAGATACAGAAAGGTATTCACTTCCATCTTTGTTTTTCTTTATCTTAACTTCACTAATTCCTTGTAATGGAGCAATTGTTACTCCTTCTGTTACAATAGCTAACCCCACTCTAACTGCTAAATCTAATTTTTCTTCTAAAGTGGCATCATTTTGCAAATATTTTCCTAATGCAATTTCTTTTGATAAAATTAAAGCAGATAGTTCTTTTCCATTAATTTTTAATAGTTCTCGTAAAGGTTCTGCAATATCAATATCATGCATTTTCGAAACTCGATCTGCTAAATCAAATGCAATTTTAGGCTCAATTATTCCCGAAGAATCCACTAGTGTTGATTTTGCCACAGCTGCATGTTCAAAAATAGCATAGGTGTCTTTTGAGAGATTTGAATAATAATTCAAATAGTAATTTGGCATTTTAATGCCACTAATACGAGAAATGGCATCGTTTTCAGACATAATACGGTCTAATTACTTACTTCTTTGAATTGCTTTTGTTATTTCAGCTAGTTTCTTAATACTTCCGCCTTTCTCTAGAAAGGTTCCTATTACTAGGGCATTGGCTCCTGCTTTGACCAAATCTAAAGCAGTTTTTGGATCTTTGATTCCACCACCCACTATCAAAAATCCATTGAATGCTTTTCTTACTGTCTTAACCATCTCTGGAGTAACGCTAGATTTTGCCCCAGATCCTGCCTCTAAATAGACAAATCTCATACCAAGAAATTGTGCTGCAAGGGCATATGCCGCTGCTATTTTTGGTTTTTCGAAAGGTATGCCTCTTGCTGAACCTACAAACCATGCAGAAGTTCCATCTCCAATAACCAAGTAAGCAGTAGGTAATGGTTCTAATCCAAACTTGAGAACGCTTGGAGCTCCTAATGCTTGTGCTTGAGTGATAAAGTATGGATTTTCTGAATTCATTAATGAACTAAAAAGGATAGCATCAGCATCTGGTACTACTCCTGTGATGTTACCAGGGAAGAGTATTATTGGAATTTTAATTCCTTTTTTAATGCCTTTTACAACTTTAGCCATTTCAATTTGATCTGTTGCAGATGAACCACCTACTAGAATTGCAGATGCACCTATTTTTTCAACATCTTTAGCAAGTTTTTGTGAAGATTCTAACTTAGATTCTTCAGAATCAATTAATACAAATAATAATGCATTTTTCTTTTTAAGTTCAGATTTTAGGAAGGATTCAACTTTATTTCCAGTCATAAAAGGGATTTGTAGATGACTCTTTAAAGTTTAATTGTAGTGTGGTATACAGAATTGTATAGCTATGGCAGAGTTTGAAAAATCTAATTTTAATAATATTATTAAACAAATTATAAAAAAATCATTGTTTACTGAACGACAAATTGAAATTATTTTAAATCAGAAAGATCTTCTAAACTCTAAATTTAGTATTAGTAAAGGTGCGTATTATAGGCAAGTTGGTCAATCTAGAGATAAATTAGTTGCATTATTCTATTCAATCATGCTTTTACGAGGTTTAGGCATACTTTTACCAGATGATATTGATGTGATATCAAAGCTTTCTGAGCAGATACGTGTGATAAATGAGAGTGATATATTCCCTGAAAGAGAAGATGAAGTCATTAATGTGATTGATAGGTTAGTACGTCAGGCATGTAATGTGTAATATCATCATTTAGTAGTGATAATTATGGTGTTTTTTTGTGATATGAAGTGTGTTATAGTTAATCTAAAGTGTGAATTAATATTGCTCAATCACAATAAATCACAACACATGTTTAATTTTTGTGATGTTGATTGAAATTCCTGAACCAGATGTGATTTTAACCATAATAATTGCATTTGTTGTAGGTTTGCTAGGTTTGTATAGTTATTACAAAATACGTCCATTTATCAAATCTAAGAGTGAAATGATAGATTCCTCACAGTTAGAGCGTTTAGAATATTATGAAAGACAGTTAATCGATATGAAAATACGCCTGGATTCTATGGAAATGCAGGGTGTTGAACAGAATAAGGAGGATCCTACTCTGGAAATTAAACAATATTTAGAGAAATTAACTAAAAATCAACAAGTAATAGAAAATCCATCAATACCACCTAAAAAGATGGAGGTGGTAAGTAAAGAAGAGCCTACAATTACTCGTCGTATGCCTAATTTGGATCATAGTAATGCTACAGATTATGTGTTGCATCTAATCACAAACAAAGCTATGACATCACGTGATATTCAAATCACATTAAAACGAAGTAGAGAACACACTTCGAGGTTAATGAAGAAGCTTTATGATGATGGATTTGTTAAAAGGAATACAAGTACAAAACCATATACTTACTCAATTTCTGAAAAAGGAAAAGAGAAAATTGATGTCTTACAATCTAATTCTTTAATTGCATAATAAATTTAAGTTAATTTTATTTTAATAATTTAGTTATTTTTACCAATAATCAGGCCAAATCATATATTTCTGTTATTTTTTATTAAAATAATAAAACCTTAAATTATATATATTATTAAATTATAATAGGAATATGTCAGTTCAAGAAAATGAAGTTTTAGTTAAAATCACATCTGCAGGAACAATTTCTATACCAAAACAATTTCGAAAATACATGGATGTTCAGAAAGGGGAATATGTTAAAATGATATTGGGTAAAGATCGGCTTATAGTTAGAAAAATAACTATTTCCTAATCTATTGTTGTTTTTGACTTAGTTTAATGGTTTGGTAGGTCCATTCACGCCCAGTTCTTATTCTATCGATTTTACCTTTTGTAGAAAATCTAGATAGATATGTGGAAATTATACTTAATTTCACCGGCTCGTTATACTCATCCTCATATTTCTCAAGTATGTTTGTAGATGTGAATTTCCCCATAGGGAAGAATTTATCAACAATATGCCATATTTTTGAGCCTGTAGAGTCCATATTTGTGGTTTTTTGGTTCTCCTCTTCAATATTCATCAAATCCATCATTTCGAAGATTTTTAGAACTTTTTCTCTAGTAACATTACCTTCCAATTTTATATCATATTGTGCTCCATCAGCATCTTCCATATCAATTCTAATCCGTTTTTTGGCCATCTTTGAGATCTATGAGGATCTAACATTAACAGTTGAATTGATCCCAGAATATTTGTTAACTAAGAGGTTTGTTAACATTGACTGCCTAACCCACGCCTAGACCATGTTTTGTTATTAACATCAATATTCAGTTTTTTACATTATTAATCCATTAACTCATGCGTGGAGTGGAAACAAAGGGGTTAGTTTTAGGATATTCACATTGTTAACATCAATCTTAACGCCTGGAGTGGAAATAAAGGGGTTAAAATGACCTTTTTAGGGTTTTTCTTCACATTAAATTAACAATTTGTTAACATCAAACAAGTAAGGTAACCCACACACCTGTTTTTCCACTCTATCTTTTTCTTTAATTTTTTTTATTGAAAATCTAAAATCTAACTAAAAAAAATTAATTATAAACTAAATTAGAATAACTGTTCTTATCTTTACTCTTCAATACTAGATATCATTATGTTACTAAAGAGTAGAAACATAGGTGTGTGAGATGTCTGATCCAATTGATAGATTACTTGATGCAGCTGAATCTGGAAAATTTATTATAAAAAATAGAGATATTCTTCATTTTACATATATTCCAAATATTATACAACATAGAAACTCTGAACAGGAACAAGTAACCCAATCTTTACTACCAATCCTTAAACATTCAAGACCGTCAAATTTACTAGTTTATGGTAAACCTGGTATTGGAAAAACACTTGTTGTTAAAAAAGTATTAAATAAAATTCAAGATAGAGTAGAAAAATCAAAATTTCCAATTAAACTTATTTATTCAAACTCTAAAGAAGAAACTACACTTTATGGTTTGTTAGTAAGTTTTGGAAGGCAGTTAGGCATGAAAGACAAAGAACTACCAGGAACAGGCCTAGCAATTAGTGAAGTCTTTAAAAGAATACTAAACAACATCGATGAAGCAACAATAAATGTAATTTTTGTTATTGATGAAATTGATTACCTTGCCCAATTAGTATCAAAAACAGGCAAAGACATACTATATCAACTTACAAGAGCAAACGAACGCCTAAAACAAGGCTCATTAACTTTAGTAGGAATTTCAAATGATCTTACATTTAAAGAAAAACTTGATCCCAGAGTAATCAGTAGTTTAGGCGAAGAAGAAATAATTTTTACAAATTATGATAGAGACCAAATTTATAAAATATTAGAAGAGCGAGTCAACGAGGCATTTATCCCCAATTCTGTAGACAAGGCTGCATTGAATCTATGTGCAGCCTTGGCCGCCGCAGAGCATGGGGATGCTAGAAGGGCAATTGATTTAATCCGCGTTGCTGGCGAAATCGCTGAAAGACAACAATCAAACAAAGTAACACAAGATCATGTTAGGGAGGCTTCACTAAAAATTGAAGAAAATAAAGAAGAAACATCTCTAAAATCATATCCTCTTCATGAAAAACTTATCATCTTAGCAATAATGAAAGCTGGAGGTTCATCAACAGGTGAGATTTATTCATCTTACAAAGGACTGTGTAAAATAGTAGGAAAAGACGAACTAACACAAAGGCGAATTACTCAAATGCTTAGTGAAATCGAATTGTCTGGAATTATTACTGGTAGATTAATTCATCAAGGAATACATGGAAGAACAAAAAAATACAAACTTACAA
>CAZDPM010000068.1:0-6954 GCA_964507355.1 uncultured Nitrosopumilaceae archaeon
ATGCTAATGCATTTGCCCATCCATTTCCAGCCGAATAGCCAGTTACTTGGAATGAGAGAATCATTTCATTCTCATCTGGAAGTTCAGGAGCTGTAAATGTGACTGTTGAACCAGTATATGCATTCAATGATACTCCAGTTCCAATTAGTTGTACCCAAGAGTAACTAATTGGCTGTCCATTTGCAGTTTGACCAGTTGCACTAAGTGTAACGGTTTCTCCTTCATGTACAGTTTGCATTGGACCTGCTTGAATTGAGATCAATCTATTTGACAAAAGACCACTTAGAGGATAAACACTAACGGTATCACTTCCAACACCACCAAAACCATCTTCAACAGTAAGTTCGAACGTTAGAGGATTAGTTTGAGAATAATCAATATGCATTGGAAGAATTGTCAAGTATTTTCCATGAGTAGAAGATAATGGTATAGTTTGACCTGAAATTTGTTTCCAATTATAAGTTAACGAATCACCGTCAGGATCTACTACGCTGCTGACTAGAGTAACTACATTAATTGTTTTGAATGTAACTTGGTCTCTTCCAGCACTAACAATTGGAGCATGATTAACAGGATTAACGACAACTTCAACAGTTGCAGAACTTGATGCATCAAATGTATCAGTTACAGTTAGTGTAAATGTTAGTACTTTGATTTGTCCGTTTACAACCTCTGGAGCCATAAATGTTGGCATTGCAACATCGTATGCAGATAATTTTACGGGTTCACCGTCAATTTGTACCCATTGAAACTTCAGAACGTCATCGTCGTCATCAATCCCTTCACCGACTAAGGTTACAAGACGATTTTCAACTACCTCTATAGAATTAACTTCAGCGAAAGAATATGATGTAGTACCAGCTAAAAATAGACTAAAAACGATTGATAGTAAGATAATGTGTGAGTTCACTAATTTATTATAAAATATCGGAGATATATTAACTATACATATGACTTGTAGTTAATCAGTAGATCGGAAAAAAGAAAGATCTAACTGTAGTTTTATAAAAAAAAGTTTGAGATTTAGTCAAATTTAGAATTATTTCAAAACACAAAGTGCAGAAAAACCCCAAACAAGATCAACCATTTGGGCAATCTACTTAATTGAGAAAATATTTTTTAGAGTATCAAAAGCACCAAGGACAGTATGTACTTGAGAAATAGTATTTTTTATTTTAAATTTTTTGAGTTCATCAGATGTAAATGGACCAATTGAAACAACAGATAGTTTTGCCATATTATTCAACAAAGAATTTTCATCGTAATCTCTTGACATTATTTCAAAAAAGGCTCTAACTGATGATGCACTAGTAAATAAAATTCCATCTATTTGATTTTTTGAGAATAATTTCCTAAATTCATTCCATTGAGTAGTATCTTGAAACGCACATACATCGTAGAGATGAATTTCTTTCACATCAATTCCTATTTTGTCCAATAACTCTTTCAAAAACGGTGTAGATGCACCACTTCTGGGCACAATTACTTTTTTTCCAACTGCATGTAATTTTGTAAATAATTCCCCAACACCTACAGAGGAATAGATATTCGGCATGTGAGCAACTTTAATTCCTTCATTTTCTAGCGCAATTTTTGTTTTAGGTCCTACAGCCATGACTATGGTATTTGCCACAGCAAGTTGAAGTTTTTCAAGTTTAGATACTTTTTTTGCAGTATCAAAAAGTAGGGTTACAGCCTTTGAGCTCATAAATACAGAATAATCAGGATTGTACTGTTTTACTGAATTCAAAAATTCATCTACTATTTTTTCACCCTTACTAACTAGCTCAATAGTAGGTAGTGATATTGGTATTGCATTACTTTTAGTTATTAAATCCACAAATTCAGTAGAATCGTCTTTTGAACGAGTGATTGCAATGATTTTTCCTTTAAGCATTTTTTCTCCATCCAATAATTTGAGACAAGTCTACCACTCTTCCAATAATAATATTTGTAGGAGGTGTGATTTTATTTGTCTTTACAAGTTTTGCAATATTAGAAACAGTACCAATGATCATTTTTTGTTTTGGAGTGGTACCATTTTGAATGACAGCCACAGGAGTTTGCTTATCTAATCCACCTGCAATAAGCTGCTTGCATATAACATCAAGCCGTGAGAGTCCCATCATAATTACAATAGTGTCAACAGATTTTGCAAGACGTTTCCATTTTACTGATTCATTTTTCTTTTCAGGATCTTCATGGCCTGTAACAAATACAACTGATGATGCATACTTTCTGTGAGTGAGTGGAATTCCAGCATAAGTTGCAGAACCAATACCAGACGTGATTCCCGGAACAATCTCATACTTTACTTTGTTTTCTTTAAGAAATTCAGCTTCCTCTCCACCTCTGCCAAAGATTATCGGATCACCGCCCTTTAGTCGAACTACATTGTTTTTTGATTTTGCAAATTTTACCATCAGGTCATTAGTGTAATTCTGGTGAGTTGTGTCATCACCAACAGCCCTTCCAACGTATATTTTTTGAGCAGTCTTTGGAATCATTAAGATTATTTTTTTGCTAACTAGCCTATCATACAGTACAACATCTGCTTTTTGTAATAGTTCAACTGCTCTTAGTGTAATCAGTTTACTATCGCCTGGGCCAGCCCCAACAAGATATACCTTACCTGTCATTGTTTATTCCATTCCTCCACTTTTTTTCTCCAATTTATTGCAAGGTCATTTACGCCTTTCTCGCATAGTTCCATACCCACAATCTTACCAAGATATCCAGGATCATACTTGTTTCCAGACTTTTTAACAAAAATAGATTGTTTACCATCAACAGAAAAAGCAGATACACTCAAAGTCATTTCGTCACAATTTGATTTAGCATATGCACCAATTGGAAATCTACATCCCGAATCAACATAGTCAGAAAGAGCGCGTTCTGCCTCAATTTCTAATCGAGAGTCAGAATCTTCAATTTTTGCTAACATTGAATTTGTCTTAGAATCATTTTTTCTTGAAACTATAGCTAGAGCACCTTGTCCGGGAGATGGTGAAAAATCTTCAATAGATAATGGTGTAAATGTTGTATCTATGCCTAATCTGGTAATTCCTGCTTGTGCAAGAACTATGGCATCAAATTCATTATCAAAGACTTTTCTAATTCTAGTTTCAATATTACCACGTATTGGACGAACTATAACATCAGGTCTTTTTCTTGTGATTTGCACAGCTCGTCGCAATGAACTTGTACCTATAACAGCTCCAGGTTTTATAGAATCAAGACTAGTCCCATCTGATGAGATAAAAATATCGTTTGCCATTTCTCTTTTTGGAATAGATGATAAAATCAAGTTCTCAATTAATTGTGAAGGAACGTCTTTGAGACTATGTACCGCAAAATCTACTTCATTATCGGCAACTGCTCTATCAATTTCTTTTTCAAATATTCCTTTTTGATCAATTGTAAATAATGGTCTTGCATCAGTATCACCTTTAGTCTTTATTGTTTTAATCTCAAATTCAGCATTAGGATTTATTTTTTTTAATTCAGATTTTACCCAATTAGTTTGTGCAAGCGATAGTTGGCTGCCTCTTGCACCAATTACATATTTCAATTCTTCACCGATTTTAATGCAACATCATAAGCATTTATTGTATTTTCTAGATCAGTTTTGGTGTGCGCATCAGATAAGAAAACAACTTCAAATTGAGAAGGTGCAATAAAAATACCTTTTTTTAATAATGCAGAAAACATTTTATGGAATTTTTTTGCATCCGCATTATTTGACGAACGATAATCGACAACAGGCTTGTCTGTAAAGAAAATTTGAAACATGGAGGATGCAAAATTGATTTGATGTGGGATATTAAGGTCAGTAGCCATATCATCAATTGCATGTGTAAGTATAGTATTGTATTGTTCAAGTTTTGAATATAATTTATTTTTAATTTTGTTGATAGTCTTAATCGATGCAATAGCAGCACTTACAGATATTGGGTTTCCAGCATATGTGCTTGCTTGGTAGACTTTACCGCCAGGAGAAAGAAGATCCATTATCTCCTTTTTTCCACCTACTGCCGCAACTGCAAATCCGCTTCCTAGAGCCTTTGCTAAAGTTGTGATGTCGGGTTTGATTCCAAAATGTGTTTGAGCACCGCCAGGAGATATTCTAAATCCAGTTACAACTTCATCAAAAATCAGAGGGATGTCATTATCTTTGGTAATCTTTCTAATTTCATAAAGGAAATTCTTCTCAGGTAAAATTAAGCCCATGTTTGCTAGTATTGGTTCAATGATTACACCGGCAATGTCTTTATTTTTTGATATAATTTTTTCAAGTTCTTCAGAGTTATTGTACTGTACAACAAGTGTGTTTTTTGAGATTTCATTTAATCCGCCATCAGAAACAGAAATTCCATTATGTGCAGAACCAGAACCTGCTTTTACTAAAACAGAATCATGCGCACCATGATATCCACCCTCAAATTTTATGATTTTTTTCTTTTTTGTAAAGCCACGAGCTAATCTGATAGCAGTCATTGTAGCCTCTCCTCCAGTGTTTACCAATCTGACTTTTTGAATTGAAGGAAAGTTATCAATAATTAGTTTTGATAGTTGAATTTCAGATTGTGTCGGAGTGCAAAACAGAGTTCCTTGTGTAATCTGTTTTGATACAGCATTTAGAACTTCCTTTCGTCTATGTCCTAAGAGTAATGCGCCATAACCATTGCAAAAATCAATGTATTTTTTATTATTTTCATCCCAAATGTAAGCACCGTTTGATTTTTTGGCAAAAAATGGATACGGTTCAAAATATCTGACAGGGCTATTCACACCCGAAGGGATTACTTTTTTTGCATCATTGAATAATTTTTGAGATTTTGACAATAATTCACTCTATTTTTAGTTATTATTATTCGTAATAATGACTAGAAATCTATTTTTGCTGACGAAACTTGTCACGAAATAAAAATGCAGTAATTACAGTCCCAACATATGGAGCAGTCCAGTATAGCCATAAATCTTCAAAAACTCCAGAAAATAATGCAGGAGCTAATGCTCTTGCAGGATTCATAGAAGCGCCGGAGATAAAAGCTAAAAAAAAGATATCCAACCCAACAATCCCACCAATTGCTATTCCGCTGAATCCTCTGAGTCCTTTTGTGTAAACCACAGTAAAAATTACGGCCATAAGTAAAGCAGATGCTAAAACTTCAATTGGAAATATCAAAGATAATGAGAAATCATGGTTTGGAATATTTGCTCCAAGATTTGCTTCTGTTCCAATAAATGCCATTACAAATAATGAGCCAAGTAATGCACCAATAATTTCTGCAGCAAAATAAACTGCTATTTGGAATTTTGAAATATGTCCAGTGATGTAATAGCCAATTGTTACTGCAGGATTAAAATGAGCAAACGATACTTTACCAAAACAGTAGATTCCAATAATTAATGCAATAAATGGCGCAACTGCAGCAAAAGCAATTCCAAGTGTTCCACTAGTTTGTGCATCATAGACAATTGAGCCAGTTGCAAACACAACTAAAATGAATGTTCCAATTAATTCAACGATGAAAATTTGCAAATTTGAATAAGTCAAGAGTTATTTTCCTCAGGTGGGTTGATCAATGACATTACTTTTGATTTAATCGGATCATGAATTTCTCTACCTACTTTATTGGTTTTCATTTAGGTTCAGGAATTTGCCAATCAAGTACATCTTTGAGGAATAATGCAGGACGTTACTCTTTATCGATACATCCCATGGCATATCTTTTTCAGATTCAGGCATTATCTGTAGTGAGATAGTTTTTGGTATTTGGTTTTTCATATCAATACAAATTTTATTCATTGCTTGTAAAACAATTGGATTTAATTTATCACTAGGCTTTGTTCCAGCACTAATAACTTCAAATTCTTTTGGTATGAATTTTTTAAAAAAAGATTGACTTCCTGTATTTTCAACAAATATAAAAAGAATCTTTTTCATCATTGCACAAAATACTGAATAATCATGGTAACCACATATGCAATGGCAGCCGCACCAGGAATGGTAATCAACCAGGCAAATACAATTCGTTTGCCAACCCCCCAACGTACTGCACGTTTTCTTCTAACTGCGCCTGCGCCCATAATAGAGCCAGTTATAGCATGAGTTGTACTAGCAGGGATTCCAAGGAATGCAAATATTGCCAATATAATTCCACCCCCAGTTTCTGCTGCAAAGCCCTGATAAGGTCTTAGTCTAGCAATTTTCATGCCCAATGTCTTGATAACTTTGTATCCACCAAAAAATGTTCCAAGGGCAATAGCAGATGCAGCAGCAAGTATTACCCAAACTGGTACATCGGTAATGTCAGTTATCAATCCCTCAGAAAATAAAATCAGAACAATTATGCCCATTACTTTTTGACCATCGTTTGCACCGTGAGTTAATGCAAACCATGCAGATGATATTAGTTGTAATTTTCCAAATGAATAATTCACTTTTTTGGGATGTTTTGATGCAAATACTGTAATAATCATTCCTGCAAAAAGAAATCCAATTACCATACCACCCAAAGGAGATACTATAATTCCAGTTAATGTTTTAGTCATTCCATCTAAAAGTAAGTTTTCAATTCCCACTCCAGCAATACCAGCTCCTATCAACCCTCCAATCAAAGAGTGACTATTTGAAATTGGTAACCCAAAGTGAGTACAAATAGATCCCCATGCAATGGCTGCAGATAATCCACCAAGAATCATATAGATAGTAACATCATCGGGATTGATTATTCCCTTTGATATTGTCATAGCAACTGCAACTCCAAAAATAAATGGTCCTGCAAAATTAGCTACTGCAGATAACAAAACTGCATGTATTGGTTTTAAAACTCGGGTACCAATAACAGTAGCTACAGAATTAGCGGCATCGTTAAAACCATTTACAAAATCAAAAATTAGTGCTGCTATTATTGCACCTATAGCTAATTCATACATAACATCACTAAG
>CAZDPM010000069.1:0-6903 GCA_964507355.1 uncultured Nitrosopumilaceae archaeon
CTTCCAAGACCAATTTGTGTTTGGTAAGCATTGATTACAAATTTTGTATTTAACAAAGATGGTCGATTTCTACTTAAACTGCAGAAAATTAGGCTAAGGATTGATTATACCAGCCTCGACTAAAAATTGAATTCCTTGAACGAAAGAGTTGTCATCTATTTTTCCATCTGCCCACCACTTTGCATTATTTTTAATCCATGTGGGAATTTCATCAGAGCCATTTCCTGAGCTTTGAGTGGATGGTATATTCATTATTTTTTCTTTTATCAAAAACTGAATTCCTTGAACGAAAGAGTTGTCATCTATTTTTCCATCTGCCCACCAACCTGCATTGTTTTTAATCCATGTGGGAATTTCAGGAGATGTGGTTTGTTTCACATCAGAGTATAATTCAAAATCAAATTTTTGAAAAAGTGGTCTATCATAGGAATTTTGCCCCATCCCCAATAAGACTATCTGCATAGAATATTTTCCAGTTGTAGGAGTGTTTAGAACTTGAGAATCAACACCACTTGGCAACTCAATTCCCAATAGACTTAGATTTCCACCAGTGTTTACAGTCTCTTTTCCAGATGGGTCCTTAATTCCATAACCATATCTAATGTCATTAGCTAGTTTACCCTTTGAATCAAAAAACACTACAGTAAATAGAATGTTTTTACTATCAGAATATCTAGAATCATAAGATGCAGTAGCCTTAATGCCGTTATCAAAGTAAAGGTCTTTAGAAATTATTGATGATTGTGATTCAGGAGTGATTACAACTTTAAGTTTAGAGTCAGAACTTTTGAATTTTTTTAGCTCATCGTTATGAATCATAAAATGCAGTATGTTACTATCATTGTCAGAATATTTGTCATAGTGTAAATCTATTGGTAAGATTGACATACCATTAGCTTTGCCATAAAAACTAACAACATTTTCTAAAGGCAAAAAGTTTTTTGGGATTTCAAAGTAATTTTTTACAAAATCTACATGCTCTACATGTTCCCAATTAAATGGCATCTCAAAGGAAATAGATTTTGATGAATCATCAAATTGAAAATTAGTTAAAGGTCCTTGGAAATTTTTTGCAAAAATTTTATAATCAGTGCCAGATGAAGATATCTTGAATTCTTGTTCATTTGGAATTATTACAATTGTTTCAAATTGAATATCCTGAGCAGTTTGTGTTTTTGGATTTTTTGCACCTATTATGTCAGTTTTTACGGTGTATTGACCACTTTGAGTGAAAACAGGACCAGAGATAACGGGGATGCTGGAAGGGGTAGAAGTCAAGGCATTAGGAACTACAGCGTCAACATCACCATAATATTTTGTGCATTTCCACAGATCTTCCTGTGTACAATTTGATTTAGGTTGTATTTTGACTACGAGTTCACCATCTCTATCAAAAAACATTTGATTTGCAACAAGTGCTTTGCCATAAAATATCTGAACCCTATAACTTACATTTTCGACATTAACATTAGATTGAGTATCAAAAAATCTTATCTTTAAATTTACATCCGAATATTTTTGAGGAGTGAAATCTGCTGGAAACAAAGTAGTGCTTACAGTTACCTCGCCAGAACCAAAGCTTATCGGTGGTGCTTGTTCTCCACTGTGATGTTGAGCATAAGAAAGTGGAAAAGTAAAAGCAAGTCCAAGTATTACGTAAAATAACCACAGTTTAGGTATCATATCAGGTAACATAATGATTACAGATAGTGTATAATTTCAACTTTTCATAAAAATATCAAACTAAACTTGAGAAGTTAAGAAAAGGTTAGATATTCATACAGCCAACGCAATTAGTGAATACAGCCCCATATTGGAATAAGAGAACATGTTCTGATTGTAAAAGAATGAAATGTCAAACTGGGTGTAATTGTGATTGTCATCAATTAAGAGACAGGCTAAATTAAAATCATCATCTATTGAAGACATTTGAAATTATCAAGATATCATTTCATATAAAATTTCAATCTGGTTACCATCTTCATTCATATGTTTTACATAGATAATTTCATCAACATGTCCTATCCAGATTTGTGTTTTGTCATTTAGATAATACACGTAGATATGGATTCCACTACCAATATCATCATGAGGCTTTCCGATTTGTTCAAAAATAGAATCTATGTCTTGTGTTTCAGATAAGATTTTTTTAAAATCATCCAAAGTTAGTAGTGATTCACATTCGTTGAGTTTGGATGACCATATTCCGCCATATTTTTCACACTTTGCTTCTGGACTCATCATTTTTGAATTGATTTGTTCAACAAAGTTCTTTCCATCCGGAGTTCGGCATTGTCTTGGATAAGATTCCATGATTGGATTTCCAGCAGCCTTACATTGCTCAAAGTTACTAATTACCGATAAATCCAAGGCCCAACCTCGTAAAAGTAGTTTATTTACAGATTCAGGCTTTACACATGCAGGACTAGAATTACTTGATTTTATTACAAGTATCAAATCATTGTTGCATTCAGTATCATTAATTGAAACTCCTGACTGGAATTGTTTGAGTGGGGGATCTTGTGTATCTGTTTCTTTAGAAACAATTAGAGTTGCAACATATTCAGAAGGAATGATTTGATGAGTGCTTATAGGATATGGTTTTACGTCATATAGCATAATAAAATAACCGTCAAGTGATTGAGATTCGATACCAGCTAATCCAATTGGAATGACATAATTGCCACGACTTGATCCATCTTTAATTATTTTAACTTCTGCTGAAACAGTTCCTTCCCATATACAAGTTACATCTGATGGACATCTAGAGTCATCAAGAATTTTTAATAAGGTAATTTGAAAATCTGAATTAATATCTGCAGTTTCACCCATCTTGAGAACAAATGAAGATTCATCGCCAGTAAGAACAATTGGAATTGGAGAACCAAATGCACTGGATTGGAAAGTAAAACAAAGTGCAGCAATTGTCATCAATGCAATGCTGTCTCTTTTTTTAATCTTGAACATTTTTATCATTTCTCATAAATAGTGTATGATTATAACCTTAGATTAATCCTAGTTTAACGTAAGTCTGCAACAAATGGGATTATGTTTCCAGTCTGCTGAATTTTGATAGAATTAATTTCATCAAGGGTATCAATGTCGTTTATCTTCATACTTCCATCCATTACTGTATACAGATAATCATTAATGTAAAATGATCGTGGCTGCATGTATTGACCGCCATAGTTGTTCTGCCATGTATAGTGTGGAATTTGTCCTTTCTCATTAAATCCACTTGAATCTACTGAATATACGTAAAAGCCATACCACTGTTTGTTATAGTCTTCATTGACAATCTTGCCTTGTGGTTTTATGGATGCCATGTCAGTCTTAATTGGAATTGAGATTATTCCCTTACCTTTATCCAATAATAGAGCCTTGTGACTATCTATTGCATCAGAATATGTTCCAATACTACCAATTACTATAGTATCAGTTTCTTTTGGTTTGTTAAAATTAGATACATCAAACATGGAGATTTTTACTCCTTTCTGTTCGAATCCACCCCAAGAATTTTCTTTTGTGTCCCTACCAATTCCAATTATGTGGTTTTCATCATATGGTTGAAGATAATTTGAAAATCCAGGAATCTTTAGTTCGCCAAGTATTTTTGGTGTATTTGATGACAAGTCAATTACAAAAAATGGATCAACCTGTTTGAAAGTCACAAGATATAGTTTGTCGCCCATAAATCTTGCAGAGTAGATTCTCTCTTCGGGTGCAATCTTTTCTAGTTTACCTATAATTTTGAGCGATTCATCTAAAACATAGACGTTGTTTGATCGAATGGTTTCACGTGGGCCAAATGATTCGCTTGTTGTTGCAATTCTAAAAAATCCGGAATTCTCATCCATTGAAAATTGGTTTAACGGATAACCAGGAACGTCATTGTTAGCAATATATTTTAGATTTCCATCATCCAAAGCAATCTTGTGAATAACTGTTCTTCTTGTGTCATTTTGCCATTTAGAATCATATTCTACCATTGCGTCTTGTATCTTTGTGAATAGTTTGTCTTTTTCTTCTTTAGATAGACTGTTGTACGTATCTTGTAGTATTGCAGATACTTGTCTCCATTTTTCTCTTGAATCAATTGTAGAATCATTTTGAATTAATTTGATTTTATCTTGAGCAACTTTTGGCAATAGTGGAACAACAACATCGAAGAATCTTTCTTTTTGTAATAATTCATAATCAATTGGAGCAATATTTTTCTCATATGTAATGTAAAGATTATCTTCAGATACATAGATTGAATTTGAATAACCCATCATGAATGTTTCTGAATTGATTAGTTTGCCTGAAATATCAACTGCGGTAATTGTGTTAAAGTTGTAACCAGGCTCAGGATTTGGAAATCTATACACATCTGGATATAGTACAGTGTCTTCATATGTTATTGCTGGGACTATAAGATTAGAGTAATCAGCGCCAGTTGTCGATAAAACATAAACTACATCTCCAATCATTCTTGAATTGTAATAATTTCCGTCAACTTCATGAGTTGAAATTACCTGTGGGTTTTTCTTATCAGACACATCAAGTATTGAAATGATAGTTTTAGAGTTGTAAATTGGATATGGTTTAAAATCAAATTCTGAGATTACTTGACTCTCAGATCTCCCATAATACATCAATACAAGACGATTATCATTTAGAAATATGTTTTCAATATTTTGTGGGTCTACATCTAATGCAAATCTCAAAATTACATTTGCAGATTCAGGAGGATACGCATCAATTATCGATATTGTATTTTGTGTTCCAATGTAGACATATTTTCCGTCAGTCTTGAGATAGTCTGGCTCATCTACATTTTTGACTTGAACATTTGTAGCAGAGTAATCATTTCTACCGTTTGAATTTGCATCCATTGGAGTTCCAAAATCAGCATATTGGTCTGAATCAGGACTTCTTTGTTGAATTACTAATGCTTCTTCCACGACAACTGCTCCTTCTCTCATCGATGTTGGGGCGTCAATACGTCTTTCATTTCCTGCAAATGGTACAGGATTCAACATAGCTGAATCTCGGATGTACATCATTTGTTGTTGATTTTTACTTGATTCTTTGAGATAATCAGATATTTCTTGATTTGATTTGAATTTTATAGGTTCGTTGGATAAAATAGTAGTGTTTGAAGATTTGGTTGAATCAAAAACTTCCTTATTGATTTGATATGGAAATTTAGCGGGAGTTTCCAAAGGAATTACTTTGTCATCTGGATTATTTGTTACAGAAGTAACTTGTGGTGGCATGATAATTGAAAGATACATTCCTAAGCCACCTACAACTATTATTGCAACTATAGCAGATAAAATTATGATTTTATTCAAATTGTAGTTCACCTCTGCTTTGCTGAAGAATATTTAGAGATTGTGGATAATTTGCACTGTGTAATATTTTCATACTTTATAGTTAGATTATCTAAAGATAAGGTTTGATTAAATCTAGATTGAACCAAATTATTTTTAATGTAATAGATGGTGTGAGGTAACCTGGTCTGGAAAGCCTCCACCTATCTATTTAATTTAGATGAAAGAAATTTGTATAAAAGAGAAGAGTAGAAATCGTTCATACAAATCATCAGTAGAGTTTTAAAAAATATTTTGAAACAAATGTAATTAATATAAAAAAGGATTTTTAATAACGTGATTTCTTAACAGTTGCAATTCTTTTTTGTGATCTAGGGGCCTTTGCTTTTGCTTTTGCTTCGTTAACTTTACCCTCTTTTTTCTTAATATTCCCACTTCTTCTAGCAGCGCGAGAGATTTTATTACGAAGTTTTTGTTGTTTTTTCTGTTCTTCTATTTCTTTAGCTGTGAGTTTTCTGCTAAACCATAATATGATTAATAGTTCATCATAATTAAGTAATATCATGTTAATGGAAAATATAAAAATAAAAAATGTTGTACATGAATCAAAAAACTGTCATTATAACAACGGTAGCCATACTAATAACAAAAATTGCATAGTATGATTTTTTGTATCGTGGCATAGATTTTTGTAAAAGTGACTTATTTTTCAAGTCTCTTACATGCCTGCTATTAGATATACACCTATTCCAATTCCAATCACTACCCCGATTCCCATACATATGAGATCAAAGGCAACAACTTTTTTGAATGGGGCGTGTACCATTTTGTTCCAACTGCTTTCATTTTTTGATGAATTTGTGTTTGTATTCATACATCTAGTAGATTGGACTTGCTCATAGAGTATGGTAAGCTTGAAAGCTTACTGAACTATAGCATTATCCAAAACCATGGGCATAAAAAGAGTTTAAACGCTAATTTGACAAATTAAACAGGTTGAATGAAGGTCAGATAATAGTTTCATTATTGATAATACTTGCAGTGGGGGTTTTTGTAGGAACTAGAATTTGGATGATGTTTAGAAAATAGCATTACTGAATTTAGATATTCAAACTAACATCAACTGACGTAGTTTTTTTCTCTTTAGATGGACAAGATTTTCCTTCATGATCTCCATCTTTGTACTCACCATCAGGCATTGTATTAGAAGATTGAGCTACTGCAACATCCATAGGAGTTATCATTGCAAATATTGCGGCAAAAGCCAACACAGTAAACAATGCAACAGTGTATTTCATAAATAAAATAACTGGGTTATCACATTTAAGCTTTATTCACATGTGTTACCTAAGGGTAAAATATAGTCAAAACAATTTTTTGCAGATGGCAGAAGCAATAATTCGAAACTCTGTCTTTCAAGATATCACTCACTTTGGAATAAGAATTACAATCGGAGTGATATTCATAGCACACTCATTAGGAAAATTTGAGTCAGGCTTTGCGGAAAGTCTTCCAAACATGGGCCTACCAGCAGAAATGCAAATTCCAATCGCATTAGCAGAATTAGTTCCAGGAATATTACTAA
>CAZDPM010000070.1:0-6899 GCA_964507355.1 uncultured Nitrosopumilaceae archaeon
CTCTTCTGCCTGATAACCAATTTGATGAATTGCATCAACAATTAGTTTACCAGTCAATTCAGTAGAACGTGAACCAGTACAAGATACAACCTCTTCGCCAATCAATGTACCTCCAAAATCATTAGCACCGTATTGAAGAGCAAGTTGTGCCATTCCAACACCATTTGTAAGCCATGAAGATTGTATATGTGGAATTAATCCATTAAAGACTAGTCTAGATATCGCTATCATTTTTAGAAGTTGAGTCCCACCTGTACCATATTCCACTAATTTTTCTTCTTGCATCAATGTATTATTTGGTTCAAAATTCCAAGGAATAAATGCCATAAATCCATTAGTCTTTTTTTGCAAGTTTACAATTTTAAAAAAGTGATCAACTATATCATCATTATTTTCTACATGTCCATACATCATAGTTGCAGATGCCGGAATATCAAGTGTGTGAGCTTCGTTCATTATTCTAATCCAATCTGCACTAGATATTTTTTTTGGGCTGATTACATCTTTAACTGAATCAACGAGAATTTCAGCTCCTGCTCCAGGAATTGATTGAAGTCCAGACGCCTTTAATCTAGATAATACTTCTTTTGTAGATGTTTTTTCAATTCTAGAAATCATGTCAATTTCAGATGTAGAAAGTCCATGTACTCCAACATCAGGAAATTTTTGTCTAATCATTTTGAATGCATTTTCATAATATTCAATTTTTAGATTTGGATTATGTCCACCTTGAATCAAAACTTGTCTAATCTTAAACATGTCCCATGCAGTCTTAATTCGTGATTCAATTTGGTCAAGAGATAATGTATAAGCATCCTCAGATCCAGGTGATCTATAAAATGCACAGAATTTACAATCAGTAATACAAACATTAGTGTAATTCAAAATAATATTATTAACAAAAGAGACCTTCTTTCCAAATTGCTTTCTTGTTAGATGTCCTGAAACTAGACCCATTAGATGTACATCGTCAGACTCTAATAATCTAAGGCAATCTACAGGATCAGGTCTATGTCCGTTTAAAGAATTTTCAAGAATATCCCCAATATCACTCTGATTAATTTGTTCGGTAGTTTGACTCAATTAGCTTGTTCAACAACATCTATGATTTCTATTTATTCCTTGATAGAACATAATGCCAAAAAAAGAATTTGTCAGACTCATTTATGCACAAATTAGATTATTTTGAATTAAAGATTCACGTTATTTTTAAGTAGGGTACTAAAGACAGATTCAGCCATGGTATCAGGTCATGAGATTCGACTAAATCGAATTCTTAGAAAAGGAAAAATGTTGTGCATTCCAATGGATCACGGTATTTCAAATGGCCCGATTGAGGGATTAACTGATCCTGCATCTATGATTTACAGATGTGAGATGCATGGGCTTACAAGTATTATAATTAACAAAGGAATTCTCAAAACATTACCAAAACCAACAAAGATAGGAGTATTGGTTCATTTTTCAAGCAGTACATCATTGTCAATGTCCCCTAATCGTAAAATGTTAACTGGAACCGTAAAAGAAGCTGTAAGAATGGGAGCTGATGGGGTTTCACTTCACATCAACATTGGAGGCAAAGAAGAACCAGAAATGCTTGAACAGCTTGGAATGACTGCAGACCAGTGTCACAAATGGGATATGCCACTTTTAGCAATGATGTACCCAAGAGGAGAAAATATCAAAGATCCACATGAACCAGAAATTGTAGGACATGTAGCAAGAATTGGAGCAGAGTGTGGAGCAGATATTATAAAAACATTATACACAGGAGATGTAGATTCATTTGCAAAAATTGTAAAAAGTACACCAGTTCCAATAGTTATTGCTGGAGGACCAAAAACAAAAACAGATTTAGATATTCTACAAATGACTGAAGATGCCATGACAGCAGGAGCTAAAGGTGTAACTTATGGTAGAAATATTTTTGCACATAAAAATCCAGAAAAAATAGTAGAGGCATTAGCATCAATAATTTTCAAGAAAGAATCCGCAAAGGAAGCAATGAAAAAACTTGAGCAAAATTAGAGAATTAATAATTTCGCCCAAAGTGTCTCAAGCGCAATTAACAAAATTTCTTCCACAATTAGAAGAAGAAGGAATTAAGACAGTATATCTTGACCCTAAAAAAATAAGTGGCAAAAAAACAAAATTAAATACAGTATACCCATCATCTGCAGCAAATTACATAGTAATTGAAAAAGATGGTTTATCAAAACCAAAGGGCAAGAAAATAGGCAGGAAATTTGAGGTTTTATCCAATACAGATATTGAAAATATTTTAACTGTAGCAAAAAAAGGATTAGATTTTGTAATAGTAGAAGTAAAAGACTGGAAGATCATTCCACTTGAAAACATAATTGCAAAGTTACACAAGATAAATACAAAAATTTTTGCCATTGCAAATACACCTGAAGAAGTGAGAAAGATGTTCTCAATACTTGAAGTGGGAGTAGATGGGGTAATTTTCAACACAAGGTCAATTAATGAAGTTAAAGAAGCTATGGTATACTTGGGAACCAGAAGTTTTGATTTGAAATCTGCAAAAATTATTGAAATTAAAGAGGTTGGAGATGGGGAGAGAGTTTGTGTAGATACTGCATCCATGTTACATAAAGGAGAAGGAATGCTGATTGGAAGTAGATCAAACTTTTTGTTTCTAGTTCATAACGAATCAGTTGGTTCATCATTTACATCACCAAGACCATTTAGGGTAAACGCCGGAGCAGTTCACTGTTATACGCTTTCCCCAGATGGTACAACAAACTATCTTTCAGAAGTAGAAACAGGTTCCGAGGTATTGATAATAAATTCCAAAGGCAAAGCAAGAAGAGCTACTGTAGGAAGATCAAAAATTGAGAGACGCCCAATGTTAATGATTAAAGCATCTGTAGGTGGAGAAATTGGAGGAATAATTGCACAGGATGCAGAAACAATTCGCTTTGTAAAACCAAATGGTCAACTAGTTTCGGTGACACATCTCAAGAAAGGAGACACAGTAATGGTTCATGCAAAATCTGCAACGGGTAGACATTTTGGAATGGAAGTATCAGATGAATATATTTTAGAAAAATAAAAATGAAATACAAAACTTGCGTATCAATTACAGAAAATTCATCAGAAAAGATCAAAAGCAATCTAAAAAAAGCACTGAAAAAATCAGACTATGCAGAAGTACGATTTGATTTTTTAAAGACAGAGGAAATACCACATGCATTAGAAAATATCAAAGATGAACTAAAAAGAGTAGTATGCACATTAAGACCAAAATCTGAAGGAGGAAAATTTGAAGGGTTGGAAAAAGAAAGAATTGCAATATTAAAATTAATTGCAGAGTATAATCCATTTTTATTAGATGTTGAATTTAATACCATTAAAAAAAATAAAGAACTTACAAAATATCTAAAAATGACAAAAACAGAATTACTTATCTCATGGCATGATTTTAAAAAAACTCCAAAATTTTCTGAATTAAAAAATAAAATGAACCAGATGAGCAAGTTTTCAAATAGTGTAAAAATTGTCACTACAGCAAAATCGGTCAAAGATTCGACTACAACACTTCAACTCTATAGCCACAATACAAAAAACAATTTGATAGCGTTTGCAATGGGCGATAATGGGAGATTATCAAGAATTTTGTGCCTATATTTAGGAAGCCCATACACATACGTATCACTGGGCAAACCAATTGCACCAGGACAATTCAGCGTTGATGAAGTTAGAAAAATCATCAACCTAAAAATGAGTTAAATATCAAAAATACAAAAGAATCAGAATAGAAAACTAGATCATTTTAAAATTTATTAAAAATATGTATTGATAAAGATATTTTATGAATAGTTGAGAGTTTAAATCAATCATAGTAATTTAGAAAATAAGATGTCAAAAATATTTGCAGTTATTGGAGATCCAATTGATCATTCATTATCACCCAATATTCATAGTGCGGCTTTTAGAGAATTAAATTTGGATTGCTCATATATTGCATATAAAATAGCAAAAGGGGAATTAGAAGAAGGAATAGAATCACTTAAGAAAATTAAGATAGACGGATTTAACGTTACAATTCCACATAAAGTTGAAATGATGAAATATTTAGATAAGTTAGACGAGTCTTGTAGCATTATAGGAGCAGTAAATACAGTTACAAACGACAATGGGATTTTAAAAGGATACAATACAGATATGGATGGATTTTTAGAACCATTTAAAAAAAGAAATTTGAACATTAGAGATTTGAAGATTTTATTGCTAGGAGCGGGTGGAGCAGCAAGAGCTATTGTTGCAGGATTTGCAAAAGAACATGCAAAAAGTATCACCATTACAAATAGAACTTTAGAGAATGCAAATAAGATGGCAGAATTTTCAAATAAAATTGGACTAGAATCTAATACGATAAGATTAGATGAAATCAAAGATACTGCAAAAGATTACGATGTAATTGTAAATGCAACATCAGTGGGATTAAAAAATGAATCAAGCATAATTTCACTTGATGGGATTACTTCAAAAACAATTGTGTATGACATAGTATATTCTCCAATAAATACAGATTTTATAAAAAAGGCAAAAGAGAAAGGCGCAATCACAATTTATGGCTACGAGATGTTATTAGGTCAAGCATCTAGAGTATTTCAAATATGGCATGGTGTAGAAGCACCTTATAATGCCATGAAAAAAGCATTGTTAGGAGGAGTATAATGGCAAAAGCGATGGCTACAGTGCATGGGGCAGTATCACTTGTAAATGCAATTGCCACCCAAAAAGGGGCAACATTAGGCATTGAATTGAAGGTAGATGCAATAATTGAAACAAGCCCAGGTAAAGGAATTTTTATCCAATCAGAAAACAAGAGCCTAAGTTCAAGACTAATCAATAAAACAATAGAAAAAATACTTACAAAAAAAGAACTTGAAGAAAACAAAATAGATGTTACTCTGAATTCAGAAATACCAACGGGGTATGGATTAAAAAGCTCCAGTGCAATCTCATCAGCAGTGTCTCTTGCATGCTCCAAAATATTCAAACCAAAACTAACAGATAAACAAATTTTACTTGCAGGGGTTGAAGCATCATTAGAATCTAAAGTAAGTATAACTGGGGCATATGATGATGCATGCTCTTGTTATTACGGAGGATTTAACGTAACAGATAATTTCAAAAAAAATAGAATTCATTCAGAAAAAGCACCTGCAAATTTAATCGCAGTGATATTTATTCCAAAAAATAGAAAACGTGGGAATCTAAAAAACCTAAAAATTCTTTCTGACGTTTTTAATGGTGCGTGGGAGTTGGCAAAAAAAGCAGATTATTGGAATGCAATGAATATCAATGGATTAGCAACAGCTGCAATATTAAATTCAGATCCAAATATTATCATAAATCTATTAGAAAAAGGAGCATATGGAGCATCAGTTTCAGGAAATGGTCCTGCAATTGCTGCAATAACAAAAAAAGAAAATGAATTAAACATAAAAAAAGTATTTTCGACATTAGAAGGAAATGTGATAGTATCCAAAATAAATAACAAAAAGGCAGAAGTTCATGAATTGTAAAGTAGAAAAATCAAAAATAACAGGACATATTGTATGTCCTGCAAATAAGAGTTATTCGCACAGGGCAATTTTTCTAGCAGCACTTGCAGGCAATAATAGCAAGATAGACAATGTGTTATTTTCTGCAGATACCATTGCAACAATTGATACTTGTAAAAAATTTGGGGCTGAAATTGAAGAGTTAAATTCGTCAATAATTGTCAAAAAACCTATAAAATTTGACATAAATGTGCCTGAAATAGATGCAAAAAACTCAGGAACAACCATAAGAATTGCATCGGGAATTGCCGGATTATTTACAAATGAAATTACGCTGACAGGAGATTCTAGTCTTCAAAAAAGACCAATGCAGCCACTACTTGATGCATTAGAAAGCATTGGTGCAAAATGCACTTCAACAAATGGAATGCCACCAATCAAAATAACAGGAAAAATTTTAGGTGGGGATATTTCCATTCCAGGAAATTTTTCAAGTCAGTTTGTATCAGCATTATTAATTTGTGCACCATTAACTGAAAAAGGAATTAATTTAACCATAGATGGAAATTTAGTTTCTAAACCATATCTAGATGCAACAATTGCAACAATGAGAAACTTTGGAGTTACAGTACAAACATTAATTCCATATAAAAAATACAATATTTCCCCTCAAATATACAAACCATCTGCATTTACAGTACCAATTGATTTTTCAAGTCTAGCATTACTTCTTTCAGCAGTAGTATTAAATGGAGAGAATGTTGTAATACACGGTAAAATTGGAAATCTACCTCAAGGAGATGAAGTGTTTATCGATATTTTAGAACAGATGGGAGTAAAAATTACTATAGCAGAAGAACAAATTACAATTAAAACACCAGAAAAACTAAGTGGGGGAAGATTTGATTTAAACAATTCACCAGACTTACTTCCACCACTAGCAATCTTAGCATTAAAAACGACAAGACCTATTGAAATCATAAATGTAAAACATGCAAGATTAAAAGAAACAGACAGAATTTCAATATTATCTAGAGAACTAGTTAAAATCGGAATTAAAGTACAAGAGAAAGAAGATGGGTTGATTTTAGAGTCATCAAATGAGTTAAGAGGAGCGTTATTGAATTCTGAAAATGATCATAGATTATTCATGGCATTTTGTATAGCTGGAATGTATGTTAGCAATTGCATAATAACAGATTATGAATCTGTGTCAGTTTCATATCCAAACTTTGTTACTGAAATGAATAAGATTGGAGCAAAAATTACAACTCAATAAAAAACAATTTTAAAAAATTAACAAAGGAGGGTAAAAGGCGCGACCCTGTATAGAGTGAAAAGCATTCTCCTCACTCACTTCGT
>CAZDPM010000071.1:0-6807 GCA_964507355.1 uncultured Nitrosopumilaceae archaeon
ATGCTGAAATAAATTGTAACACAGGATTGGGTGATGTTTTAGCATCATATCATGGTGGCTTTGAAATAAGAATTAAACCAGGAGCACCAGGAATTGGCCAAGTAGAAAAAATTAATCCAGGAGATATTACCATAATCATGATTTGTTTTTCACCAATTTCAACAAATAAATTCATTAAAGAACGTCTATCTCAAATTAATGGTCTTGGTGGAAAAATGGTAACCAAATTGTTAGAATCAAAAAATTATGAACATTTTGAAGATATGTCATTGGAGTTTGCAAAATACATTCAAGTGATGACATTAAGAATGGAAAATTTGATTCAAGAGTTAGCTTCAAATGAAATAAAATGTGGTGTTGCTTTATTTGGTGAAACTGTATTTACTATGATTCCAAAAGAAAAAGAAGAACATGTTTTACAAATTTTAAAAAAATATCCTGAAGCTATAATTATAAAATCACAGTTAGATAATCAGGGAGCAAGAGTGCTCAATAATTAATTGAATATAGATGTCTTTAATTCCAAAATCTCACCCTAGAGCTGAATCTCTTTTAATTAGAGAAAGACTTGTTACTGGATTTGAGCAAGGATTGGTGGCTAAAGAAGGGCTACTAGCACATGGCAGAGGAGAGGCTTTTGATTATTTACTTGGTGAAAAAACAAACAAAAGTGCAAAAGAAGCAATTAAAGCTGCAGCAGCACAGATTCTCTTGGCAAAATTACCAGTAATTTCTGTTAACGGCAATATTGCAGCATTATGTCCAAAAGAAATAATCAATCTTGCCAATATTTCAGGAGCAAAAATTGAAGTAAACTTGTTTTATGCTAATGAAAAACGAAAAAAAAGTATCATAAAGACGCTCAAAAAAAATGGTGCAAGTGATATTTTAGGTATAAATCGTAAATTTTCAACTACATTATCAGGATTAGATTCGGCAAGAAGAATAGTTGATAAAAATGGAATATTTGCAGCTGATGTTGTAATTGTTCCATTAGAAGATGGGGATAGAACAATGGCATTGAGAAAAGCTGGGAAAACAGTTATAGCATTTGATCTTAATCCGCTTTCAAGAACTGCACAGACGGCTAACATTACAATAGTGGATAATGTAATACGTGCTATAGATTTGTTATGTGTAAATTATAAAAAATTATCAAAAAATAACAAAAACAGACTTGAAAAGATTGTCAAGAATTTTAATAATAAAAAAAATCTTTCAAACAATATTGTTGAAATTAAAAATAATCTAACAAGGAGATCTCATATTGCATAAATCAGTTTACGATATAATTAAAATGAAAAAAGAAGGGAAAAAAATCTCAGTCATTACAAGTTATGATTATACACTTGCTTCACTATGCGATAAAGCTGGAATAGATATTCTACTTGTTGGAGATAGTGCAGGGATGGTAATGCTAGGTTATGAAAATACCATACCAGTAACAATGGATCAAATGTGTATGTTTACAGAAGCAGTTAGCAGAGCAAGAAAAAATGCATTATTAGTTGCAGATTTACCATTTATGTCATATCAAGTAAGCATTGAAGATGCAATTAGAAATTCTGGGAGATTAATACAAGCAGGAGCTGATGCAGTAAAATTAGAGGGTGGAGTTGCTATGTCAGAAACAATTAGTGCTATTACAGATGTTGGTATTCCAGTAATGGGCCACATAGGATTACAACCACAAACGACAATGTTATCTGAAGGATACAAAGTACAGGGTAAAACTAAAGATGCAGCAATAAAATTAATTGAAGATGCAAAAGAGCTTGAAGAATCTGGAGTATTTAGTATTGTCTTAGAAATGGTAAGCCATGAAGTTGCACAAATAATTTCTGAAACTGTGAGTATACCAACTATTGGAATTGGCTCTGGTGTTAATTGTAATGGACAAGTTTTGGTTGTGCAAGATTTGTTGGGTATGTATGAAAAAATTAAACCAAAATTTGCAAAAAGATACCTGAATCTATCTGAAGATATTGTGAAATCTCTTGAAAATTATAAAACAGATGTAGAATCTGGTGTATTTCCTGCCCAAGAAAACTGGTTTTCTATGGAGGAAGAGGAATTTAAAAAACTACGAGAGCAAATTGGCAGCTAAGAAGAAAGTAATTCGGGAAAAGAAGCATCCCTCATTAGACATTGTAAGCTCTTATGGAGTAGAACTTTCTGGGAAAAAAATTGTTCTTTGTGTTGCAGGAAGTGTTGCAGCATACAAAGCAATCGAGCTAGCAAGATTACTAATGAGACATGGTGCAGACGTTAGATGTGTTACAAGTGATGCAGTTACAAAATTAGTACAGCCAGATTATTTTAAGTGGGCAACTGGAAATGAAGTAATAACAAAGCTTACAGGTGAATTAGAACATATCAAATTAGCAGATTATAACCAATCAGATCTTATCATAGTTTATCCAGCAACAGCGAATACACTTGGAAAATTAGCAAACGGTATTGATGATACACCTGTATCTACTGTTCTTACAGTAGGATTTGGTTCAAAGATTCCTATTTTGATGTGTCTTGCCATGCATGCATCAATGTATGAGAATGTAGCAGTTAAAAAAAATATTGAGTTTTTAAAAAATAAAATTGAATTTCTAGCTCCACAACAAATTGAAGGCAAGGCAAAAGCTACAGAACCAGAAGATGTTTTAGATTATGTGTTAAAAAAATTTGGATTTTCATCTATTTTAAAAAATAAAAAAATATTGATTACTGCGGGACCAACGATTGAATACATTGATCCTATTAGAATAATTACAAATCAAAGTTCGGGAAAAACTGGCGTATTGTTAGCTTTAGAATTAATATCATCTGGAGCTAAAGTCACATTAGTTTATGGACCTGGAAGTGAAAAACCACCAAAAGGTGCAAAAATAATTAAAATTTCTACAAGTAATGAAATATTTAATGTTGTAAAAAAAGAGATGCGCAAAAAATTTGATATTGTTATAATGGCAGCTGCAATATCAGATTACATTCCAGAAAAACCTAGCAAAAATAAAATAAAAAGCACCAAAAATAAAATAAAAATTAGCCTCAAAAAGTCTCCAAAAGTAATTAATTTTATTAAAAAATATCAGAAAAATGTATTTCTAGTAGGTTTCAAAGCAGAAGTAAATATTTCAAAAAATGAGTTGATTGCACTTGCAAAGAAAAAAATGAATGAATCTAATGCAGATATGATCGTTGCAAATGATATTGGTTCTAGTAGATATAAAAAAAATCCTGAAAGTAATGAGATATTAATCATAGATTCAGACAAAGTAATTTCATCTGGTTGGATGAAAAAAGAAAAAATTGCTAAATTCATTAAAAAAGAGATTGAACATAGATTAAAAATATGAAATGAAAAAATCAGAAATGAGAAAACTTATTGCAGAATATAAAGAAATTAAATTAAAAAAAATACAAAATAAAAAAACATTAGATAAGCTAAAAGAAATTGAACATAGATATTTTCACGAAACAGGAAAAACGATTCAATCAGATTTCAAAGAGATTACATAAAATATATCATCAAATATCAAAAATATTATGAAGTTAGATTATACAGAGTATAAACAAAGAAACATCAAGATTTGGAATGAAATAGCACCACGATATCATAAAAGATGGGTAGGTGTTAATCAAGGTCCATTTCAGAGTAGTTCAAAATTAGTTGATCTAGTAAATATAAAGAAAGGCGATAGTATCTTAGATCTTGCATGTGGTACAGGGGCTGTTACAAAAAAAATTCTTGAGAAGATTGGAAATTCTGGATATGTTATCGGAGCAGATGCCTCAGTTACTGCAATTAATATTGCAAAAAAATGGAATGGGAAAAAAACTAATTTAGATTTCATAAATATTGATGCTGAAAAATTTAATTTTTATCATAAATTTGATATTATAACATGTCAGTATGCACTATTTTTTTTCCCCAATGCACAAAAAGCATTAAAAAATGTCAGAAATAGCCTCAAAAAAACAGGAACAATCGGAATATCGGTTCATGTAAATAAAGTTCCATTTTTTAGTAGTATTTTGAATGCTGTGATAAAATTTATTCCAGATTATGTACCTCCGGGTACTCCAAATTTAGATAGATTTGGTACAAAAAAATCATTATACAGTGAAATAAAAAATGCAGGATTCTCAAAAATTTCAATTAAAGATTTTACATTTAGTTATAGTCCTGGAAATTTTGAAGATTACTGGAATAATTATCTAAAATACATTGCAAAACCACTTAAGGAAAAATTAGACACATTAAGCAGATCTCAAAGAAAAGAATTAAAGCAGACAGTGAAACAAAATACCATTCCATATACAAAAAGAAATGAAATAATAGTATTTCCTTGGCAAGTTTTAATTTTAACTGCAAAATATTAGATTGGTAGAAGGAAAAAGAAATGGGTAAAAATATCAAAAAGAAAGAAGATAAACCAAAAAAATCAGATTTCAAGGCATTTCTAAAAAAAAGAGCTCCAATTTATCTAGGCATAGTAGCAATTTTTGTGGTTTTTGTTATTCCGGAATTAACAAAAGGTGATTTACAAAGTAGTTTTCCAGATAATTTAACAGATGATGAAAAACAAATTTTAGAAATTTTAATGTCATATAGTGGTCCAAATGAAAAAGGATTAACTGTAATGGATGCAATTAAAGAACAAATTGCTACAGAGTATCCTGATGAAAAAATATATGCTAATAAAAAAACAAAAGTAGAACTTAACATCGATAGAGAAGTTGATTCTACTGAAAATTATAAAGTAGTTTTGATGTTTGAATCCTATAAAGGAAATATAGAATACATCTGGAATGTAAATCAAATTACAAAAGAAATCAAGGCTGAAAGTTCAAATGCTAAAAACATAATTGATATTGTAAATTATTACGACTAGAATTAGATAGTAATTAGATCTTTTGTAAATTTATGCAAAATTATTGGTTTGTCTTTTACAATTAAGGAATCTTCAATTCTTACTCCAAATTTATTTGGTATATAGATTCCAGGCTCTACAGTAATAGCCATGTTCTCTTTTAATTTTGTATCACTTCGATATGAGATAGTTGGTAACTCATGAACTTCAAGTCCAATACCATGACCTGTTGAATGAATAAAATATTTCCCATAGTTTTGTTCTTCGATATATTTTCTACAAGTAGAATCTACATCTTTACAATCAACATTTGGCTTAACAGATTTTAATCCAAGTTTTTGTGATTCTTTTACAATTTCATAAACTTGTTTTTCTTGAGGAGATATTTTTCCAACTGCAAATGTTCTAGTTGCATCTGAGACATATCCTTTGTATCTCAATGTAAGATCAACCACTACCAGATCTCCTTTTTTAAATTTTCTATCAGTTACTTGTGCATGAGGTAATGCTCCATTTGATCCTCCAGCTATGATCAATGGGTTTAGAGTTGATTTGTATCCAGTATCAAACATTTTTTGTTCCATTGCATATGACATCAAGATTGTTTGTAATTCAGATTCTTTTTGACCTACTTTCATTTTTTTATTACAAAGTTCATACATTTCATCAATTATTTTTGAAGCTTTTTTCAAAATATTGATCTCTGATTCATCTTTTATAATACGAGAATCATAAAATGGTTCGGTAGACGATATTATCTTAGGGACAGCTTTTTTGAGAGATGTCATTACTGAATAATTTTGGCAATCAGTACAGACAGATTTTTTTTTGATTTTATTGGTTAATGAAGAGATTAATCCCATACCTCGTTCTGCAGTAATTACATCACAGTCTTCAGATTCTTCTTTAACACGACCTACTTCAAGTTCAGGAGCAATAATGGTAGTTTTTCCTCCTTTTTCTAACATACCAATAGCCTCCCCCCAAAATCCAGTCATATAGAATAAATTTTCAGGCTCAAATGCAATTAGTGTATCACAGTCGATCTTTTGAGCGAATTTGAGAAGATTTTTTCTTCGTTCCTTCACAAAAAATATCAGAGCGATTCTCAATTTATGTATGATGTAAAGTTTGTATACAGGAATTTTAATTTTTATTATTGTGACAGAGGAAAAAAAGAAAGTGGTTGCTCTATTATCTGGTGGCCTAGATAGTCAGCTTGCAGTAAGAATGATGCAAGAACAGGGATTTGAAGTTTCAGCTGTTGCAATAAAAACTCCTTTTTGTGATTTTGATTGTGGAAGAGGTTGTGGTTTTGAAATTAGAGAAAGAGCTGATGATCTTAATGTTAATTTAAAAACAGTGTATCTTGGTGATGAATACATTGAGATGTTAAAACATCCAAAACATGGAATTGGTGCAGGATTTAATCCATGTGTTGATTGTAGGACTATGATGTTTGATGCTGCAAAAAAACACATGGAAGAGATCGGTGCTGAGTTTATAATTTCAGGAGAAGTGTTAGGACAAAGACCAATGAGTCAACATGCTCCTTCATTAAGAATTATTGAAAAAGATTCAGGACTTGTGGGAAAAATAGTTAGACCTTTATCTGCAGGATTACTTCCAGAAACAGAACCTGAAAAAAATGGATTGATCAAAAGAGAAAATCTTGGAATGATCAAGGGAAGAACAAGAAGAGTACAATTAGAGATGGCAAAGAAATATGGAATTGAAAATCCACCAAATGCTGGGGGTGGATGTCTTTTAACAGATCCAACATTTGGATTACGTGCAAAAGATTTGTTTGCACATACTGAAACTCCTACAATAAACGATATTGATTTACTAAAAATAGGAAGACATTTCAGATTAGACGAACAAACTAAATTTGTTGTTGGAAGAAATAAAGATGAAAATGAAATGATAAAAG
>CAZDPM010000072.1:0-6719 GCA_964507355.1 uncultured Nitrosopumilaceae archaeon
TATTTGGTGGTGCATTAGATGCTGGGTCAACTATTTGGTGGGCACCTTGGCTTGCAATAGCTGGAGTTCTAAACAGTGCTTTATCATTAGCTTACTATGGTTGGATTACACGAAAAATGTACTTTGAAGGAGAAAATGAAAAAAGAGTATCAGAACCAAAATCAATTATTGCTATCATGATATTTTCAATAGTGTTCCTGGTAGGATTTGGTGTTTATCCAGATCCAATCATCAAATTTGTAGAATTTGCTGCTCCTACATTTAGTTTAGGTATTATGCCTTAAATGTTGTAAATTTTATAAGATTATCCAAGTTTATTTTTGCATTATTATCTGCAATTTTTCTTAAACTGGTTCTTGATTTATCTGAAAATTCTTTTAACAGATCCTCCATTTTATTGAATACGTCTCTAGGATCAGAACTTTTCTTGATCAATAAATTAAATAATTTATCTTCATTCTTCCAGTCTAGCAAATCATCTCTTATTTGATAAGCAATTCCTATGTTTTTTCCATATTCTGTAAGTGCTTCTATTTCCTCTTCACTGCCATTTGCAATAATTGCACCTATCCTTGATGCAACTTCAAATGCAGTAGCTGTTTTGTATTCAATTACTTTGAGATAATCATCAAACGTAACGTCTTCGCTAGTTTCTAATCTGCTTTCTATCATTTCTCCTTCACTCATCAACATAGCTGTTGTTGCCAAATCTTTTGTAATTCTTGCATTGTCTAATCTGGAAGAAATTGCAAGAATAAGTCCTAAAACAAAATCTCCAGTTAATACACTTGTATTATATCCATATTTGATATGAAATGGCTCTTTTTGCCTTCTCATAGTTTCATTATCTATGATATCATCATGTATGATAGATTCCATATGCAAAAATTCTACTGCACATGCTGCTGCCAAAGTATTATCGTCTATTTTTCCTACACTCTCAGCGGCTAAAAATAAGATAATTGGTCTAATTCGTTTCCCACCCTCTAATGAATATTTTAGCGGTTCAATGAACTCTGATTCAGAATATAGTGATAATTCTCTATCTAGTGCGCGGTTAATTCTGTCGATATACTTACCATATGTTTCAAGTAAAGGATTTATCTCAATATTTTTCCTGTCCAAGATATTGATCTATTCAAAAAACTTTATCATTAGTAATTAAATCTTGGTGCTCCAGCCGGGATTTTCATCGTTAGATTTTGAACCCGGGATCACTGCCTTGAAAGGGCAGTATGCTTGACCGGTCTACACCACTGGAACCCACAAAAATTGGGTAATTTGTCCATAAAATCTTTTGTAAACCACAAAGATTTTTTTATTGGCACATTACGAGATGTGATATGAATCTAATAAAACGAATTGATGAAATGATTGAAGAAAGAAGTTTGTTGAAACACCCATTCTATCAGATGTGGTCTGATGGAAAATTAACTCTTGATTCTTTAGCTGGTTATTCTAAAGAATATTTTCAACTTGTTAAGGCCGTGCCATCATTTATGACTCCGATTATAGAAAAAGCTCCAAATTCTGTAACTAGTGAACTAGTTGAGAATCAACTTGAGGAATCTTCTCACATTAAATCATGGATTAAATTTTCAGGCGAATTGGGAATTTCTGAATCTGAATTAACACATTACACTGGATTAGAAAAGACCAGAAAGGCTGTTTCAGAATTATCTGAATTGATGAATACTTTTGATGGTGGGGTATGTGCGATGTATGCTTTTGAAAAAGAAATTCCTAAAATAAGTCAAACAAAACTTGATGGTTTGGTAGAATTTTATGGAATATCTAATGATGAGGCTACAGAATACTTTAAACTTCATACAGAAGCTGATATTCGTCATACTGCATCTTGGAGAAATATTCTTGAAAAAACAACAGCTGATTCAGATAACTTGATCCAAATTGCAGATAAATCTATTTCTGCACAAAATCTGTTACTTGATAGTTGTCATGAAGCTTATTGTTTAAGCTCATAACATTTTATACCGAAGATAAAATTCATTTGCTTAGGGCCCATAACTCAGCTTGGTAGAGTACCCGGCTCATAACCGGGGAGTCAAGGGATCGAAGCCCTTTGGGCCCATTTTCTTTCCGTTAGTTTTAAAATGACCATTGACAAAATTTACTGGCTGCAATGAAGAATCAGAGTTATATCTGAAAGATGATTGAAAGGCATTTGTCTGAGCCGCCAATAATTATCTGCCAATCTGTCTTGTTACTTTTTCTAAAGTATTATTATCTATGAATTTTTGTTCGTGTAGTGTTTGTGTAATTTGTAATATGTTAGTAAGAGAATGTAATCTAACTCCTAATTCTTTTAATGCTTCATCTGCTCCCTCCATTCTATTGACAATCACATATGCGTCTTCAATTGCTAAGTTTGTATCTTTCAATGATTTTATTGCATTTACAACAGAACCTCCAGTTGTTGCAACATCGTCTATCATTACAACTTTCATTCCTTCATAAATTTGTCCTTCAACTGATTTTGTCGTTCCATAATCTTTTGGCTTACTTCTTACATAGATTAGTGGTTTAACAATTTCAATTGCTAATGCAGAAGCTATAATCAAACCTCCTGTAGGAACTGATACTAAAGAATCAAAACTATTCAATCCTATGCTTTCTGCAATATTGTTTTGTAGATTTTTTACCATAGTTCTAAATTGATGGGGATAGCTAGGAATTAGCCTTAAATCTACATAGTATGAACTTTTTTTACCACTTGCAAGAGTAAAATCTCCAAATTTTATTATTTCTTTTTGATGTAAAAAGGTTGAAAATTCTTTTATGAATTCCATGTCTAAATTAATTACAATGGATTTATTTTGGTTTGTATTGCGTAATAACTATGCCTGAAATTTGGTTGAATTATGGTATTACTGATGTTGTTCTCGATATTCGGGCAGAGAATTTGGAGCAAAAAATTGACTCTGATGGTAAAATCCTAGATGATGCAGCGATCAACGAAAAATTGAATACAATTGATTTAACCAAACCTATGGATCTTGTGGTGTTGCATAATTCTAAATCTGTTCAAAAAATCATTTCGTCATTATTTACAATCTGTGAACAAAAATCATTACCTTTTCCTAAAATTTTAGCTGAGAAAAAGATAATGAATCTAGTAAAATCTGGCTTACCTGAAGGAAGTTCAATTAATGAATTTGATAATGCTGACCTTTCTAACTCCAACCTTGTTTTCATTGGAGAAATAGAATTTGATGGTCTGTTTGGATATGAAACAATTTCTACCAGGCTAATTAAAAAATTTGGACAGGAATCCATGCTTTCTGCATATGCAAAAAGAAAGAATAATTTTCCATCCCCTGGACAATTGACAGAAAGCTTTGATGAGGCAAAAAAATTTGCTGATAATTTTGAAATTAAGGCAATTGAGATAGTTGCAAATTCTCAGGGTATTGTTGATTTTACAATAGGTCACCCTGCTCAAACAGTTTCATCTACAAAAACCCTTGAATCCTTTGCTATCAAAGACATTGGTCATCATAAGTCTATGATAATTAGTACAGGCAAAGATTCCAGTAATGACAATCTTGGAAAATCTCTTTCATCTCTTTGGAATTGTGCTAGTGCAATACAAAATGGAGGTCTATCTATCTTGGTAGCAGAATGTAAATCTGGTTTGGGTTCTGATGCACTTCAACAATACATTGAAGGTAGACTGACCATTGAACAACTTAAAAATCCGACTAAATATATTTCTGGAATGGAAGATCTATTGTTTTTATCTGAAATTCAAAAAAACTTTCAGATTGGCTTAGTTTCTATTCTTCCAGATTATTATGTTAAAAAATTAAACATGATTTCATTATCTGGAATTAAACCTTCATTAGATTATATTTTGAAAACACAAGGTGGTAAACAAAAAGTTGCAGTTGTAATGGATGGCGCTAGACTTTTACTAAGATAAAAAATTAAACAAAAAATTTGATGGTACTGGTGCACACAAAATAGCCAATCCTATAATTCCAATATATGCCAGTTTTCTATTTTTTGATAATGGCGATACATCATCAAGTGGTACTGCACTGGGATTTCTTGAACTTAAAACAAGAATCAACATTGCCATTAGCCAGTAATTTAACAAAACAAGAATTGCCATACTGCCAAATGTTGCATATCGGTGACGTTTAGATCCTAATAATGTTCTTGCCATGTGACCGCCATCTAACTGCCAAGCTGGCAACAAATTCAAGAACGTAATTAGAAATCCAATCCAAGCAGCAAATAACACTGGTGTCATTATTACTTCATGACCTGGCCCACCCTTTCCAAATAATGCTAAACTTGCTGTCATCAATAATGGTTCACCTTGATTCCATTCCATTAATCTAGAATCTGCAAAAAGCCCCTGAGCAACATCTTCTTGTAATATTGGTGCCGTGTATGCGCCATACATTGAAACAATGATTGCAATAATCAGTCCTGCAATTGGCCCTGCTATTGCCACATCAAATAAAATTTCTCGATTAATTGTTAATCCTCGTGATTGAATAAATGCGCCAAAAGTTGGAATACCTATAACTGGTAATCCTGGTATGAAAAAAGGCCATGTTGTTTTTAATTTATGAATTCTAGCTGCAACTATGTGACCTAATTCATGAACTCCTAAAATTCCTAAAAGTGAGAGTGTATAGATTCCTGCCATTTCTAATGGATCGCCAATATTAACAATGGAATTTGTTCCTACAGTGCGAAAATACCCATCAATCATTACAAAAGTAATAACAATTGCAAACAAAATTCGTGGAGTCCATGATGTGTTTAACCACTTTCTTTGTTTTTTTGGAGTAAATTTTTGAATTATTATGTATTTATCATCCTCCATTTGTTCTAGTTTACATACATAACTCATATTTTCTAATTTTCTTGCCAAATCCTCAAATTTTGATTTAAAATTAAGATCATTAATCCTAAATTCTAAAGCATAGGTTCCTTTGTTGAATTGATTTACTTCAAACAATGAATTAACTAATGAAATTATGTCTTCCTGAGTAGGGTCGCTCATTCTCTTTACGGCTATTTCTTTCCATTAAATGGTTTTGTGGTTTAAAATTAAATATTGATTATAAAATATACTAGTATGCAAGTAATTCTCAGGCAATTGGGGGATTGTAACATCCGTCGTGCAGATCCAAGTGATCTCATTCCAGTCATGGAAATTAATCTAAAGACACTGCCTGAACACTATTCTGATTATTTTTATGAAAGTTTGTTATCTGAAATTCCTGAGGCGTTTATTGTCGCAGAAATTGGTGGAAAACATGTCGGTTACATAATGTGTAAAACGGAATATGGGTTTTCAAATTTTAAAAAATTAGGATTTGTGAAAAAAGGTCATATGGTATCTGTTGCAGTTCTTGATGAATATAGAAAAAAAGGAATAGGAAAAGCATTAGTTGAAGAATCTGTAAATGGCGTTAAACTCAAAAAATGTGATGAGTTCTATCTTGAAGTAAGATGCAGTAATAATGATGCTGTTAGATTGTATGAAAAATTAGGATTTATTATTAGACAAAAACTTAATGCGTATTATCGTGATGGTGAAGATGCTTACCTTATGGCAATTGAAATAGATTAGTTCAAACCAATAAATAACTCACAACAAACTTGAATTTAATGGATAAGCGTAAAGGTGTTGGCGTTACAATTTTTGTATTGTGTATTACGGCATTTTTTCTTTATGCATATTTACTGATGTTATCTGAATGGAGTCCAATTGTTTTACAATTATCTATTTTGATGATTGCAGGTGGAATTCTTGGAGTTGTGGCATGGATTGGTTATGTTATGGCAACAACAAAACCATCATCAGCATCAATTTCATCAGATGATTAATTATTTCATAATCTTTACATCCACAACAGTTTGATAATATCTGGGACCTACAGCTCTTACAATTTTTGATCCTAAAATCTTTGATCTAACCGGTGAAACTTGTAAATAATGTTCTTCAGAAAGCTTTCCTGCATTTGATTTTTTATCTGCATGAATATGAGAATAATAATGAATGATTCCACCATTTTTTGTTGCATTAATTGCAGACTCTAAAAATTCATCTGATCTTTCTGGTAACAGCATTAAAGTTCTATCTGATTTATTTTGAAGTTGTTCTTGAATTATTCGTATTGCATCTCCATTTATTGAGACTATGTCTCCTACGATCTTATTTGATTTGATATTTTTTTCACAAAGTTTTGATGCGATAGGGTTGATGTCAATGCTATACACTATACATTTCTTTTTTTTTGCCATCATCACTGAAAACATGCCTATCCCTGCAAACATATTGACTATCGTCTCTCCATTCTGAACCAAATTTGCTATTCTTTCTCGCTCTGTAGATAATCTAGGAGAAAAGAATACATTTTCAACATCTACGGTAAATCTACAGCCAAATTCACTGTATTCTGTTTCTGTTTTATTATCACCTGCTAAGATTTCTAAATTTCTTGTGCGAAAATCTCCTTTCACTGCAGATGCCTGATAAAAAACACTTTTTGCAACTTTTACTTGCTTTAATAGAGTCTCACCAATAATTTTCTTTTTTGAAAGTAATGAATCTGGAATCCTTACTATGATTATCTTGCCAATCTGATCAAAAGATGAAATAAGTTCTTGACTTTCTTGTTCACTGAGTATACTTTCCAATGCCTTCTTTAGCATTCGAGTCATCCTTTGTAATA
>CAZDPM010000073.1:0-6322 GCA_964507355.1 uncultured Nitrosopumilaceae archaeon
TACACCAAAAACTGATACACCAAAAACTGATACACCAAAAACTGATACACCAAAATTTGGAGTATGTGGACCTGGCACAAAATTGATTGATGGGATATGTACTGTTATTGAAATGCCAAAACCAAAAATAAAACCTTGGTGGCAATTCTGGTAGAAAATATTCTAATTAATTAAAATCTGTATGGGCTTTGTTTTGATCTTTAAGTTTATGCATATTCATAGATTTAATAAAAATAATGTATATTGCTGTAACTTGATAAAGAAATTTATTTTTGTTCTTGGATGATGCTTGTTAACGTACTCTTTAATTTCTAGCAAACTAATCTTTGCTAATTTATAAAATTTGGCGTTGTGATGCCAAGGTTGTATATCTTGTTTGTCAAATTAGCTTTTGAATTTTTCTAAAGACGAATCAAAAACTATTCTGATTTTTATTATTTTTCTCAAACTTTTTTTATATCTTTATTAAACTTGATGTTAATTCTCATAAATCTGTCTTTTAATATCCGATATATGCTCATTAAAAATTTCAATCCCTGCATCAAATAGTTTCATTGTGTTTTCTACAGTGCTTGGTTGATTTTCATCTATTCTTTTGTTTGTTAAATATTGGCCAGAATCATGAATATACTTTTGAAGTACCATTCCCAAAATACATTCGTGCATGTTTTTAATATCCCACAATTCCTTTGTTGAATTTATCAAATTAAAATACTTTGGAATTTGACTTGTTGCTATTTGTAGTAGATTTTCAAGTTCTCTGGTATCTTCTATGCTAAGTTTCATCTTATAATGACTTGCCTGAATCTTTCAAATTAATAGTTTTGATTGTAGATAAAATTGGCTTTTTTTATGAGGCTATTTTTTATTTTTTATAAACTATCTAAGCAAAATTATAGCTCAAAATAATCTTACCAAAACTAGTAACCTTTCTCACACTTTCCCGGTTATACAAATCTCTAAACAACTACGCATGACACACGACGATATCGATATCATCGGTAAAAACGTCAAAGACATGTACGGAACATTCATGGGTAAAGTCATTGGAACAATAACTGACATTGATGGAAGCATCCAATCAGTTGGCGTTGACTGCGGTGCTCAAGGTTTACAGCAAATCGCATATGAGCAACTTGTAGTTCAAGGCAGTGTTGTTATATTTATTCCAAAATGGAGACTAGACTCACAAAGACTTCTACGCGAAAAACAACTAACATTGCGTCGTCTAAAGGCCTTGATTGATATTGTTTCTGAAAATGATGACATGAAAGAAGATGCCGAAATAATTCATGAAAAATACAAGTCAAAACTTGAATCATTGGATGAATTAGAAAATCAAATCAAAGCCAAGCTAGATGCAAGACATGCAGCGCTAGATGAACAGCTAAAGTCTACAAAGATGTTATTATTTGATGCAAAAGTACAGTACAAGAGCAACGAAATCTCCGAAAATACATTTGAGACCGTGAAATCATGCGCTACAGACCTAATTGAGCATATAACTCACGAATCTGCCGAAATCTCAAACGTAAAGAGAAGAATTGCAGATCTTGATGCAGAAGTAGCATCTGTGACCACACCTCCAAAAAAAGAAATCCAAGAATCAGCCGTTTCGTATCTGGGCGATTCTGAACAGGAGCAACTAGTTCAGACCATACTTCCAGAGGCACCAACAGATCCAGTCATTCACTCAGAAGCATCACATGCTGATGAAACCAAATCACATCTGCCAACACCTCCCAAAGAGGTTAAAAAAGTGACATCACACTACGACGACTGGCTGTCACGAATGGAAGCATCTTAACTTTTTTTAAATTATTTTTTCTTTAACATTTACAAGTCTGAATCTCTACATAATTTTGATGTCAGAATTTAATATCGGTCTTGGAAATAATGACACTCAAACCAGAAAACAAGCATCCTCTGATTTTATATCTTTTTGGGATCAACAGGCAAAAAATCTCAGTTGGTTTTCACCCTGGGAAAAAACACTGGATTGGAATCCACCGTTTGCTAAATGGTTTGTAGGTGGGACCATTAACGCATCTTACAATACACTTGATATCCATCAGCAAAACAAGGCTGACAAGCCAGCCATATTGTGGGAAGGCGAGAATGGTGAATCTAGTATTCTTACTTACAATGACATGTGGATTAAAGTCCAAAAACTTGCAAATGCTCTAAAATCGCTCGGCGTTAAGAAAGGTGACAGGGTAACTATTTACCTTCCAATGATTCCCGAATTACCCATATCGATGCTTGCATGTGCTAGAATAGGTGCAACTCATACTGTTGTATTTTCTGGATTTAGTGCCACTGCAATTAAAGACAGAATAGAAGATTCTCATTCAAAAATAGTAATTACTGCTGACGGCGGGTATAGACGAGGCAATATAATTAAACTCAAAGAAGTTATTGATGAAGCAATTAATGATCTTGACTTTGTTCAAAATGTAATTGTAGTTGAGAGGACAAAAAATAAAATCAATCTTTCTTTAAAAGACAAGCTTTGGAATAAATTAATGGAAAATGCATCTGATGTTTGTCCTGCAGAAAAATTAGACAGCACTCATCCACTTTACATTTTGTATACTTCTGGAACAACTGGAAAACCAAAAGGTGTACTGCATGGAACTGGAGGTTATCTAACACATTTACACTCTACATTCAAGTGGGCATTTGACATTAAAGATTCTGATGTGTTTTTTTGTACTGCTGACATTGGATGGGTTACAGGACACAGCTATGTAGTTTATGGCCCACTGTTACATGGTGCAACAGAAGTAATGTATGAAGGTGCACCAGATTTTCCAGACGCGTCACGGATGTGGAATGTTATTGAAAAATACAAAGTTACAATTTTTTACACTACTCCTACTGCGCTACGAATGTTTATGAAGTTTGGAGATGATCTTCCAAATTCATTTGATCTTTCATCACTTAGACTTTTAGGAAGTGTTGGTGAGCCAATTAACCCTGAAGTTTGGAGATGGTATTTCAAAATAATTGGAAAAGAAAAATGCCCGATAATTGATACCTGGTGGCAAACTGAAACCGGAGGCATGTTGATATCTGCTTTACCTGGTTTGGAAACAATTCCGCTAAAGCCCGGCTCTGGAACTCTGCCTATTCCGGGATTGCAAATATCTGTGGTTGATGAAACTGGACATGAAGTACCCGCAAACACAAAAGGTTATTTGATAATCAAAAATCCTTGGCCTGGAATGCTTTTGACTTTGTGGGGCAATGATAGGAAATACAATGAGGTGTATTGGTCAAAATATCAAAATTGCTACTATCCTGGTGATTATGCTCTAAAAGATTCTGATGGTTACTTTTGGTTATTGGGAAGGGCAGATGATGTTCTCAAAGTGGCTGGTCATAGAATAGGAACTGCCGAGCTTGAGAGCTGTCTTGTATCCCATAATGATGTTGCAGAATCCGCAGTTTGTGGAATTCCAGATGAGATTAAAGGTGAAATAATAATTGCGTTTGTAGTTTTAAAACAAAATGTAACAAAAAACACTACACTTTTAGAAAAAGAACTATCAATAAAAATACGAAATGATATAGGTGCAATTGCAACTCCACAACAAATCTATTTTGTAGCAAAACTACCAAAAACTCGTAGTGGTAAAATTATGCGAAGACTGCTAAAAGCAATAGCCAATAACGAAACTATTGGTGATGTTAGCACTTTGGAAGATGGTGCTGCAGTATCTGAAATCCAATCCTCATTTGATGAATTACAAAAATCAATTCAAAATAAAACAAAATAATTTTATTTTTTTAATGCTCTTAAATCAGTTGTTATCAACACATCAAACATTTTCTTTAATCCATCGTACTCTGATTTAGAATTTTCATCTAAATTGTCATATTCAGTATTTTTAATTTCATCAAGCTTGTTTTTTGCTTCTTCGAAATATTCTTCAAATTCTTTAATTTTTCTATCGCTTAATTCTGTAAGATCAAAAATCACTGTATTGCTACCAAGCAGGTTTTTTTTCTCATCATAAAGGCTGACTGCGTGTAATATGCCTGGAAAAGTACCCCCATCTTGTTTTTTAAATGTGATTTCCCTATCTGTTACATTTCCTGTCTCAAACCATGTTTTTAGAGAGTCATTCATTATTTCCCACACGTCTTTTGGAACATGCTCAAATATTGTTCTGCCTAGAATCTCTGTCTTTGCATATCCTAACTTGTTAGCATAAGTCGAATTACAATCTAGAATTATTCCGATAGAATTGATTCGTCTCCACATTATTGGTGCATCCTTGAGAATTTTTCTTGCTTCTGTTTGTAGCATTTTTTATTTTATCTTTGACTAGTTATTAAGTTGAAATCTTGCCAACATGGTATCCGATGTTTTTTAATATTAAACTATGACCTATTTTTTTGAAAATCAAACTCCATAAATCCTTCTATAAATTAAATTGCTAAAACCAATTATGATAAAATGCCACCTTGTTTTTATATGATTTTCACATAAATTAGTCATGTCAGCATTAGGTGGACAATCTAAAAAAAAATCAAAGAGTAATTCGATATTTATCGTCGGCGGTATTATTGCAGCTGGGGCTCTGTTACTATTTGTATATCTGATGTGGTATGTGGCACCATCTGAAAACATGGAGCTGGTTAGGATTGTTGCAGTAACTGAATCAGGTTGTATTGCAGAGACATCAGATGGATTTGCAGTAAATATCGGTGAATGTAGAGGCAAACCTGATCAATATGTTATGGCGCCAGTTGATACAAAAGTCAGAGAGCGTGCAGCACTGATGAATCCTACAACCTAGCTAAACCACTGATCTAAATTATGACTCTTTTTTTCTAGTGCTTTTTTAAGTCGATTCAAAGAAGGTTGTATTCTATCTTCTGAAAAACTTCTCTCTTTGACTAGATAGTTTGTCATTCCTTCATAGTCTACCTTTCCAAAGACTATCTCATCTACCTCTGTCACTACTGGCTGGAGAAATATTTTGCGAATCTGCTCAAAATCAATTGTTTGTAGCTGTTCTTGAATTTGTGGAATGTCTTCTAATCGTGAATACTGTTTTATCATTTTTAATGCAGTTTTTGGTCCTATTCGTTCAAATCCATTTGGATTAAAATCTGTACCAATTAAAATTCCAATATCCACGATTTGTTCTCTTGTGACTTCTAGTGTTTCTAATGTTTTTTGAGTTTCAATTATTTCTGGTTCAATTTCTACATACGTGTTTCTGCTTGGAATCTTTCTTCTTCCACTGTTTGTAAAATTTCTAATTAATCTTTTTGCTCCACAAAGTATAGAATCAAAGTCCTGGCTTGCAGATGCATATGCTTGCCCTGTATTTGTTAGGTGGGCTGCAGTTGCTTCACCTTCAGATGCTGCATCAATGTATGGAATTCCAAAATACGACAAAATTTGTTTTGACTCTTTTACCATTCCATCTTTCATACTTGTTGTTTGCTGTGCAAACTTTCTAGCATCTTCTAAATTTCCTTCAGCAATCGCTTTTTCATATTTTACCGTGGCATCTTTTTTGATCTGTTTTCTTCTTTCAATTTCTGCAGTTTTCAACGATGGTGGTTTTCCATCAAATACGTAAACTGGCTTTATCCCTAATGATAAAAAATTGATATTTCTATAAAGTAATCCGCTAAGATGGCTAGTTATTCTTCCCTCTGAATCTGATAATTGTAATCCGTCTGGACCTCTTATGCTTGCCAAAAATTGATAAATCGCATTATATGCATCAATTGCTATAACTCTGGATGAAAATGATTCTAGATTTGTCTTTTCTCTTACTACTAATTCTTTGAGATTTAGTCCCATTGATTGCTGTTGATTTTTGAGCTATTTTGTCTTTATCGTTTAGAATTTGATCGTTTTAATCATGATTGGATATATAAAAAAGAAAACTTTCATCAAATGATGAACCCTTTGGATTTATCTGTAAACTTGAAAGAGAAAATATATGATATTAAAGAATCACGAAATAATATTTTAAAAATTGTTTCATATTTTCCTTTATCTGAAGACGAAAAACAAACCATTTTGAATAACGTTCCAACTATTGAATTTCGTTCAATATTTTCTGATCAAGTATCTGAGGAAGAGTGGAACAAAAACAAACAACAAATTATCAAGCGCTTTCAAAATGAGTTATTTGATATAGATTCGGCTTAAATTATTTTTTAATTGATTCTGATTTGCTTTATTATGTGGTAATTCCAAGATTTCTTGCCAGGTTAGCCAAGTGGTACGGCGGCCGTCTCGAAAACGGCTACGCGCAAGCGTGCAGGGGCTCGAATCCCTTACCTGGCG
>CAZDPM010000074.1:0-6072 GCA_964507355.1 uncultured Nitrosopumilaceae archaeon
CTTTTGATATTCAAACAAACGTGAATCATGAAAGTCCATCTACTGATGCTAGAGTTATTGAAAAATCAATTCTCAGAAATAAATCAAAATCTCTTTTCAAAGGAATGATTCGAATTAAAGAAAAAGCAACAAAATCAAATTCATTTTTGTCTGGCCGTTCTATTCTACTCGACAAAGACGCAAAATCTGATGCAATTCCTGGATTAGAAATTTTTACTAATGATGTTAAAGCAACACATTCTGCATCTGTTGCCCAAATTGATGAGGAACAAATTTTCTATCTTAAAACCCGATGTTTGACAGAAGCTGAGGCTGAAAGAACAATTATTGAGGGATTTTTGGAGCCGTTATCCAGAAAAATGTCATATCAGGTTAGAGCCTGGATTGCATTCTTGATTGAATCTAAATGGGAATCTCGTGAATTGACAATTAACACTGATGAAGAGCTCACAAAGTTTGTTGAAATTGAAGAAACCCGTTACAACGAAGATTCTGAAATTGAGCAACATTACAAGTATCGGTGATTAACTTGGCTCAATGGATTAAAGCTTGTAAATTGGATCAAGTAAAGACTGGCCATCTTTTTGGATTTATCCATGACGACAAAAAAATTCTTTTGGCAAATCAAAAAGGAAAAATCTTTGCAACTGATTTAATATGTACTCATGCTGATGCTGACCTATCTACAGGATTTCTTACTGAAGAAGGTGTGAGATGTCCGTTACATCTTTCTGTTTTTAATCTGCAAAATGGCAAACCTGAAAATCTTCCTGCTGAAACACCGCTAAATACATACAATGTTAAAATAGATCAAAACGAGATCTATGTCGAGGTTTAGAGATGCAAAGTGCACAAACAACTTTTGAAAATTTACGAAAAGATTTCCCTATTTTACAACGTATAGTCCGAGACAATAAAACACTTGTATATCTTGATAATGCGTCTACAACACAAAAACCAAATCAAGTAATTGATGCAATTGCTGATTACTATAGAAATCATAATGCAAACATTCACAGAGCAGTTTATGCTCTAGCAGAAGAAGCAACTGAACTTTATGAATCCACTAGAGATAAGATTGCAAATTTTATTCATATAAAAAATAGAGAAGAGATTATTTTTGTTAGAGGAACAACTGAGGCAATTAATTTAGTTGCATATGCATGGGGGAGAAATCATATTAACAAAGATGACATTATAGTTACAACCGAATACGAACATCATAGCAATATCGTACCTTGGCAACTATTAACTCAGGAAAAAGGAGCTAAATTAGTATACATTGGTATGGGTGATAATGGAGAATTGATTTTAGATGATCTTGATAAATATCTTGCAACAGGCAAAGTCAAACTTGTAACATTTAGTCTAATGTCCAATGTTCTTGGGACAATTACTGACGCAGAAAAAATAATTTCAAAATGTAAAGAACACGGTGTGTTGACTCTAGTTGATGGAGCACAAGCTGTTCCTCACATGCCAGTTAATGTAGAAAAATTAGGCTGTGACTTTTTTGCATTTTCTGGCCATAAAATGCTAGGACCTACTGGAATTGGCGTTTTATGGGTGCGAAAATCTGTATTGGAAACCATGGTTCCATTTCACGGCGGTGGTGATATGATCCGAGAAGTTCACAAATATGAAACAACATGGAACGATCTACCTTACAAATTTGAAGCTGGTACTCCAAACATTGCCGATGTCATTGGATTGGGAACTGCCATAGACTATCTTACTAAACTTGGAATGGAAAATGTACGAGAACATGAAATTGAATTGACAACTTATGCTATTGAAAAATTATCTCAAGTAAAAGGACTTGTGATTTATGGCACAAAAGATATTTCAAAAAGAGGTGGTGTGATATCGTTTAATTTTTCAGACGTCCATCCTCACGATGTCGCTCAAATTATTGATGAGGAAGGAATTGCAGTACGTTCTGGACATCATTGTGCTCAAGTATTAATGGAAAGACTAAACGTTGCAGCTACGTCTAGAGCAAGTTTTTACATTTACAGTACTAAAGAAGAAGTCGATTCCCTAATTGCTGCATTGACTAAAGTTGCGAGGATATTCAAATTATGAGCAGTAACGCAGATATTTATCATGAGATGATAATTGATTATTCGCGAAATCCAATTAATTTTGGTACAATAGAAAACCCAGATGTTACTTTTCATGACTCTAATCCATTATGTGGTGACAGTATTGACATTGATATGAAAATTGTTGATGACAAAGTATCTGACATCAAATTTCATGGCAAAGGATGTGCTATCTGCATGGCCTGCTCTTCAGTCCTAACTGAGATTACAAAAGGTAAGGGAATAGATGAAGCTCGAAAAATAACTAAACATGATGTCCTAAGTGAATTGGGTTTAGAACACTTGCAAGCTGTTCGTATAAAATGTGCATTGCTATCACTTAAGGTACTAAAATCAGCTCTCTACTCTTACCTTGGAACCCATATGAAAGATTCTCAAGATGTGGATAAGTTAAAAGAAGAGGCAGATAGTCTGTACTAATATGGATGCGTTTACTCCTATAATTCCAATTTCACTTCAAATCAGAAAAATAATTTTTGAAAACTATAATGATGTTGATGAAAAATTTACTAACGATGAAATTTTTGAGAAAATCAAACAGAACGGTGATCTAGACCCTTCATGGATTATAGATGATATTGAATCATATTTTATGGATCTTTGCAATTCTGGACTTGCAAGAAATATCGCACAAAATTTTACAACAATTTGGATGAAGCTTTTTGAACCTATGAAAAAGCAACGCTGCAATACATGTAATTTAGATGTGTATCTTGGAATGAATGAAAAACAAATCTGCCCTAACCCTTTGTGTAAATCATTTATTTAGATCTGTATTTCTTAGCTGCATCTTCCAGTGCTTTTATCATTGGGAGCTTATTGCCAGTAAGATAAAGAACAAGCGCTCCACCTGCAGTGCTTATATGATTGATTTTTTCCTCCAAACCTTGTTCTTTTAATGCAGATGTCAAATGACCTCCACTGACTAGTGTAGTTGCCATTGAATTAGATACTGATGTAAGTAATCCCTTAGTTCCGTAGCTAAAATTTGGTTTCTCAAAGAATCCTGCAGGACCACTTATGAAAACTGTACCTGCACCTGCGATTAATTTTGAATAATGTTCTACGGTCTTAGGTCCCAAATCATAAATTTTAGCTCCATTCTCCAATTCTCTTACGTCCATCTCTACTCTATCACCATCTTTGTCAATTGCAACATCTACAGGCGTAGAAAAAACATCTGGGTATTCACCAATCAAAGCATGTGCCTTTGCAACTACTTCGTCTTCTCTTTTAATTCCTAATGGGTATCGTATTCTTCCCTGTGCCCGCATGAAGACATTTCCAATTAATCCTGTTAGTAATACGTGATCTGCACGCCCATTTTGAATAAGCATCTTAATTGCTTCTAATCTATCTGGAACCTTGGAACCTCCAAGTACAATCACATGTGGTGCCTTTGCAACCGTCATGATCTTATCAAGATTTCTAACTTCTCTTTCTACAATTCTTCCTGCGCATGCTGGAAGAACATATGGAAATCCAACTATTGATGGGTGTGATCTATGTGCACTAGGAAACGAATCCAATACACATAGATCAAACAACTTTGATAATCTACTTACCATGATTGTTTTTGCAGCATTTTCTGGTGTAAATTCATAATTTTCTTCTGCACATAATCTTAGATTGTCTAAAAGTAAAATATCTCCAACTTCTAAATTTTTAATGGCATTTTGTGCAGCTTCACCAATTGTATCTTCAACATACTTGATTTTTCTATTCATTAAATTTTCGAGAACTTTTGCATGTTTGTCCATTCCTGTATAATCATCATTTCCAACTCTTCCTTGATGTGACGCAACAACAACTTTGGCTTCTTTTAGTGATTGTAAAGTTTCAATGGCTTCTTCAATTCTTTTGGTACCTGAAATTTCCATTGTGTTTGAATCTATTGGACAATTCATATCCACTCTTAAAAAAACGGTCTTACCTTTTAGGTCAAAATCATCTAATGTTAGTACCTTCACATCATTCCTATTACCCACTTAGTTAAATTCTTTAGCCGATCTTTTTTTATTGTGATTTGATAGTTATTCTAAAATTATTTTCAATACTTATCTACTTGAGAAAAATTAAAAATAACATACTTGAGGTTTATTTAATTGCAAAATTGGATTTTTGATATACGATCTAGATCATTTGTTTTACTTGTAATTTCATTTGTAATTTTATCTATGTTGGTATACTTTCAAACTACAGAAAGTTTTGATCAATACGTAATTTCTTTTGCTGTAGATAATGTGGGAAATCCCTTTTTGGATATTATCATGCAAATCATTACGGAAAGTGGTGATACAATATGGATGCTAGGTTTTGGTATATTGATGCTTTTGATAAAAAAGACTAGAAGAATTGGGATAACTCTGATGATTCTAATTGTTTTATCCACATTACTCACTGGATACATAAAATGTGGAATGGATAGAGATAGACCTGATTTTGAATATGTAGGTACACCGTTCCCAGTTGAAATCAGTCATGATACATTTGCTTTGTTTTGTGAAGGGGGATACAATGCATCTTACCCGTCTGGACATGCATCTAGGGCGATAATTTTTGGTATAGTTCTTGGATTTGCCTTATCTGAACGATTTCCTAGGGGTTGTTACTTGTTGCTACTTTATCCATTATTGGTATCTATAAGTAGGGTGTATGTGCTTCAGCATTTTCCAATGGATGTTATTGGAGGTACCATTCTTGGTGTGATGCTAGCTGGTGTAATGGCTAAAAGAACAAAATTATACAAAATATTTGAGAAATCAAAAACCTAATTCTGTTAATATTTGATTACTGATCAAAACTATGGCATAATGATCTTGATCATGATGATATGTCCAATATTTTATATCTCTAATTTCATTTTTTTGTCTAAGTCCATGTGTTACTCCTGTAGTTACAGTATACCCTATTCTTTTTGCAAGTTTTGATTCTTTTGGCATTAAAACTTTGAAACCTTCTTTTCTGTTATTGAATCCCATCTTAACCATGTCTTCAACCGCATCTAAAGCATCTTTGACATCTTTGAGATCATAAGTCTTAGATACTGGTAAATCTTTTGGATGAAAATCCATTCCTTTTTTATAATTCTCTTTACTAATATTTTTTTAAAAAATGATTTTGCGATCAATATGTGTTAATTTTCTTAACTGGTAAGTCAAATCATGATTATATTCATAACTTAACCGACGGATTTATCATTAATGAATTGTTGACATCTTTAGAAAAATTAGTAGTTAAACTAAGACAAAAGAAACAACAAGCAACTAACCTTAGAAAAAAATCTGAAAGGCAACTCCAACAAATACGATCACTTGAACGAAGATCATCTTCTGGTTTAAATTCACTTGATAGAAAAATTGAATCTGAAAAAGAGAACGTAACTGATGTATCTGAGGTGCTAAATCAAAAAATATCGCAATTAGAAAGTATTGAAAGATTAGTCGCGTCTGCAAATGATCGTCTAAATAGTGAAAAAGAGACACTGTCTAATTTTGAACAGGAACTGGAGTTTGCTAAAAACACCGAAGAAGAACAAAATACTAATTTTAGAATAAACACAATTCGTGACCATATTCAGGAACTTGAATCCGAGATAAAAATTAGAGAAAAAATGGCAAAAAAGATCACCAATGAGATTGACCAAATTAATGATATAAAATCCAAAATAAGCACAAAAATCCAAAAACAAGTCAAATCAAAGCCATCATTACGAGAAACAATGAGTACGAGCCGTAAAACTGCTGAAAAACTTGCCAAAGATTTAGAGCAAAAAACTAAAGCTGAGGAATCAGTAGCAAAAGCACTTGAAAAAGCATCTTCTGCTCTTCAAGCAATACTTGCCAAAAAACGGAAATTATCTAAAAGACTAAAATCTGTAAAGAAGGCATCAAAGAAATCCAAAGCTCCTTCAAAGAAGGCATCAAAGAAATCCAAAGCTCCTTCAAAGAAGGCATCAAAGAAATCC
>CAZDPM010000075.1:0-5433 GCA_964507355.1 uncultured Nitrosopumilaceae archaeon
CAAAACTTGATCTTTTTGTGAGCTCTAATATGTCATAGCCACGATAAATCAGCTTGCCTTTTTCTCCATCTATGTTTGAGATTCTGGTATCTGCAACCTCAATTCCACGTAAGCCTATGTTTTTTGTCTCCACATAGTTACTTTGTCCAATCTTTTATTATATTTATGCGAGAAATACGTCTCTGAAGTTTAGTAATTAGTCTAGACTCGTTTACATTTACTCGAATTTCTAATCTATATCTTCATTTTTCAATAAATGAAAATTAATAATAACTACGCAATTTCAGATTTTTTTACTTAGAAAATGTGAATAGAATAGTCTAATCTGACAACTCTGGCTCATAAATGATTATTTTTCGATAAAAACTAAATGAATACATCAGAAAGAGAACTTTTAGAGAAACTTGACAATCTTGTTTTGACTGCATCTGAAGATGAATTACTCAAAATTCAAGAAATTGATATTCAAACTCAGCTAGACGGTGTGTCATTTTATGATGTATTTGTCAATTCAACATCTTTGTCCAATCAAAGCATAAAACAAGAATCACGTGAATCTCAGTAGATTTCATTCTTGATTTAAATGAGGGCATGTAAGTGAATCGACAATAATGGTCTCATCTAAGACAAAGAAAACTGTAAAGCCTACAAAGAAAAAAACAGTAAAAAAAACAAAACCTACTCAACAAAAAACTAAAGTTGTTTGTATCTCTCATAAAGAAGATGCTGATGGTATTAGTTCTGCAGCTTTGATTAGACAGGCTTTTGGCGGTGATTCTATTTTAGTTGATTATCCAGGACAGATGGAGGCTATACAGAACGTTTGTTCAGATGAAAAATTAAAGTCATTATACATTTGTGATTTAGGTCTTAGTAAAAAGAATCAAGATGAATTTGTTGAACTGTTAAAAACTCTAAAAAAGAATCGTGTGACTGTAACATACATTGATCATCATGATATTGATCCCAATATTGCAAAGGCCCTAGAAAAAATTAAAGTTAAAATGATTCATGATATCAATGAATGTACTACTGTTCAAGTCTATAACGCATTTAAATCGAAACTTTCGGATCATGCTCCATTCATTGCAGCATGTGCGGCCATTACTGATTATATGGAGGATAGACCAATTGGCTCAAAATTACTTCAAATATATGATAGACAATTTGCTTTAATCAATGCAACTGTTCTTACTTACAACATAGTTGGACATCAAAAAGATCCTGATTATTTGTTGTATCTTGTAGAAGAGTTAGCAGAATCAAAATTCCCACATGAAATTCCAAATACTTTTGAATTTGCCCAAATTCAAGTTGAAAAATTAGCTCAAATAATTGCTAAAGTCAAAAAAGGAATGAAAACTATGAAAAATATTGGATATATGGAAATTATGGATTCTGGAGCAAGTGGAGCCGTTAATTTTGTTTTAGGGTTATCTGGAAAAGATGTTGGCGTTGCTTACAAAGAGAGAGTTGATCATGGTATCTATGCGGTCTCAGTTAGAGGTTCTAAATCTTGTAAAGTTCACTTGGGTCAAATTGTTAATTTGCTTGCAACTGACCTTGGTGGTTCTGGAGGAGGACATGATAAGGCATGTGGTGCAGTTATTCCAAAACCAAAAATTCAAACATTCCTTAAAGAATTTAATAAAAAATTAAATTTAAAAATCTAATCTTTTTATTTAATTTCTACTATCGCATCAATCTCAGTCATTGCATTTAGCGGTAAACTTGATACTCCAACTGCAATTCTAGTATGTTTTCCACACTCTCCAAATATTTCATAAATTAAATCTGATGCTGCATTAATTACTCTTGGGTGTTGTGTGAATTCTGGCATTGAATTTACAAATCCCGATAATCTCACAAATCTAGAAATTTTGTCTAGATCTCCCAATTCTTTTTTTAATTGTGCTAGTATGTTAATTGCACAAATTCTTGCTGATTTTTGTGCAGTTTCAATATTTGCATCTGAAACTTTTCCTGTAAATGCTACTTTTCCATCTTGTAATGGAATTTGTCCTGAAACATATAGTAAATTTCCGGTTTTTACTAGTGGAATATAAGAACCTGCAGGGGTTGGTGGAACTGGAATGTTTACTCCAATTGTTTTTATTTTTTCTTCTATCATATGTTTGTGATTGGGGTTATCTGATTTTAGTTTTTACTTATTTTGATAGTGACTTTTTCGCCCTTAGTTTGATTATTTTGATATATTGTCCTTGTTTTGTATCCTTGTCTTTGTAGGCAACCGTCTAAGATATACACCCATGGTAAAGAATGACCGCTGTTTAATTTTGATTCAATTGTTATGTTTTTAGTATTAGCATCAAAATTTACATGTCCTGAACACATTATTTGTAGTGCGGCATCCATAATCTCAATTATTTCATCTAATGACTTATTTTTTAAATTAATTCCATTTTTCTCAAGTAATTTGAGCATATCTAAATCAGATTTTTTTGAAACCATTATTGAATTTAGAACATGTATTAATCCATTTTCATTGATAATTCGAATAATTTTGTATACTTCTTGGGCTTCATTTTTTGTCATATCTGCAAGAGCTTCTGTTTTGACTGAATTTCTCCAAATCTCTGTAAAAATTCTATTTTGATTTATTCCTAATATTTCAGTTGATGAGAATATTACCCCCTTTCCATTTTCATCATCTACCATCAATACTTCTGTTTCATCAAACACAAAACAATTTTGTATTATATCTGATGATCTAATTTTTACTTCATTTGGTATTGTTCTATATGCTTCTGAACAAATCTGCGTTGATGGCAGTAATAATCTTACTTCTAAATTTCTACGAAGCACTGATAGTAATTGCTCTCTGCACTCCCCAAGTAATCCTAATCCCCACTGATCAACTATGATATTGATAGAAGATTTTGAACCTTCAATCATTATTCTTAACTGTTCTAGTACATTGTTTGCACTAATGTGAAAATATCTTTTTTCTTCTGAACCTCTAGATTTTCTGCTTTCTTCACTTGCCTTTTTTAAATTTGAAATTAATGCATTCATTGCATTTACTTTGTTGATTTGTTCATGAATAATTGAATCAAAGGCGTCTTCGGGTGCAATTGCTGTACACATAATTGGTTTGCTTTTTGAAATAATGACTAATTTTTTACTTTCTAGTTTTAATAGAGTTGGATATATTTTGGTTCTTGGAAGATCTGAATAATATGCAAGTTCGCTTGCTGATATTGTTCCTTTTGATACAAGGGCAACATATGCCTGAGCCTCGTACTTACTCAAGCCAAATTCTTCAAGACTCACAGTTAAGATTTGCTCATTTGTCATGATTTCTTCTTTACATATGATTAAGTAATATCGAAAGCTAAATTCCTTTACACAAATACTCAAAAAAATTCAAAACTGTAACTCACCAGTGGTGTTACTGCGGTTACTGGTAAAATTGTGACACCGTCCTGAAATATCAAATCCATGTTGACATATTGGTATGATGATTAATCCTAATCATATTAGACCCAAACGCTCTAGTGTGTCTCAGACAGTCACTATTGTTCCAAGACTGGAATATTCAAATTATTTACTAGGTGATATGATTGATACTTTAAAAAGAAAAAAAACCGATATAAAAAATTCAAACCGTATCTACTTAGAACTAGATAATGACGATCATACTTGTGTTCACGCACTTGATTTTGAAAGAACTATATCTTTTTCTTTAGAAATCCTCTCTAAAATTCAAAAGAAAATTAACTCGATATCTGATATAACAAGCATTCCTAAACTTTTACCTTTGATCCCGATGATGCGAACTGTCAGTGCTCAGCTATATGCTTTACTTCCTACTTGCAGTCAAAATCTTTCAGAGTTATCAGTACATTTAGGTAGTATTATTTTAGATTCAGCAATTCTTACTGAGGCTAGATTTGATTTTAGTCAGTCCAATATCGAATCCTCCTTAGTACTCAATGAAGTAAAATTGATGGTCGACTCTAAAATAAATAAGCAGTATCCTAATCTTGATTTTTCTAAAGCATGCAGTACTTGAATTTTCTTAACCCAAAAGCCAATTTGCCAAAAGATATCTCTAATATTCAATTAATATCTGCAAAAATTGAAAAAAAATTATCTACATCTGATGTTAAAATTGATAAATTAACTATGGAGGAATTACAGGATATAAATAAAATTGTTGGATTGGCTAGTTTTATGCTCTGCAAATATGAGGATAAAAAAGAAACGCGTTTAATTTTACAACACTTTGTTTCAATTATTGGAGAATCCGCACAATCTATAGAAAGTATTGATGATGATATCTCCGAATTAATTTTATCAGCTGAAGATTCTATTAACAAAGTAAAGAACATGCACTCAAAACTTTCAGAAAATTTAGATCTTGAAAAATCATATCTTGGTGAATCTGACGATGAACTAAAAAATGGTTCATTTAATTTAACCAATTTTACTACACCAATTAACACCTCCAAATACCAAGAAAAACATCAAGGGGATAATGTGCAAGTGATATGAGTTTAGCCCCGCAAGAATTAGAAAATAATGCAAGTAAATATGCTTCAGAGGCAATCAAGTTTGACTCTCAAGGAGCGCGAGGCATGGCTATCACACATTACCAACATGCAATTGATGCACTTGTAAAACTAATACAGCTTTATCCGACAAGCAAACTAAATCCTATTTACAAAGACCGATGCAATTCTTATCATAACAGAATAACAGCACTTCAAGAATCTCGTGGAGTTGAGCCTGCAGTTGATCCTCACGCTTCTCCTAAAGAACAACAAGCATCTGTTCAAAGACAAACCGATGAAAATGATTTTGAAGATCTTGTAATGAAAGAAAAACCCAATGTTACTTGGAGTGAAGTTATTGGATTAGACGATGCAAAGAATGCTTTACGTGAATCTATTGTTTATCCTACAAAAAGACCGGATCTATTTCCTTTAGGATGGCCAAAAGGAATGCTTCTTTACGGTCCACCTGGAACTGGAAAGACCATGTTAGCTGCTGCAACTGCAAATGAAATGGATGGTTATTTCATTAATGTTGACGCAGCATCTATGATGAGCAAATGGTTAGGTGAAGCCGAAAAGAACGTTTCAAAATTATTTGTAATGGCAAGAAAATATGCTGAAAAAGAAGGTAAGCCTGTTATTTTATTTGTAGATGAGGTTGATTCTCTTTTAGGTTCTAGAAATAGTGAAGTTGGTGGAGAAGTACGAACCAAAAATCAATTCTTAACAGAGATGGATGGTGTTAATGGAAAAGGTAAAGATTTGATGCTTTATGTTATTGGCGCTACAAACAAACCATGGAGTCTTGATTGGCCATTTCTCAGAAGATTCCAAAAAAGAATTTACGTTTCACTTCCAACTCAAGCTGCAAGAGAAAGTCTATTTCAACAATACACTGCTCCGTTGAAAAATG
>CAZDPM010000075.1:5443-6212 GCA_964507355.1 uncultured Nitrosopumilaceae archaeon
TGCAGTTAGAGTCAACGTGGCAGAACTCTCAAAACTATTTGATGGTTATAGCGCAAGTGATATTAAAGATGTTTGTCAAGCAGCACAAATCAAAGCAGTTCATGAAATATTTAACGCTCCTGATTATCATGAACCCGTAGAAGGCGAATCGCCAATACAACCACGTGAACTCCTAACTGCTGACTTTAAGGCAATTATGGAAAGAAGAAAACCAAGTGTTTCACTTGAAATGGTACGTGCATATCATAAGTGGAGTGAAGAATTCCGCGCACTTTAAGATATTTTTCATTTTTTTTGCGATCAACCTTCAAAAAACTTAAATCCAGAATCAAAAGTACTCGTCGAGGGTCACAATTACTACAAAGAAATCAGTCCACGCAAACAAGTTTGGGAAGCTAATTTTTGATGATGGCACGGTTTTGGATGGTAAAGGCTTTGGTTATTCTACAACTGTTTTTGGTGAAATCGTCTTTAATACTGGAATGGTAGGATATACTGAAACCCTGACTGATCCATCATATAGTGGCCAAATTCTCACTATTACTTACCCTCTTGTTGGAAATTACGGAGTCCCAGATCCATCAATTAAAGATAAGGATGGAATATCTGTATTCTTTGAATCTAATCAAATTCAAATAAGAGGTTTAGTTGTCCATGAACTCTCTTTATCTGCCAGTCATTGGAATATGTTGATGACTCTAGATGAGTGGATGTATAATGAAAAAATTCCTGGAATTTCAGGAATTGATACTAGAGCAGTAACAAAAAA
>CAZDPM010000076.1:0-6172 GCA_964507355.1 uncultured Nitrosopumilaceae archaeon
CCGCTCCAGTCTGAGCGAAAGCTTTGAAGACGCCGCGACGAACCGACCCCATTTTAAAATTAATTATCAAGATCAAAAAATTCCTTATCTGAAACCAAGGTATTATTTTAAATACGGATAAACGACGCGTTCTTTTGTGGTAGATTACGATGTCATAATAGCTGGAGGAGGGTTAGCAGGAACGATTGCTGCTCAATCAGTTTCACATTATTCTAATCAAGGATTAAAAATTTTAGTAGTTGACAGAAGCCCATCAAATTTACCAGGTTCTAAAAGTGTATCAGGTTGGATATGTGGAGACGCAGTTAGTAAAGAAGCAGTAGATTTCATGACAAACAGAATTAAAGTAAACTGGAGTGATCCAGAGATAGAACATAAAGTAAAAGGCGTAATGGCATTTTCTCCAGACAGAGAAACATCAATTCCATTTGATGGTGCTGGATACATGCTCAATAGACAAATTTTGCCAGAACGTCAAAACGAAAGAACATTAGCAATGGGAGTAGATTTTGATTTTGAAATTAATCTTACAGGATTAGTATATGATGGAAATCAAGTAATTGGAGTTCAAGGAATAAACAACAAAACAAAAACTCCATACAAAAAGACAGCCAAAGTTGTAATCGATGCAACTGGAATGACTTCTATGCTTCGAAATCAAATTGCCAACACAACAAAGATGGAAAGAAAAATAGATCGTACAGATGTAGAATCAACAGGAAGACACATCATGTATTTTGACCAAGGAGAAGAAGATCTAACTGAATTTGATCCAAATTATTGCATAATTCATCTTGATCAAGATATTGCTCCAGGTGGATATGGATGGGTATTTCCTAAAGGAAAAAATAAAGTAAACATAGGTCTTGGGGTTGAAAAAACACTTCTTGAAAAACGAAATCAGAGATTAGGAAAAAATGATAATGTATCCATGTTGATTAATCAATACGTTGAAAGAAATCGAGCAATTAAAAATCCAAGACTGTCAGAAGATGCTCAAGATAAGAATAATGCAACTGGGAATTTCCAAGTTTCAGTTAGAAGACAAAACGACTGTATGGTTGCAAATGGATTTGTATTAGTTGGGGATTCTGCATGGATGCCAAAGCCACTAGATGCAGGAGGTATTGGCCCAGCATTAGTTGCGGGAACTATTGTTGGAAAATGTGTAGTAGAAGCAATTCAATCAGGAGATGTTACTGAGAAAGGATTATGGAAATACAATAAAGAATTCATTAATGAATATGGTTATAAGACAGCTGGATTAGAAATTTTCAGAAAATTAATTCAAACTCTCACTAATGAACAAATTAGTTATGGAATGAAACATTTTTTAGGAAATCTAGATGTTGAGGCTATTTCAAAAGGGGAGCATCCTGATTTTTCAAATGTTACAAAATTAGGAATGATGATCAGAGGTGCATTAAACAAAAAACTAGCTGATGGTTTACGTTTTACTACACAACAAAATAGACTCTTAACAAAACACTATTACGAGTATCCTGAATCTCCAGAGGGATTTGATGAGTGGAGTAAGAAACTACATCATATTCTTGATGAATCTAATGCTAAATTACCTCAATATCAAAACTAAGCTTTATTTGTAAACTTTAATCTTAAAAAAATATCAGATGTCAAAAGAGATACAATATTTAGATTGGAATAATTCAAATGAGATTTTAAACAAGGCATATAACGCAAAATTATTTGTATTAATAATAGGTCCAAAAGGTACCGGAAAAACATCTCTGGTTAGAGATTTTGCAAAAAATATGAATATGAAACTAGAATCAATAAATTTTAGTCTTAGAACACGAGAAAGTCACCTTATTGGAACAAAAACTTTGACGAATGGAACCGTGAGTTTTGAGGAAGGTCTTTTGATTAAATCAATGAAAGAAGGCAGTATGTTGTATTTAGATGAGATAAATGCTGCTGAAGCTGATGTATTACTCAGATTAGACGAAGCATTAGATGATAGAAGACAGATTATACTAAAAGAGTCCGCAGGTGAGACTGTAGAAGCTAAAGAAGAATGGTTTGTAATTGCAACAATTAATCCACTAACACATAGCGGAACTAAAGAACTACCACCACAGTTACTCAGTAGGTTTCCAGTTAGAATTAGCCTAGAATATCCTCCAGAAGATACAGAGCTAAAAATTGTTAAAAGACATGTTTCTGGAAATCATGATTCTGAAATCATTCAAGCAATTAAACTTGCTAATGTATTAAGACAGGCTGCTGCAGTTGAAGAATTATTCTACTCTCCAAGTTTAAGAGAAACAATTGCATTTGGAAAATTACTTGATGAGGGAATGAGTCCTAAAAAATCAGCAAAAATTGTTTTTGGTAATGTGTATACACAGTGGGGAAATATAGAATATCAAAAAGTCAGTGACATCATTACCTCAATGTTTGGTAATTAGATGCAATCATTACAATTACGAAATGAATCATTAGTTGAGATTGCCACATTTTTAATTAGAAGATGGGCAGAAAGAGAAAATATCACAGTAGAATTTTCAGATAGAACTAACACTAAAACCAAATTAAAAGAAAATAGGGTAATCCTAACACCAATCGAAAAAATAATAGGAAATGATTTTCAGAGATATAGACAGTTTAGAACTTCATCATGGTATGAAGCTATGAGAATAAAATTTTGTAAAAAAATTCTTAGTAATGATCATGCATTTGGATTTATTCTAAATGCAATGGAAACTCGTAGAGTAGAACAGTTAGGAAGAAAATTATGGAAAGGGATGGATGAAGAAATTATCTTTAATTACGCATACATGCTAGTAGGTAGACCTCAATTAAATACAGTTTATGGAAAAGCACGAATTGTAGAAGCGTTTTATCAGTATTTTATGTTTGGAACAATCAAAGGAGAAATACAATCTAGTCATTTTGAAAAAGTAAAAAACGCATCTGAATTTGCTAACAAAATTGTTGACGAGGCTATAAGAGAAAAATACGATACAGAATGGTTAGAAAAAAACGTAGTAGAAATAATAAAAATTTTAGACATAGATTCGCTACTTACCATTCCAATATCGCTACCATTTATGAAAGCAGGTATGGCATTATCAGAAGAAGAATTATTAAAATTTCTAACAGTTATATCAAAAAATAAGGAGACATATTTTGGAAAAATTGATCCAAAATCTACATTGAGTGGAGAAAATATCTATGATGAATACAAAGTCATTCTTGATGAAAAGAAGAAAAATGAAGAAAAAGGATTAGAACCAAAATCAATAGGAGTGCAGATTCCAACGATATCAAATGTTGATGAAACAGTAATTTATGACATGAATTTAATAAATAATCTTAAAATAAAATTTAAAGAGTTAAAATCGGGATGGAAGGAACAGCATCATATTAGCGGAGATGAATTTGATGAAGAAAATTACATTGAAGAACACGAGCCATTTTTTACAGATATTAAAAAATTAATTAAAACAAAAATAGTCATTTTATTAGATCATTCATCTAGTATTACATCAGATGCGTTAGAATACAAAAAAGCTACACTAGCACTTTGTGAAGTACTAGCATATCTTAAAGTAAAATTTGCAGTTTATGCATTTAACACACAAAATAGAGATATCGTGTGTTGGTTGATAAAACCAGATAATGTAAAATGGAATAATATTTCAGCAAAAAGATTAGCTCAAATTGTAGCAAACGGTTCAACACCGTTAGCAGAAGTGTATGGTAAAATGTTTCCAACATTACAATCAAAAAGGCCAGATATTTTTTTGACGCTAACTGATGGAGAGCCATCAGATCCTGATGCTGTCAAAAATATGACCAAAGCTTGCAAAAGACTAGGCATAAGCATGGTAGCTTTAGGCCTAGGTCCAAATACAATAAGGGCAACTACTATAGCAAATAATCTTAGACATTTAGGATATGAAAAAACCATGGCAGTAAGTAGATTAAAAGACATACCAACTAAAGTGATTAGCATTTTAGATGTATGATTTAGAAGATTCCAAATTAAAGCTAATTCAGTATAGACATCAGATATTTTATATGAGCTTTATCAGATTAGAACAATAAGAGAAAATTTGTCAGAAGAAAAAGGAAATGAAATAGATAAAGTGCTATTGGAACGCTTTGAACAAGAGATATGGAATAAAATTCCACATTTAGAGAAAGAAAAAATTATAAATTCAACTCCCCTAATTGATCTAACAGAAGATTTCAAAGAATGTGCTAAACGTGTATATAAATTAGAACTTGATGATAAAGATTTGAAAGTTTATGGAAAGTTTGATTCTAAACTATTAAGTGGTTCAATCAAAGTAAGAGCTGCCACCCATATTATTCATGATGCAATTGCATCTGGAAAACTAAAGGGAAATCAAACTGTTATTGAGGCTACTTCTGGAAATTTTGGAATAGCTCTAGGATTATTATCAAAGATTGGAGTAAGTGTAGTTGCATTAGTATCAAGAAAATTACAGGAAGGCGTGTTTAAAGAATTAAGAAATGAAAACACTAGAATTATGGATTTGGATATGGATATTTGTCCAGCACCTGGAATGGAAAACAAAGCAGATGAGTTAGCAGCAAAAGCAACTGCAGGAAATATTCGTTCACAGTTATCAGAGCTTGGTTTTAATCCTGAAATTTTTGATAAAAATATTCAAGAGATTGAAACATTATTAGCTAAACAAGATATAATAAATTTAGCAAGATTTCTTGCTAAAATTTACAACTTATTTTGTCCAAAACAGTACGATAACGAATTGAATGTTGATGTTCATAAAACTGTAACAGCACCAGAGATTGACCAACAACTACATGAAACTGGAGATTCGTTGGGAAATTATCAAATTATTTGCTCATTTGGTACTGGAGGAACTTCTGGAGGTTTGAGTCAATATATGGCTAAAAAATATGAAAAAAAATCAATACATGTTGTCTTTCCCAATCCTGGTCAAGATGTCGCAGGAATTAGAACAAAAGCCAAAGCTTCAGGTTTAACTCTTTACAAACCAGATACATTTGCTGCAGAGCATGAGATAGATTATGAAAAAGCAAAATTTCTTTTGAAGTTTTTTGTAGATAAAGGACACGATATAGGTGAGAGTACCGCTCTAGAATTATTTGCTGTAATGCAGATGGCAAATTCAGGAAATTATAAAAAATTTGTCATAATAGTGGCTGATGGGATAGAAAAATATAGAAAGAATTTTGAACAAATATCAAAAAATCAAATACCAATGAATATTTCATTAGAAGATGCATCATCAATGGTAAATGATTATGATAGAATTATTTGGGTACATACACAATACACTCCTAAAGAAGCTGGGATTGAGATGATTGCAAAATCATTAGGAGTTGATAAATCTAAAATCTCTGTACCAAAAGCAAGAACTATTAACGAATTATTATCCACACAACAAATTCCAGAAGAATTAAGTAAGGAACTAAACGGTTCTAAAGGAAAATCACTGTTAATTTGTATGGCTGGAAATACTTCACTTATGACTGCACAGGTACTTGCAAACAAAGGAATAGTTACTCAAAGTTTGAATGGAGGTATTACAAATTTGCCTGAAGGAAGAGGTAAAAATCCTGGTGAATTCATCAAAGTAGCTACCGAATAATAGTCTTGAAATGTCTATCAGTATCGCAACCATTTGCAGATTTAATAATTTTAGGTAAAAAAACAATAGAGTTAAGAAATTGGAATACAAAGTTTCGAGGAGAGTTTTTGATTCATGCACCATTGAAAATAAAAATGGAGGATTGTAAGCGATTAAAAATAAATAAAAAATTTGCTACAGGTGTTATCATTGGAAAAGCAGAACTGTATGATGTAAAAAAATATAATTCACTTAAAGAAATTAATGTAGATAAAAAATTTCATTTTACTACAAAAAAATTCCAAGTTAAAACATATGGATTCAAAATAAGGAATGTAAAAATGTTAAAAATTCCAATTCCATGTAAAGGACAATTAGGTTTCTTCGATGTGGAATTAACAAAAATCAAAAATAAAGACATTGTGTCAGATATTATAGATGAAGAATATAGATATCAATGGATTAATCATCATTGAAAGAATAGATTATTGCTGGAAAAAAAGCATGGCTAGTATATATAAAGGGACTATTTAAAGTCCCTCGACATGCCTCAAACAAAACCT
>CAZDPM010000077.1:0-6150 GCA_964507355.1 uncultured Nitrosopumilaceae archaeon
AGAGATTAATGAGACGGCAAAAGCATATGACATTATTGTTATTGGATCTAGAGGTCAAAGTGGATTAAAAGAAATTTTCTTAGGCAGTGTTGCAAATGCTGTGGTTCATAAATCAAAAATTCCAGTATTAGTCATAAAGTAGTGATCATAATGTTTTCAAAAATGCTAACCAAAATCCTTGTTCCATATGATGGTTCTAAATATTCAATAAAAGCATTAACTAGAGCTATGGAGCTTGCACATAATCTTGATTCAGAGATCTTTCTATTTTCTGTAATTTATCTAAATTATATTTCACCGCCTGGAATGTTAGGATTAACTAAAATAAAATCTGAAAAAGAGATTATAAAAAAATGGACGAAGTCAGTTATGGCAAATTCAGAAAAAATGTTAAAAATAGCAATTGAGAGATGTAATGAAAATGGAATTTCTGCATCATATCATATTACATGTGGTAATGTTGCAAATGAAATTTTGAATTTTGCAGAAAGAAAGAATATTTCATTAATAGTAATTGGTAGTCATGGTTTACATGGAATTGGCAAATTAAAAACATTAGGAAGTACAAGTAGAAAAGTTTCAGAACTAGCTAAATGTCCTGTATTATTAGTTAGATAGGTAGACTAATTCGCCCAGAAAGTGAACAACTTTGTTTATACAACAATTACCGTTCTATCTTTAGGAACACGAAATAATTTTTCTGAATTATCGTATGTTTCAATTATTAATTTAGAATAAGGATCTTTAAGTAATTTGTATAAAACTCCTTTATCTCCTATTGATTGGGACCAATGTGTACCTTGCAATAATGAAATGGATTCAAATTTAATGACATGATAAGAAAAAACCGTGGCTAAACTTAATTATTTTCTTTTTCCATTCTTGTAATGATTTGATCACAAATTCTCCTCATTTCCGAATCAGAGCCAGCACTACAGATTTTTACTAAATCTGTAGTTGTTACAATTCCTATAATTTGATTATCTTTTTTGACAGGCAATTTGTGAATATGATTTATTTTCATAATTTGGGCAGCTTCCCATACTGTTTCATCTGGGCCTATTGCAATTAATGGTGAAGACATTACTTCCTCTATTACAGTAGATAGTGGTTTTTCTTTAGCAGCTATTCGTTTAACAAAATCTCTTTCTGTTAAAATTCCTACAGGTAATTGATTTTTAGTTACAATTATGCAACCAATATCCTTTTCATCCATTAATTTTGCTGCATCTCTAATTGAAGTAGATATATCTAGTGTGGCTAAATCATCAATCATAACATCTTTTACAAATGTATGTACCATGTTGTTTTCTATGATTTTCTTTTAATAAATAAGATCCTTATTTTCATACAAGAAATTAACTAATGTAAATTAATTGATTATTTTACAATTAACACCGGAACTTTTGATTTGTGTAAAACATAATTGGATGTGCTTCCTAAAAAAGCCTCTTTAATAGAACTCATACCTCTAGATCCAATAACAATAATGTCATATGCTTTTGCCGTCTCATTAATCTCTATAGTTGGACTGCCAAAAATTATTTTAGATTTAAACACAATTCTTTTTTGTGCACATTTGGTCTTTGCAGATTCCATAAATTTTTTTGCTGATTTTGTAAGGTGAATTTGATATGGCATTATCGCATCACTAAAATTTCTTGGATATATTGGAATAACATACAGTCCTGTAATTGTTGCATGACATTGTCTTGCAAGATAAATTGCTTCATCTAACCCTCTCATAGAATTTTTAGAACCATCAATAGGAACAAGGATTTTTTTTATGTTTTTTCTAATCATTCACTTTTAATCCTTATTTTTATGATTTAACACCAAACCCAGATTATCAATCATAATAATCAAACTACTAGGCTTGTGCAATAGCACTTACAATATCTGCTTTAGTGATTATTCCTACCAGTTTTGATTTTTTTACTACTGGTAATCCGCTAATTCTATTTCTAATCATTAGTAATACAGCTACTCCAACATCCTCATCAGATTCAATTGTAATTGGATTTGATGTCATTATATCAACAGCTTTGAAGTGAAGAAGATGATTCATTTGATTTACTTGAAACTCGTTAGGACTATTTATTTTATAATTTTCAACTTCTTTTGGATCAGCTGATTGAGATAACCAATAGGGCAATTTTGCTGGAACGAAATCTCTGTATGTGATAATTCCAACAGGTATTCTATTTCGCTGAATTACGATTCTTGAAATTTTATTATGAATTAACAAACTTTCTACATACAATAATGAATCTCCAGGCATAGCAGTGATTACATTTCTAGTCATGATCTTTGAAACTTTTATAGGTGAAATTGCATGTGTCAAAAAAACAGAGGCTAGATCAGTTTTTGTAATTAAACCCTCTAGAATACCATTGTTACCTAGTACAATTATGGATCCAATGCGATTTTTTTTCATTAATTTAGCACAATTATAAATTGAATCTGTTTTCTTTACTGTGATTAATTTTTTAGACATAAAACCAGAGACTTTGATAGACTTGATTGGTTTATCACCAAGAGAATAGATCGTTTTTGCAATATCTTTTTCTGTAATTATTCCGATAGGACATTTTTTTGAATCTATTACAACAAGTCGTTTTAAGTTATGTCTAAGTAAAATTTCTCTTGCATCTAATATACTTGCATTTGGACTAATTGTAACGGTTCTTTTAATTATTTTATTTAAATCTGTATTTTTTAGTTGCATTACTTTGGATTGATATTAGTAGTTAAATATTTCAACTAGAATATCATCTATGAATATCAATCATGAAAATCTAACAGTTCCTTTAATTTGCTATTAGTCCAAATTTATAACAGATTAACAAAATGATTAGTGATACAATTCATGAACATATGAAAGACATTCAATTAATTAAAGTGAAATCTCTGATTTCAAAAGCAACAATTATAGATCCTACCGAGACCATTTCAAGTGTAATAAATAAAATTACCAAGAATAATTGCTATGACGTTTTTTATCTTAAAGACAAAAATGTCCTTTCTACAAATGTTAGATCCCTCTTAAACGCCAAAAATATTAACAAAATGAAAATTGAATCATTTCTCTATCCTATACCATATGTGTCACAAAATGATTCTGTTCAGAAAGTAGCAAACATAATGGCACATTATAGAATACGAGAAGTACCTGTAATAGATAAAAATCAAATAATTGGTGTTGTGACATCTAAAGAAATCATTAAACTACTTTCATCAAAGGATAGCAAATGGATAAAAGCTAATTTGATTTATACTCAAAACCCCATCACAATCCCCGCTAGTGAGTCTATTAGCAATGCAAGACGAATTATGACTAATAAAAGAATAGATCACTTGCCAGTTTTGAATCAAGGTAAGATCAAACAGGTTCTTACATCATATCATATTCTGCAATTAATTACACCATCTGAAAAACAAGGGCGAAAATCCATGATCCCGAAAACTCTACATGCATTAGAATCTAAAATTGGTAACTTGGGAAGTACTAGAATTCCACAATGTTCTGCTACTGATAATTTAAATAAAATTATTAACTCAATGCTTAAAACAGATACTACATGTTGTTTAGTTAATCTTTGGGATACTCTTCAGGGTATTATTACTTTTAGAGACATACTTGTTTTACTAGCATCTAAACTCGAAACTAAAATTCCACTATACATTGTTGGTATGCCTGAAGATCAACAAAATGTGGAATTAATTAATTCAAAATTTATAAAAATTTTAAAAAGATTACAAAATGTATATTCAGAAATATATGAAGCTAGAGTTTCAATAAAACAACAACGAGCCGGAAATAAAAAAGATGGGAAATATGAAGTAACAGTTATGGTTGTTATCTCTCATCACACTCCACTAGTTTTTAGTTCAATTGGATTTGATTTAAGTAAAGTTTTAGAAGATCTAAGCCAAAAATTGTTACGAACATTATCTAAACGAGCAAAAAATAGATCAAAATACAGTGTTCGAAAAATTGGATTACCTATATTCTAATTATTAAATCTAGTAAATTACCATCTTTTTTTAATTTTATAAGTCTGATCTTTAGTACATTAAAATTCTAAAATAATTATTTGAAGAATTTGTCTATTTGTTCTCTATACTTGAAAGTTAATTTTCCAAATTCTGCAAAATCCTCTGCTGATGGATATTTCATTCTCATTGCATATTGATTTACAAAAACAGATAATGCACTACCTATAATTAGATTGTAAACCCCATCCGCTAAATTTTTTGAATATGGAAATGCTATTTTGATAAAAGGAAGGTAAGTTTCAGTCTGAGATATCATTAATTTGACATTTTTTTCTACATACTCTTGAACATCTTCTGGAATTGCCATACACTATTGCTAGAATTGATTTCTTATAATGTTTTATTAATCCATTTCTGAATAAACTATTTTTTATATCGTTTTTAGTTAACTAATTTTTCATTAACCCTAAACTCAAGACAAGATTCTCTATCTTTTTTGCTTTATTGTAGATATATTTAAAATCATAACTATTGATCAAATAGACACATAAATAACCCAATTTTAAATTTTTTTTATGAAAAAGATTGAAGCAATTATCAAGCGTTCAACATATCCTGTAATAATTAGTGAATTAAGTAGTATGGGTTATTCAATTATTGATAGACGAAATCTAGAAGATAGTAAAATCTTTGATAAACAATCAGGTGCAAAAGCTGGTTCCACCAACGTTAAAGCAATTCCACTTTCCAAAATAGAATTGGTTGTTTTAGAAAAAGATGCAAGACAAGTTATTAATTTAATTTCTAAAAAATCTGGGTTTACTGCAAATCAAGGAGGAAAAATTTTCATTTCAGAAATGGAAGAAGTTGTAGATATGAATACACTAAGTGCACAACAAGATCTTGAATCTGATAAAATATTTTTTCCTTCTAAACCAAAAATTAAGAGAAGTAGACTAGTTCCACTTCAGAAATTTACTTTAATAAAACTTGAAAAAATATATGAAAATAATAAAGAAAAATTACAATCAGATTATCGAATTAAATCGTTTAGTGGTTTTGTAAATTATTGTGTCATGGAATATCTTCCAACAATCGAAAAACAATTAAAGCATTCAACAATTGTCTATGAAAATAATTTTCATGACTTTTAGTTAAATCGTTTCTTCTCCTTCCTTTCCAGTTCCAATATCTATAGCACGCAATATTGGTGAAACAAATATCTTTCCAACAGTTCCTTTTGTTTTAATAATGTTGATTACCTCTTCTTCCTTACTTTCTGGAATAATTACTACTATGACATATTTTTCACTGAATTGAGGTTGAAATATGGCGCTTCCTTTGGATGCATGGATTTCTGGTGGAGGGTTTTTCCCCCTTCCTCTTACTTTACCTACCGTTAAACCCCCAATCTCAATTTTTCTTAAAGCTTCACTTATAGCCATTACATCATTATTTCCTAATAGTGCTTCAATTCTTAGCATTTGATAATTCTGAAAGGTTTTTCACAAATAATAGTTTCAGATTTTGATAATCAAGTGATAATCAAATGGTTATCTAATTTCGTTATTATTATTTAGTTTTATAACTTGAAAACTAGTATGCCAATAGATACAGGTGATACCGCATGGATGCTTGTAGCTGGTAGTTTAGTTCTTTTAATGATACCTGCACTTGGACTTTTTGAATCAGGATTATTGAGAAAGAAAAATGCCGTATCTGTTTTTATGCAAATCTTTTTTGGATTAGCTTTACTTAGTGTAATGTGGTTTGTTTTTGGATTTAGTTTATCATTTGGCCCTGATGAGTCAGGTGGATTTATTGGAAATATGGATTGGGTATTTCTAAAAGGAGTTCCATGGGATGAGGCACTTGATTATGCACCCACAATTCCAGGTGTATTGTTTGTAAAGTTCCAATTAATGTTTGCTGCAATTACCCCGTTACTTCTAACTGGTACTATTGCAGAAAGAATGAAGTTTAGTTCATTTATCATATTCATAGCTTCTTGGTCTATTCTGATCTACTACCCTCTTGTTCACTGGGTTTGGGGCGGTGGTTGGTTAGCCGAACTTGGTGTAGTTGATTTTGCAGGTGGAATAGTTATTCATACAAGTGTTGGAATGGGTGCACTAGCTGCAGCTATAGTAC
>CAZDPM010000078.1:0-6018 GCA_964507355.1 uncultured Nitrosopumilaceae archaeon
AAAGTCATCAGCTGACATTCATTTTGACTTAGGTTAAGGTTTAAAAAGTCTTTTTTAGTCTTTCTGCTGATGTCGCAGGTACTTCATGAGATTGAAAAAAAAATCATCACCTCTTTGAAAAACAATGCAAAACAAACTCCTGAAACACTTGAGAAATCTACTAATCTATCACCTGATCAAATCCGCCGAGGAATAGAGTGGCTTAAACTAAAGGACTTGGCTATTGTAACTGAGTCTCAAGCTATAAGCCTATCTCTTGGAAAAAATGGATTAGAATCATTTCATCAAGGATTGCCTGAAAGGAGATTACTTGATTTACTAAAAAATGAATCAAAAAAATTACAAGATCTCCAAAAAGAACTTGGTGATGTTTTTGGTCCTGCAATGGGATTGGCAAGAAAAAATAATTGGGTAGATACATCTGAAGAAAAAATCTTTCTAAGAAACTATCCTTCTGAACTTCCAGGAGAAAAAACTTTAAAACAAATTGGAGAAAATAAAATATCTAAAAATGAAATTGATGTAGATGATTTATCAACTATTTTGAAAAGACCTGATTTTATAATTGAGAATGTGATTAAAACAAAAGAAATATCATTAACAGATAGTGCAAAATCTATTGAAATAACTGCTGGCTTGTCAGGTGAGATTAATGTTGAATCCAAAGTACCTGATGTATTTGTTGCCCGAACTCATCCTCTCAAGGATACTATTGATGAAATTCGTGAGATCTTTGTTACCTTAGGCTTCACAGAAATAATTGGCAGTATGACTCAACCCAGTTTTTGGAATTTTGATACATTATTTACTCCTCAAGATCATCCAGCTCGTGAATTACAAGACACATTTTATCTCGATGGCATCTCTGCTAAAAAGATAGGAACTTCTGAACAAATTAAAAAAATTTCTGAATCTCATAAAAAAGGTTGGAGATACTATTGGGATATTAACGAAGCAAAAAAAATGGTTCTTCGAACCCACACAACATGTGTGACAATTAAACACCTTGCAGAAAACAAATCTGATGAATCTAGGATATTCTCTCTTGGCCGTGTATTTAGAAATGAAAAAGTAAGTTACAAACACCTTGTAGAATTTAATCAGATTGAAGGAGTTGTAGTTGGAAAAAATACAACTTTACGTGATTTAATGGGAATACAACAAGAATTTTACAAACGAATTGGAATTACAAAAATAAAATTCTGGCCTACATTCTTTCCTTATACCGAACCGTCTCTGCAAACAATGGTATACAATGATCGATTAGAAAAATGGGTAGAGCTATTTGGTATGGGTATTTTTAGACCCGAAGTAACCAAACCTCTTGGAATTACAAAACCTGTATTAGCTTGGGGTGGAGGTATTGAAAGAATTGCAATGCTAAAATATGGATTAGATGACGTCAGAGAATTTTACAACAATAATCTAAGCTGGTTGAGGAATACCACAAAATGCCGATAGTTGAATTATCATACTCTAGACTCCAAAAATTAATTGGAAAAGTTTCAAAAAAACAAATCTCTGACATTCTTCCTTTTTTAGGATTGGATATTGAATCTGAAGATAAAGATCTAGTCAGAGTGGAGTATAGTCCTAATCGACCTGACTATTCTACTGATTTAGGAATTACACTTGGTTTACAAGGGCTGCTTGGAATTAAAACTGGAATTGTAAAATTAAGCATAAAAAAATCAAATAATTATGTTATTCATGTAGATACATCCGTCTCTAAAATAAGACCATTTGTAACTGGAATTATTGCAAAAAATGGTACTGTTGATGATAATATGATTAAACAACTAATGGCAATGCAAGAAGATCTTCATTTTGGAATTGGAAGAAAAAGAAAAAAATCCTCTATTGGAATTCATGATTTGGATAAAATCGTTTTTCCATTAACATATACTACTACTAAAAGGGAACACAAATTCATCCCGTTAAATTCTAGTAGTAAACTTACCATTTCTGAAATTCTTAGTAGTACTGATGTGGGAAAAAATTATGGGGCAATTCTTGGAAATTCCATAAGAGTTCCTATTATTTTAGATTCAAAAAAACAAACTGTCTCATTTCCTCCTATAATCAATGCAGCAATAACAACTGTTACACCAAAAACAAAAAACCTCTTTGTTGAAGTAACAGGTGTTAACAGAGAGGATGCTGAAGATATGCTTTCTGTAGTTGCCACAATACTTCAAACTGCTGGATTTACTCTCATTTCTACAAAAATTACTGGTGCCAAAAATCTTTCACCAAAATTAGAACCAAGAAAAATCTTGATTACTTCAGATTTAATCAATCAAACACTTGGGCTAAATCTTAGTAATTCTCAGATTATCAATTCTCTTAAAAAATCAAGATTGGAAGCTACGCTAAAAGGCAAAAATATTATTTGTATCGTCCCTGCTTATCGATTTGATATATTTGGTCCAATGGATTTAGTTGAAGAAGTTTCATTAGGTTATGGCATACAGAATTTAGAACCAATTTTATCCCCATCTCAAACATTGGGACAACCAAACTCAATATCTGTAAAACTCAAATCTCTTAGTTTGATGATGGTTGGATTGGGATACACAGAAGCACTTAATTCAAGTTTGACAAGTAAACGAGTTCTCTATGAAATGACAAATAGAGACCCAAGAAAAATGATCTCAGTACTAGATTCAAAGAGTCAAGAACATACAATTTTGAGAGATTCAATTCTTCCAGGATTATTGGAAAACCTTTCTAGAAATATCCACGCAACTTACCCCCAAAAATTATTTGAAACAGGTACTGTTTTCTCTCAAGGAAATCCGATCAACGAAACAACAAATCTTGCAGGAATTAGTGCACATCAAGATGCAACTTTTACTGAAATCAAATCTATTTTACAGTCTGCATTAAAAATTGGATTTAATTTAGAAATTGAAACAAAAACTTTTTCACATGAAATCTTTGAAGAAGGACGAACAGCTTTAATTTCAATTAATGGTAAAACGATAGGAATGATGGGTGAAATCAATTCAAAAACAATTGAAAACTACAAAATACGTGTTCCCGTAATCGGGTTTGAGATTTTTCTTTCTGGATTGATATTTGACTAATTTTTTGAACGTTTGTTTCTTTTAATTATGATTTTCAATTAAGACCAAACTTGTGCTTAGTTGCTTTAAATCATCAAGTAGTTATGATCAATGGTTTTTAGCATAGCTAAATCTATAGTTAAACGCCCAAGAGCAGGCACACAGACGGATTAGGATGATGTCGATCGTATTGATACCAGTGATTTCTAATTCACCCAGGTGTGCTACAATACGGGCAACCCCGGTTAGAAAACCCAAGGAGGTTTTGGCTAAAATACCAATGATCTTGTGCGAGTCAGAACCGGGGAACATTTACAAATTTTAAATCGTAAAACATATCCTTACGATGTAAACTCTGAAAAATGTGAATTATTGGTTAGCTAAACAAGAACCAAGTGGACCAAGAGGATATAATTTTGAAACCCTTAAAAAAGATAAAAAAACAATCTGGGATGGCGTTCATAATAACTTAGCCCTAAAATATATGCATGAAATAAAAAAAGGTGATCTTATATTTTTTTACCACACTGGTGATGAACGACAAATTGTTGGAATTATGGAAGTAATTTCAGAACCATACCCAAATCCAAAAGAAGATAATAAAAGATTCATTGTATTTGACGTTAAATATAAAAAATCATTAAATCGCCCAATCACTTTAGATGAAATGAAAAAACAGAAAAAATTTCAGAATTGGGAACTTGTTCGTATTTCTAGATTATCTGTAATGCCTGTGCCAAAGCAAATTTGGGACGCTATTATTGATATTTCACAAAACTAAATTCGGTATAATCGGTTTATTGATATAGTCGTTTTGTTTAATGAATGTATGGCAACAGCTTATGTTTTAATAAACTGTGAACTAGGCTCTGAAGAAGCTATTATACAGCAACTTAAGGGTCTAGACGGTGTGAAGGAAGTTCACGGCACTTTCGGAGCATATGATATCTTAGCCAAGATTGAATCTGATACTGTTGAAAAACTCAGAGAAACAATTACTTGGAAGATTCGAAAAATTGAAAAGATTAGATCTACTCTAACCCTTATGGGTATAGAAGGTCAATCATAAACATTCTTTTTTCTAACACCATGATTTTACATTTTATTTTTGTTGTAAAAGAAGAAGATCTTGAAAAACGTAAACATGAATTTGAATATATTAAACAAATGGGAACTTTTTTTAAAGTTTGGATCAAAGAAAAATTTGGTAAAGATTTTGAAGTTCAATGTGATGAATTAATTACAAAACCTAGAGGTTTATTTCAAAAATTAGATACGCATACATTACTTCAAGATCATCAGCAAAGAGGATCTCAAATTTTCCATTTCTATCTCTGTCATTTTAAACCACTATGGACTGATTGTACTTGTGAAGGCTATCAGGCTGAAAACTTTGGTATGATTTGGTGGCAACCTTCAAAAGATAATCTTGACACATTGTTTCTTGCAGAAAAAAATTGCACAACTGTTTCTCATGTATTGACACATGAACTTTTACGAACATCAGGACACAAAAAATTCCGAGAGATTGTTCATGATGTTTGGACTAAGCATTTCTATGATCAATTAGACTTTGAACAATATGGGACTGATTTTAAAAAAACTGATGGTAAACCAATGTTTCTTACAATCGATACATCTACTCTTAAAACAAAATAAAAGCTAATTATCTAAAATATATCTTCACTAAATTGTAATTAGCACTTTGTTACTGAATAAATGTTATTTTCAAAATTTGCAGTTTTAAAATCAAGTTTATTTTCAATATCATGTGTTCTAGATTTACTTAAATTTTCAAGCTCTACTAACGCATCTCCTCTAAATCCAACTGATGAACCGTATATTGCATCACTTAACATGGTTCCATGATCACCTTTCTTAATATCATCAACCATTTCATAGAATCTTGCAGTTTCTTTTTTATTTACTGGATTACCAATAGCTTTGTTAACAGCGACTGCAATATACATTCCATTATTTTTTACTGCAACTGGTATTTTGTGATTTGTTCCAGTAGCTCCTGGAATTATTTCATTTACTAAAACCTCGCATTTATGATACATACTAGAAACATATGCATAGAATCTGTATTGGGCATATTTTCCTGCAGCATCTTCTTCACATCCTACAAATACCTTGTGTAAAAGCTCTAAGGCATCATCATTCATGCTCTGTAATCTATCATCGATTCGTCCTCTCTCCAATAGGTCAGATTTGCATTCTTTTGCAATCAAGACTAAAATAAAATCTGGTAAATTATAATTTTTTAAAGCTGCAACAAATGCCCCTGCTTGGGACATTCCAAATTTTGGAAAACCTTTATTGACCATTTGAATTCCTCACTTTAGAATATTTGATATTACTCAACAATCAATTATAAAGCTACTTTTAGTTTATAATTGTTAAGAAATTTACATGCCTATTGCCATATTTGTTGTACTTTTTGAATTGCAAATATTAAATTCCAGTTAAATTGACTTACTTATGTGGAAATAGACACTACTCCAGAATTTGTAACTAGAGTTTACAATAAATCACGTGAAAATATTCAAAAATATAGAAAAATAATCGGCAGACCCTTAACACTTACTGAAAAAATACTTTCAGGACATTTTGAACAAGTAGAGGACAAAAATCTTGATGGGGGTAAAAACTATGTTTTTCTTATTCCTGATCGAGTTGCATTACAAGATGTAACTGGCCAAATGGTAATGTTACAATTTATGCAAGCAGATCTTAAACAAACAGCTTTACCTACTACAGTTCACTGTGATCACTTGATACGCGCTCAAATAGCAGGTGATGCTGATATGAAAGTTGCACTTGATGAAAATAGTGAAGTTTTCAAGTTTCTACAATCTGCTGCTGCAAAATACGGATGTGGTTTCTGGAAACCTGGTGCAGGAATAATTCATCAAGTTGTTCTTGAAAATTATGCATTTCCTGGAGG
>CAZDPM010000079.1:0-6011 GCA_964507355.1 uncultured Nitrosopumilaceae archaeon
GTTCCAGTTGCAGCATATAGTGTTTCTGGGGAATATGCGTTAGTGAAAGGTGCGGCAAAACAGGGATGGATAAATGAAAAAGACATTACAGAAGAGATACTATATTCAATTAAACGAGCTGGTGCTGACATGATTGTAACATACTTTGCAAAATCAGCAGCAAAGTTTCTTCAAAAAATATGAGAAACGATGAACGTTTTGAAATAGAAAGGGCTTTTGATTTATTACCTCACATAGTAGGCTCAAGTTGGGCAGTTGTTTGGTTTAGATTAAATAAAATAAAAAATCCTACGCGCGAAGAATATAGGAAAAAAGTTTTAGAATACCTAAAAATGATGGAGCCTGTCTTTGAATCATACAAAACAGATAAAGATCTTACAGAGATAATAAAATACATTGAAATACGAAAACAAGAAGAATATCACAAAATTATGTCGGGAAGTAATATTGAAGTCGAGAAGAGATACAATAGATATATTGACTATAGGTAAAAAAATTAAAAAGATTTAGAAAAAATATCTATTGTAGTTCTAAAGGAATAGATACAGTTCCATAGGGTTCAGATATTCTAAAGAAATATTCCTTAGATGCATCATATTCAAATGTTGTTCCACCGTATCCAATATTTGGACCAAATAACATGTTAAATATTTCAGAGGTACCAGGTTTTACTACAATTTGTCCATTTGTGAAATCCATTCCAGAATACTTGAATGCTTTGTCCCCGTTCCAAACATCATAGTTACAGATTGCAGGACCAGTACACATCATTGAAACGTTATCAGAACTAGTGTTTACTGCTAAAACTCTGATAGACAGAATAGCTTGACCACTTTCAGTTATTTCAAAGGAATTTCCTTCAGTGCCAATACCTGTCCAATAATAAATTAATGGACCTACATTATAGGATTGTCCATTTGTCATTATTGTGTAAGCTTCTATTGCATGTTTTGCAGCTCTTTCACAATTCAGTCTAGGATATGCCTGTTTAATATCGGCGCATTTTTCTAATTCGGCCTCAAGTGATGCAATTTCTGAATTAGTCGATGTAACAGGTTGAGTGGATTTAACTTCAGTAGAAACTGAAATTACTCCAGTTTTTATAAGATGTTGAATGCCATTTACAAACTCATTATCAGATATTGTACCATCTGCCCACCATCCTGCATTATTTTTTACCCAATCAGGGACTGATTGAGATTTTTCTGCAGATACAGTTGTTGGAGGAATTACAATTACACCATCTTTTATCAAAAATTGAATTCCTTGAATAAATTCAGATTCAGATATGGTGCCATCTGCCCACCATCCTGCATTATTTTTTACCCAAGCTGGAGCTCCTTCTGCACTAGCAAATGAAGTGATTGAACCAACTAGTAAAACTGCAGTTATGACGGCAATTGTTGTTTTCATTATAAAGATTTGATACTCATCATATTTAAAATGGTGCTAAAAAACAACATAGTGCTAAAAATTTAGAAAATAAATTGCAATAACTAGTGCCAATATGAAAAAAAATAGACTTTATTTTTATGCAAACAAAATGAAAATCTAAAAGTGAGTGAAACAAAATCATTTTTGAACAGCAAAAATCATAAAATATCTGAAAAAGACATTACAGAATATGTTATACAACGATTTGAAGACGTAAAAAGTTCAAACAAATTCAAAAACATGTTATCATTTCATACAGCCAACAAATACATGATAATGGCACATGATCAAGAAAAATTAAAAAAATTAGGAAATATTGTAGCAAGTTATAAAAAAAGACCGTTTTCAGAACTACTACTAGAATATGAAAGTCACCTAAAACTTGCAATTAAAAAAAATCCAACAACCAGAACACATTCTAACGTGATAATGCATATTTTTGGATATTTTCTAAAGCATTTAGAGCAAAACGAAAAAAGATTATTTTTAGATAGTCTGGAACAATTCAGAGAGAATAAAAAAACAATAGGGGAAATTCTCTTAGAAATAAGCCCAATCACTTATCGTTTTGATAATACATATCTTGCAAGCCAAACGTATTTTTTGTTGTATTCAAATATAGAACACAGAATAATTTTTGAGTCAGTGAATATCAAAAAGTATGAATAATTTAATTGAGATAACATCAGATGAAAAAATATAAAAAAACATTATTCGTATTTCGCCGAGATTTAAGATTAGAAGATAATACAGGATTAATCAATGCACTAAAAAATTCTAATGAAGTAATCCCATGTTTCATTATAGATGTCGATATAATGAATAAATTAAAAAAATCTGAACTTAGAATAAAATTTCTTATTGAGTCATTGATGGATCTTGATAAGCAGTTAGGCAAGAAGAAAAGCAGATTGAAAATTTTTAAAGGTAAAACTAAAGAAATTATTGAGAAAATAATTTTAGAGCAAAAAATAGATGGGTTGTTTTTAAATGGAGATTATACCAAGTTTGCTCAAAAAAAAGAAAAAGAAATCAAAAAAATATGTAATCAATATAAAATAGATTTTAACAAACATGCAGATTATTTATTGCATATACCAGATGAAATACATACCAAGGAGCAAAAACCATATACAATTTATTCGCATTTTTTTAGAACCGCAAAAACAATTCCAGTTAGAAATAACATAAAAAATAATTTCAGCAATTACTATCAAGGTAAAATTAAAGGCGAAAGTTCATTAGAATTAAAAGAAAAAAATACAGTAATTGGAGGAAGAAGTAACGCCATCATTATTTTAAAAAATATCACACAGTTCAGAGATTATAAAAACAGTAGAGACTATCCGGTAGATAAAACAACCAGATTGTCATCACATATACGATTTGGCACAGTATCTATTCGTGAAGTTTACCATACAATCAAAGAGAATTTAGGAGTGGACCATATTTTAATTGGCGAAATATACTGGAGAGAGTTCTTTACATATGTTCTTCATTATTTTCCAAACTCAAAATTTAAGACTTTTAAGAAAAAATTTGAAAATATACAATGGAGTCAAAATAAACTCGGTTATCATACATGGTGTAAAGGAGAAACGGGTTTTCCCATTGTAGATGCGGGAATGAGGCAACTAAATCAGACAGGATTTATGCATAACAGAATCAGAATGATCGTAGCATCGTTTCTAACGAAGGATTTACACATAAACTGGAAATGGGGCGAAAGATATTTTGCAGAAAAACTGGTAGATTATGATCCGGCTGTAAATGCAGGAAATTGGCAATGGGCAGCATCTACGGGTTGTGACGCAGTTCCATACTTTAGAATATTCAATCCGTGGTTACAACAAGAAAAGCTTGATTCAAATTGTGATTATATTAAAAAATGGATTCCAGAATTAGAAAAGATGCAATCTGACGAAATACATAATCTTTGGAAAAGACATCAAAAAGTATCAACGTATCCAAATCCAATTCTTGATCACAAGATTGAAGCAAGTAAAGCAAAATATATTTTTAAAAATCAAAAATAATTTTAAAAAAATTAAATTGGTTTTCCTTTGTATTGATAATCAATTACTTTATGGAATGTGTTATGAGATGAAATTATTGCAATTACTGCAACAAAGATACCAGTAAAATTCCTCAATACAATTATGTCATTTGGTGGAGGAGCTAATATCGAAGTATTAAAAACGACATTAATGTTATCAAATGACCAAAAGAAAAGAGTGACCCAGGACAAAACACCACTAATCATAAATCCCAATCTAGTTTTATTATTAACAAAAATTATTGCAGAAAGAATTCCAACATACCAAAAAATTGCAGATAAAATCCAAATTGGATGAAAAACATCAGGCCTATCATCTAGCCAATAATACGTAGTTCCAATAATTGCCATAGCAATTAATGAACCGAGTAAAAGTTTTTGATTGATTTTAAAACCAGTTTTTTCCTCTCTTCGATTTGTTTCGGGAGGGTTTGCCTTCATCTCTTTTGTAGCAATATCTATTGATTCACGAACTGATTTTAATTTAAGAGGAATTATTTTTGTAATAGAATCATCATTAACCACAGTATCATGAACAAGACTATCGATTAATGGTCTTGCCAAGGATGCTTTAACAGGAGTGATAAGATCCACCCAATAAGATGAAAGAGTAGTTGTAAGAAAAGGAATTTGGATTACAAAGAGGTTTTTATTCAGATAAGCAGAATAAACACGCATTAATTCTTCGTAGTTCATTATATCAGGCCCGCCAATTTCATATATTTTACCACTTGTTTCAGGATGACGCATACAACCTACAAGATATTCTATAACATCATCAACTGCTATAGGTTGTGCAAGTGACTTCACCCAAGAAGGCGTAACCATTATTGATAATCGCTCAACAAGATATCGAAGCATTGCATATGAACCCCCTTGAGCTCCAATGATCAGGGATGCACGTAATTGAGTAACGGGAATACTTCCAGAAGCAAGTATCTCACCTACTTCTTTTCTACTTCTCATGTGAGGAGATAACTCCAAACTATCATTTACTAACCCACCAAGATAGATTATTCTTTTAACATTAGCTTTAGTTGCAGCTTGAAGAAAATTTTGAGCTTGAATTTTTTCTCTAGATGCAAATTCTCGCCAATGTGATTTGTCACCCTCCATAGAATGAAGAAGATAGTAGACAACATCAATTCCAGACATTGCCTTTTCTAATTGATCTGTATCAAAAACATCGGCTTGAACATATTTTACATTGTCAGTATCAGGTAATTTCCTTCTACTCATTCCCTTAACAGTTAAGCCATAAGATACCAGAGTGGTTATCAATCTAGAACCAATAAAACCCGTAGCACCAGTAATTAAAACAGAATAAGGTTTGTATTGAGAAGAGTGAGTATCATCTATTTTTTGACTCATGATTATAATTTATCTCCAATAGATATAAATGAAAAAAATAATTTTCATGTGAGAATTATTAATTTTAAAACTAAACAATGGATTTATTCATCAAATTAATTATTTAAACTAGTGCTATTGTAAAAAACTAGTGCCAATTAACAATAAAAAGATAAAAAATTATGAAAAATAAGCCTGAATTATTTGACTATGCATCATTTTTAGCACTAGCTATAAGGGTTAGCATCAATTAAATAGATTATAATTTAAAATCATTTATGGTGTATCTTAGAGCTAAAAAGATAAAATCAGACAATTACTTATATTTAGTTAAAAGCGTCTGGAATTCTAAAAAAAATACATCCAAGCAAGAGATTGTGAAATATTTAGGTAAAGCATCAGAAGTTGTCAAAGATGACATTCCAATAGATTATAGAAATGATCCAAAAATTTTAGCTGTTCTGGCATCACACAATCCCAAAGATATTACAAAAAGAGAAGAATCAACAAAAAAATCTAAACAAATGCTTTACAAAAAACTTACAGAGGGAGATATACAATCAACGGTGAAAATTTACGATGAGTATACGAAAATCTTTAGTCCAAGTGATTTCTTTGATAAGATTTTGAGACCAGTGATGTATAAAATTGGAGAGGATTGGGCAGACAATACAATCAGTATTGCTACAGAACATGTTGCAAGCAACATTGCTCAGACATTAGTTAAAATCATAATGGATAAAGTGATAGGTAATTCAAACAAAAAGAAAATTCTCATCTGTGTTCCACTCGGTGAAGAGCATCATTTAGGGTGTGATGTGTTGGAGACATATCTTTCAATAAAAGGATTCAGAGTATACAATATTGGCACATCGATACCAACAGAATCAATTCTTAGTTTTATTGAATATAATAAACCAGACATAGCATTAATTTCAATTACGTTAGAGGACAACATATCTGCAGGACAAAGACTAGTTAAAAAAATTAGAGAAAGATATGACATTCCAATCTTAGTAGGAGGATTTGCCTTTCAAGAAGAAAAAATACATAAATTTGATGCCAAAATAATTCCCGATGTGAGTCTAGACGAAATCCCAAAAATACTCAGAGCCGCATAATTACATAAATAAATTATCAAGACAGTTCCTTTAGATAATTTACAATTTGA
>CAZDPM010000080.1:0-6003 GCA_964507355.1 uncultured Nitrosopumilaceae archaeon
TTCTATATGTAACACGAATTCAAAAAGAGAGATTTCCAGATGAAGAAGAATATCTCAAAGTAAAAGGAAGCTATGTTGTAGGATTGGATTTATTGCAAAAAATGAAAGACGATTCTATTATTTTGCATCCGCTACCTAGACTAGATGAAATATCAACTGATGTTGATAATACAAAAAATGCAAAATATTTTGAACAGGCTGAATATGGAAAACATACAAGAGCCGCATTACTTGGATTAATTCTCAACGAAAACGGCTTCTAAATTTTAAAATCGATTTTATTATTAAAATTGATTGCGCATTCCATATATCTAGAGTCATACTAAACAACAACAGTTTGACAGAAACTAGAATTCTACCAATATTTCCTTTAGATTTAGTATTGTTTCCTAGACAGGAATTACCTCTAAGAATTTTTGAGCCTAGATACAAGCAGTTAGTTGATGATTGTATGATAGGTGATGGTCAATTTGGTGTATGTCTCATTGATGCAAATAACTCAATTAGTGGTTGGACTGCACCAAAATCGATTGGTACTATTGCAAAGATAACTAAATGTGAAGATGTAGAATTAGATGGGATGCAATTACATATTGAGACTATTGGACGTAATAAATTTAAAATTAATAAAATAATCCCACCCTCTTTTCCACAGCCTCCTGACTATGATCCATATTCTATAGAAGGTCATAGAAATATTTCAGAAATACATGAAAAATTGGGAACAGAACAAAAAATGTATATTCGTGCCGAAGTTGAATTAATTTCTGAAATTGATGATAATGTGCCTTTAGACACATGGGAAAAACTAGTAGCGATGTGGAAAAATAAAATTATTCACCAAGCATTACCACAAATTGTTGAACCTCATTCACTTGATCATGTTTTAGAAAAATATTATCTTACAACAGAAATGCCTACAATTGATTATGTTTACTCCTTATCCGCTATAGGTGCTAAAGATCCACATGAGTTACAACCAATATTAGAAGCAAATAACATGGATGATTTAATTCAGAGAGTTAAAGAATTACTCACAGTAAAATAACCCAACATGAACAAAATAATTCTGTCATTATCAAAATTTGGAATTTTTGCGTTAATCATCTCTTTACTAATTCCTGTTTCTAGTGTTTATGGACATGGATTTGGAATAGATACCATTTCATCTGTTGATGTAGAGGGTAAGAAAATTTCAATCTCAGTTGAGACTCCGATGTTCTTTGAACCTACTGGTGAAAAACAAATTACTGTCACTGTAACTGAAACTGAAGCAAAGGAACATGCAAAAAATGTTACTCTTCTAATTGGCTTATTTCATGAAAATAAAATGATATTTAGAAATTATTTTTTTACATCTGATGGAGTTCTTTCAATCAAAATTAATCCAACACAAGATGATAAAATTATCATTCATGGAGAACAAGATTCTCTATTGGGTGCATGGCATGGAACAAAAGAGAATCCAATAATGATCTCTGGTCCAATATTTGATTCAGGTGGATTATACAATTTTGAAATAGAAGTAAGAACAATAGATGAGCCTACAAATATCATTGAAAATTCTGGTGTTTACAATGCAGACTTGACTATAGTGGATACAACTAATTTTCTACAAAAAGATGCTGAAAATCAGGATATAGAGTTTAAAATAAAATCCTATTTTGATAATATCTCCAATTTTCAATATGATCCTATTACCCAGAAAATAACATTTGAGATGCCATTTGATTGGAGTGAAAAAAAAATGTCTCATATTCCAGTAGTTCATGAGGAAGTACATTTTCCTAAGAATTTTTCAGAATTTTTCTCTCCAAGTTATACTGGTACAGCTAACGGCATAGAGTTGTTTAAAGCATCTGTTACAGTTGATGATTATTCAGTAGAAGATGAGAGAATAGTTCATTTTGTATTGTTGCAGGATCATCTTAGATTTCTAAAGAACCAATTAGAAAAATCTGGAGATCCTTTACCTAATTCAATTGTTTTTACACTTACTAAATCGGAAAATCCTGGATTTCCATTAACTGCATTTACAAAAAGTGAAGACTTTCAAGTAAATCTTTCATGGGATCCAATAGAAATAATGCCAGGACAAAATACAAATTTTATCTTTACAATTAGAGATGGTAAAACTGGAGAACCAATGCGTAACTCTGTTTATACTTTTATAATTTTACAGAATGGTCAGGAGATCTATAAATCCACTGGAGTTGCACAGGTTGGAGGCGAATTTGAAAAGTATACATTTTCAGAAGATCAAACAGGTCCTACTATAATTAAATTTGAAAATATTAGAAACTCTGGTCAAGAAACATCTTTTGGAATTGTTGTCGCTCCTGAATTTGGAACAATTGCAACTATCATCTTATTTTCTATGTTATTGACGGTTGTTTTAATATCTAGAAACTACTTTCCTAAAAACTTAATTTCTAATTAATTTTATAATGTTACTAATTTTACAGTATCCATGTTTTTGTTTACTTGAAAATCTTTTGTAATAGTTGAAACTCTTTTTGCATCGCCATCAATTACAAATAACTCCATACATTTTACTCCTTCAATTTTACTGTGAAGATGTGTAGTGATTAGATCTTCAAAATTATGTTTTATTCCAGATACCGCATGATCAAACTCATCATTATGAACAACTAAAAGAATTGCATGAATATTTCCTTCTAATTCAGATTTTTGTTTTTCTTCTGAAACAAATGTCCTGATTCCAGCTCTAATTGCTTCAGATCTTCCTGAAAATCCCATACTCTTTTGCAATTTATCTAGTTCTGATAAAATCTCAGGGTTTAGTGAGATTGAAACTATTGGCATATGTTAATTGTTATTAATTATCTTATAAGTTTAGCAATTAAAGTTATTAATATTTTATAAAGTTATTAATAACATACCTTAGATTTGATTGTGAATAACCAAGTAAAACTTGCAATAATTACAATCATTATTACAATTCCATTAATCTCATTTGCAGTTTTTTCAAGTGATTCAAACCAATCTAAAAAAACAAATGAAACAAAATTACAAGTAATGTCATCATTTTACCCATTACACGAGTTTTCTCAAAAAGTCGGTCAGGACAAAGTTGATGTTAAATTATTGGTTCCAGTTGGAATTGAACCACATGATTGGGAGCCAACCATAAAGGACGTACAACAATTGCAAAAATCTGATCTTATTATCATTAATGGAATTGGATTTGAAAGTTGGACTGATAAATTGACTGAAATGAATTATCAAGGAATAGTAGTTGATACAAGTAATGGAATTATTGAAAAAAATCATGGAGAATCCTCAATGAATGAAAATGTTGTTACATCAGGTGACCCTCATATATGGTTAAATCCTATTTTTGCAAAAATCCAAGTACAAAATATTGCAACCGCATTTTCTAAATCCGATCCTAAAAATGAAAAATATTACAAAGAAAATGCTGCAACCTATATCGATGAATTGGATTTACTTGATTTAAAAATTCGCAAAGAATTATCAAATTGTAATCAGGATTTTATAGCATTTCATGATGCATTTTCATATTTTTCAAAAGAATATGGTCTTACTCAGTATACAATACTTCCCTCAAATACACCGCATGCTGAACCTACTGCCAAGACTTTAGAAAATGTGATCAATAAAGCTAAAGATCTCAATCTTGATGTAATATTCACTGAAGAAACTGCTGATCCAAAAACTTCTCAAGTTATTGCAAACGAAATCGGAGGAAGAATACTTGTTTTATCTCCACTAGAAATTGGTGATGATGGAACTTATATTTCTAGAATGACTGAGAATCTCAATAATCTCAAGGAGGCATTGTGTTGAAAATAGTTGAGATTGAACATCTTACGATAGAATATCCTGACGTTAAGGCTATAGATGATGTTAGTTTTACAGTCAACCAAGGTGATTTTTTAGGCATAATTGGTCCTAATGGTGCAGGAAAGTCTACTCTTTTTGCTTCAATGCTTAGTCTTAATACAAAATACAAAGGAACAATCAAGTTTTTTGGTACTGACATTAGAAAATCAAAAAACTATCTCAAAGAGATTGGTTATGTACCACAAAAACCTATTTTTGAGAAAAATTTTCCTGCAACTGTAAATGATGTTGTTAAAATGGGACTGCATAAAGAGTCAGATGAAAATAAAATTGATGAAATATTGCAACAGCTTTGGATACATGAGCTAAGTGAAAGAAGAATAGGTGAGCTATCAGGTGGACAACAACAGCGTGTCTTTATTGCAAAAGCTTTGGTTAATAATCCAAAAATTTTGATTTTAGATGAACCTGTTACAGGAATTGATCAACAAAGCATAGATCTTTTTTATAGTATTTTAAAAGAACTAAATTCCAAACAAAACATTACAATAATTTGGTCTTCACATGATTTGGATGCAGTAAATCAATTAGCGAATCATGTAGCATGTCTTAATAGAACTCTTTTCTTTCATGGAGAATCTGATGATTTTTTTAATAATGATGATCTTGTAAAACAGTATTCTGAAGCTTCTATGCAGGAACATATGCATCATCATTAGACATGACTTTTGAAATTTTTACATTTAGTTTTATGCACAGAGCAATAATTTCCGGTATTGCAATTGCAATTTTATGTTCTGTTGTAGGACTCTTTCTAGTCTTACGTCGTTATTCATTATTTGGAGATGCAATTGCTCATTCATCGTTTGGTGGAATAGCACTGGGCTTGATGGCAGGAATATATCCACTTTGGACTGCATATGGTGTTTCAATAGTTAGTGCTCTAATAATTACACGAATTAAAGATAGATTCAACATATCTGGAGATGCTTCAATAGCTGTTCTTTTGTCATCAGGAATAGCAGTTGGGCTCGTAATAATTGGATTATCTGGGGGTTTTACTATTGATATTTTCAGCTTTCTATTTGGAAGCATTTTGCTTGTAAGTGTAAATGATACAATTTTGATTTTATTTTTAACAGGAATTATTCTAATTGTAATTCTATTACTTTATCGTCAGCTTCTTTACTCTACATTTAACGAAGAGCAGGCAAAAGTAAGTGGAATTCCAGTTGAAAAAATAAATTATCTTATTGTCTTTATGGCAGGAATTACAGTTGTAACTTCAATACAGCTAGTTGGTGTCTTACTTATCTCTGCACTTTTTGTAATTCCAAATGTAACTGCAATAATGTATGGAAGAGGATTCAAACAAACTGCACTGCTTTCAATGTGTTTTTCTATATTTTCTGTAGTTTCTGGCATACTGGTATCATATGTATTTGACATTACTCCATCTGGAACAATTGTTCTATTTGCAATTGGAATATTGGCATGTACTCTGGGAATAAAATCTACTGGATTGCTATCCAGACATAATTAATTCATTTAATCTTCTTTTATCTCTTAGATTTTTAACAAAGAACAACGATGTTGCAATAATTCCCATTGCAATTAATGGTGATACTATTTCAGAATATTTTAGTGAAAAGATATCCTGATCATTTAATTCATCTATTGTGATTGGAATTTCTGTAGTCTTTACCATTGATAGCTTATTTCCTTGTTGTTCAACAAACCAAACATTACCTTTACTATCTGATGTTGAAAATTGTACAAATGATGTAACAGTAGGAATTGCAACCTCAATCAAATCTTTGTTATATGGATCATATACTGCAATCTTATCTATTGTGTGTTGTGGAATCCAAATATTTCCATATCTATCAAATGACATTCCATATGGTAATGCCTCTTTGTCTATTACTGGAACTCTTTCAAATGTTTCTAGAATTGGATTGAATTTGATAATTGCAGTACCGGTATGCTCTGCAATCCATAAATTCCCTTCTTCATCAAAAATTATTGCTTCTGGGGACGCAAGAGGCTTTTCAGGCATAAATTCTGAAATTTTATTATCTTTTGGATCGATAAATCCAATTTTACCTGAGTATGATTCCGTAAACCAAATTTTCCCTTCATTATCAATTGTTAATGCAAATGGTAATGATTCTC
>CAZDPM010000081.1:0-5990 GCA_964507355.1 uncultured Nitrosopumilaceae archaeon
GATTGTTTTCCATTTTTACTGAAGGAACACTTGGGTCAAAAAACCCAGGCTATAATGGATTCATTTATTGAACTGATTAGAGGATTTATTGTATTTCTTGCAATCTGTGTTGTATGTGGCGGTTTAGGATTTTTAATTGTATATGGAAATAATTAATTTTCATAACAATTAAAAAAATAATCAAATATACCCAAAAAATTAGTATCTTGGCAACCCATCATCCTTAAGATTTTTCCATTTCTTTTTATCAGAAATGGCATTCTTACTCAGATAGTTTGGCGGATTTTCAATGGTCTTGACCATTTTTCTTTTTCTAGCATCCATCTGTCCAGGAGTCATCAGTATTCCTCATTACTTTGGGATTGTGTTAGGAGAGTATTCAAAATCACTAATCAAAAAGTTATTTTATCAATAGATATTTGACTATAATTTTTTAGTTGTGGCATGCCTTATTGAGAATAATTTCGTGATTTTCTAGTTGTGATAGTACATTAGATACGATTTAAAGTGATTTGAAGGCGCCGGGAGGGAGATTTGAACTCCCGTTCCCTTGCGAGAACGCGCTTTATGGTTAATTATTTCCAGGCGCGCGCCCTACCAGGCTAGGCGACCCCGGCACATGTCTTATGACAGATTAGTTTGGGAAAATTTGATTATATATTGTGTTACTTGAAATTGCAAAAAATTACTTCCAAATGTTAACTGTAATTGACTTTTCTACTTTGATTCCAAAAGAATCAATTCCATCTACACTGATTTTGTAAAGACCCTCCAATACTGGAAAGCCATCATTTTTCATTTGATCCCAAACAAATTCAATTTTTTCTCCGGGGTTGAGTGTTGAAGTAACTGAAGATACTGGAGGAGAATATTTTACAATACCAAACAACCCACTAATCTTCAATCCATAAGTTGTATCAGAAAATATCACTGGGTTTGTTCCAGAATTAATTAAAGTAATTTTAATCTCTTCACCGCGCTTAAAATCAGATTTTTCAGTCACTAGTGAAAGTGCAGAGCCATCCACATATACTAGCTGATTAGTACTTTTTATCTCAAGCAAATAAAATCCAAATGAAAAACCAGCTAAAACACCAACGCTAATAAAAATTACAAGACTTTTTGCTAACAATTACTGTAGAGTTTTTATCTGATTTTTTAATCCTTTGGGACTGATTTTGTTCTCCATTTTTTAGGATAGATGTTAGGAGCCATGATAATTCGTTTAGTTTCAAAGGCATAGCCTTTTGTTGTATCACGAATTTCTTCTTCAGACATAAGCGATTCTGCCAAAGCTACTGCCTCTCCTTTTTGAGTATAAATTGCAACAATGTCACCCTTTCTCATATTTGGAGAAATTTGTAATACACCAGGAATTGCAAGTTGTGCACCATGACATAATGCATCAACAGCAGAATCACGAATTACAACAGACTTGAGTTCACTTAATGCGTACTCTATAGGTTTTATCATGGATATTAGTTTAGTTTCATCTTTTTTTTCTTCCCAAAGTGCAAATGCATTTGCAAGCTCATGCAAGGTTACAAGACCATCAGTTTCATGAAATTGATCGACTTTTGTTCTTCTTAGCTCTATCATAGTAGCACCAGGACCTAAAATCTCTCCAATGTCATAGTAAAGTTTTCTAATGTATGTTCCTGCCTCACACAGTATTCGTGTTAAGAGTAATCTTTCTTTTTGCTCTAATACTTCTAATTCATAAATTGTTCTGGTTCTTGTTTGTCTTAGAACTGCAGAACGTTGTGGAGGTTTTTGGAAAATTTCACCTCGGAACATTTCAAGTACCTCATCAAGTTTTTGTTTTGCTGGAAGAGAATGAAATCTCCCTAGTGCATGATACTCTTTTGGACCATAAAGCAATACACCTAGTGCTTTTGTTGCTTCACCAAGACCCAAAGGCAATACACCGGAAACCTGAGGATCAAGTGTGCCACTGTGACCAATCTTAGGAATTTTAAGTATACGTTTTGTCCATGCAACAGTTTCATGACTGGTAGGTCCTGGAGGTTTATCTAAAATTATCAAACCATAATCTAATAACTGCTCTAATGTTCTTTTATCATAATATGTACCATATGCATCATCAGTGATATCCTGATCAATTACAATCAAATTTTCGAGTTGCTTTAGTGTCATAATAATTCCCTTACAGTTTCTTTTGCAATATTAATTACTTGAGTTGCGTTAAGATTATCCGTGTCAATTATTTTATCAAAGACAGAGATATCGTTTCCAAAATCAAAATGATATAATTTTTTATACAATGCACGATTTTTATCGTATCTGATTTTTGTTATCTCGTATGCTTCCTGTGAAGTCATGTTATCTCTAGTTTGCATTCTTTGTGAGCTGCTATCATGAGAACCGGATAACCAAATTTTGATACCGTCATCAACTAGCCATGGCAATGTATAGCTTGTAATGATCATTCCACCCTTCTTAAAAAGATGAATTAGTTTATCATCAACTTTCTTATCAAATTCAGAATTATTCTCTCTTTTACTAAGAAATTTCATTCCATTTTCAGTGTCCCACCAATCATCACCAATCACTTGAAATCCTTCTTCTTTTGCCATCTCTTTTAGAATATCACCGCCACTAAGATATGTTAATTTGAATTCATTAGCTAGTCCTTTAGCAACAGTTGTCTTTCCGACAGCTGGAGGGCCAGAAATTACAATTGATTTGGTCAACTGAGATCCATTGATGTTTTTGTTAGTTTCATAATCATGCCACTAAAAGCAATTGATGAAAGAAAATACCAAGCCCATAGATACAAAGCATTTTCTTTAGTGCATATGTTTTCTATATCTGCTGCCTGTTCTGCAGTACAGGTGAGTTGGAAAAAATCACCTGGAATAATGTTAAGTGAGATTGGAGACAGTGCAACAATGTGTGAGAATAATACGGGCAATACTAGATAGAATATCAAAATTAGTGGAACAAACGTAATCATCATGGGTCTCATGTTCATCTGCATCATCTCCATTGACATTTTGTTCATGTAAGATGATTTTTTGCTCAGTTCGTTAATTTTTGCTTGATCTTTTGAACGCATTGCAGCCATTCTTTCTTTTTGCCAAGCACGCGTCTCTTTCATTATTCGTTTTAGTTTAATTGGATCAATCATCTTTCTTCTAACTGCGGCATTAAAGAGATTCAGTATTATTCCAAATCCAGCTACACAAAATGCGGTTAAAATTAAACCTTTGATAATGGGATCATCACTGCCCAATGCACCATGACCACCGCCAAGAAATCCAAAAAATCCACCATCTTCTTGAAGAAATATAGAATCTAAAAATAGAAAGATAAAATTAAAATCCATTTTACAACCCTATAATCCTGATTATTTTTTCTGCAACTTCGTCAATCATTCCTTCTCTGTTAAGCACGTGTTTTACTGGCGAACCTGAGATTACAGCACATGCCGATATCATACCAGATTGAGCATCTAATTCCTTTTTAATATTGTCAATGGAGACATTATCCCTAGTTCTAGTGATATCTTTCATTCTTCGATTATAGATTTCTTCGGGTTTTGCAGAAACGGATACAAAGTTTGAAGGTTTGAGAATATGTAAAACATGTTCGGGTAATCCAGGATAATATCCTTCGGGAGAATTGATAAAAGCATGGGTATCAATAATTACAATATCATCATTTAGCATTGCAAGTTTTTCTGCAGTAATTTTTTGTAGGTTTTTTTGTTGTGATAGCGGTAATTTTCTTAGTTCGTCTCTGTCTGTAACACCATTTTCTTTTGCAACATCAAACATCATACTTCCAAAACTATGAACACTTACACTTTTGTTATTGTTTTTTAAAATCTCAACGATTTTTTCCAATAAAGAAGTTTTTCCTACGCCGGGTATCCCTACCACTACAACTTTTCTATTTTCTACCAAGTAAAGCACCTAGACGAGGCATTACAACTTCAACTTGTTCTTTTACTAATTGAGTGTAATAGTTGATAAGAATATCCACCATAAGTAAAATTCCAATTCCAGAACCAAAAACTCCCAAAACATCAGACACTCCTGCCAATAAACCTAGAATTATTGAACCAATAATTGTAACAGATGGAATATATTTTGCAAGCAATGCCTCTACCGGTGCATTTGATCTTCTAAATCCTGGAATTTGAACATCTGCATCAAGTAGGTTTTGTGCTGCAGTCTTTGATGACAAACCACCAAGCTCAACCCACAGTCTACCAAACACAACTACAATTCCAACCATAAACAAGACGTATCCTATAGCTCTTGTAGGATCTAAAACTGCAACTTCTAATCCTCTTGGTGGAGTGATGTAATAGATAATTCCCCCAATTGGCGTAGACGGACTAGTAGGATCAAACTGTGCTATAATATTCATAAACGCATTATTATTTCGCGGGTTAAAGTTTGCCCAAAACATCTGTCCAAGAAATACCGCATTTGCAGTCAGTGCAGATGCCAAAATTACTGGGATGTTTGATACGTACATGAGCTTAATTGGATATACTGCAGAAAATCCCCTATACTTTGTAGAAACAATTGGAATCTCTATTTTCATTCCTTGGGTAAACACTAGAATCAAAAGAACCCCTGCGGTCAAAAATATTCCAAAGATACTTGGAAGTTGGTTTGCACGGAAAAATACATTTGATAGATCTCCACTCATAATTTGCTGACCAATATACGGAAGAATACCAATAGTTCCACCATCACCCGCTGGTAACGGGCTAAACAGACTCCATAAGATTTGTTGAGCAACACCAGCCATAATGAATAAACTAATTCCACTACCAATACCCCAACCTTTCTGAACAAGCTCATCCATGAACATTATGATAATTGATGCAGCCATTAACTGTCCAATCATCACGTACAAAATGTATGGTTCAGGAACACCTGGACCATATACCGCAGCTGCATAGACTATAGATTCAGCAATAATTACAATATATGTTACAAGCTTTGTTGCAGTTTGAAATATTCCTCTCTCTTCTGGTTTTTTAAAATCAAACTTGAGAATATCAGAACCTCTAAGTAATTGCATCAACAAACCTGCTGTAACTATTGGTCCAATTCCTAGCTCAACTAGTGTTCCTTGTTGTGATGCAAAGATAACTCTAGCAAATTGTAGAAAATCAAATTCAGGTGCAGTTGCTCCAAACAAAGGAGTCTGAGCCATCACCATGTAGACAAGTAATACTACACCACACCAAAGTAGTCTAGTTTGTAGAGGTATCTTTTTTTTAGGTTTTGGAACTTGGGGAATATATGGTTCTGCCTTAAAAACAATTTTTCTGATAATGTTAGTTACTGAACCCTCAGCCATAATCAGATAACACCTCTCCTCCTGCAGATTTTACTTTCTCTTCTGCAGATGCGGTAAATCTGGTTATTTTGACGGTGTATGCGTTTGATATTTTACCGCCGCCTAGGAGTTTATCATAACCTGCTGCTTCAAGGTCTATGACTTTTTTTCCTCCTTCTTCTTTACCAAATTTTGAGAATAGATCATCGAGATCACGGACACTTGCCCATTTTCTCGTGATGATTGGATGAGGTGGATGAGTAGAATCGTGTCCAAAATGATCTGGCATTTCTTTTAGCAAAGTACTAAAATGATATTTATGTAAACCAGCAATTCCTAACCCACCCTTGTGACCACTTGCACGGTGCTGACCAACTTGGCCCCATCCCATGTGACGTCCACCTCTTAATTTTCTTGTTTTTCTTAATCTTGTTGCCATGTTACATCATGTTCCTCACTAATTTTGGAAGATCGTTATTGTGACCTAAGACTCCTTTTTGTCCATACATCTTTTTTGTACTTCGCTTGAAACCAAATCTTGGAGGAGACAATGCAAACCAAGGTTTTAGTGGTTTTAATTTAGATAAAGTTGCTTTTCCTTCAGCTAGTGCGGAACCAAGTGCGTCAGAACTTTCAAATCCCAATTCTTTAAGATCTGCTGCTGT
>CAZDPM010000082.1:0-5948 GCA_964507355.1 uncultured Nitrosopumilaceae archaeon
CCATCACCAAAATGTTTTTCGACGTTACAAACAATAGTTCCATCAGGAATGTTTTGAACACTGATTACGTTACCTTTTTCAATTTTTGATTTTAATCCAAACTGGAAAGTTTCGCCTACTTTAGTACCAAGAACTGCAGGCATAAATGAGACTGAGCCATCTTCAAATCGTATCTTAGCTAATGGTGCTTCTCTGCCACGCTCATGAACTAGATCTATTACTAGGCCTTCGTGTTGCTCAGATAGTGAAAATCGCGGGTATTTTGCTTTACTACCTACCTTACCAGTAGAAGTAGATCTAAATTGAAATCCTCCACGGCCACGTCTTCTTACTAATGGTCTCTTACCCAAGTAGATCGATTCCCATTCATTAAGGATTTTAAGCTTGTGATTTTACCCGTGTATTTTGCTAAAATTACCACAAAGATATAAAAATTAGACAACAGAGTTTGTAATATGAGCCAGAATGCACTTTCTCTAAAAGTTCTAGAAGCATATACACGAGATGTAGGACGTGGGGTAGCAAGAATCGATTATGATTCTATGGATACACTAAATGCATCTACTGGAGATGTTATTGAGATTAAGGGTAAAAGAAGAACCGTTGCAAAATGTCTTCCACTTTACCCATCAGATGAAGGAAAAGGAATTATCAGAATTGATGGATTGGGTCGTAATAATTCAGGAATTGCCATAGGCGATACTATTACTGTAAGGAAAATTAAAGCAGTTGCTGCTGAAAAAGTTGTAGTTGCACCACTAGAAGCAATACCTCCAATTGATGAGCGTTACCTTGCTGATGCTCTAGAAAGCGTTCCTTTGATTAAAGGAGATAATGTAATGGTTCCATATTTTGGCGGACGTTTAACATTTCAAGTAATTGGAGTAACACCAGCCGCAGATGCAGTCTTGGTTACTCAGAAAACTGTTTTCCATATTGCAGAAAAGGGTGAAACATTACGAGGAGTACCTCAAGTAACCTATGAAGATATTGGCGGTTTAACTGATGAAATAAAGAAAGTAAGAGAAATGATAGAACTACCATTAAGACATCCAGAAATTTTTGAGAAATTAGGAATTGAAGCTCCAAAAGGTGTTTTATTATACGGACCACCTGGAACAGGAAAGACTTTACTTGCAAAAGCAGTTGCAAATGAAAGTCAAGCTCATTTCATTAGTATTTCTGGTCCAGAAATTATGAGTAAGTTTTATGGAGAAAGTGAAGCTAGACTAAGAGAGATTTTCAAAGAAGCACGAGAAAAAGCTCCATCAATAATATTTGTAGATGAAATTGATTCGATTGCTCCAAAAAGAGAAGAAGTAACAGGTGAGGTAGAAAGAAGAGTAGTATCACAAATGTTATCATTAATGGATGGGTTGGAAGCTCGAGGAAAGGTTATCGTAATTGCAGCTACTAATAGACCAAATGCAATAGATCCTGCCCTTAGAAGACCAGGTAGATTTGATAGAGAAATTGAGATTAAAGTTCCAGATAAAAAAGGAAGAAAAGACATTCTTGCAATTCATAGTAGAAACATGCCATTATCAGATGATGTTAATGTTGAGAAAATATCCAGTGTTAGTCATGGATATGTTGGAGCAGATTTAGAATATCTTTGTAAAGAGGCTGCAATGAAATGCTTGAGAAGATTACTACCTGAGCTTAACATGGAAGAAGAAAAACTTCCTCCAGAGACTTTGGATAAATTGATTGTAAATAATGAAGATTTCCAGAAAGCATTGATTGAAGTCACTCCTTCTGGAATGAGAGAAGTTTTCATAGAAAACCCAGATGTAAAATGGGAAGAAGTTGGTGGTTTAGAAGACGTAAAACGTGAACTTCAAGAGGCAGTAGAATGGCCAATGAAATACCCAGGTCTATATGACAAGTTAGGACATAAAATGCCAAGAGGTATTTTACTTCATGGTCCAAGCGGTACTGGTAAAACACTATTAGCTAAAGCAGTTGCAACTCAAAGTGAAGCAAACTTTGTTTCAGTTAGAGGTCCTGAATTACTATCAAAATGGGTTGGAGAATCTGAACGTGGAATAAGAGAAATTTTTAGAAGAGCTAGACAAGCTTCGCCATGTGTTGTGTTCTTTGATGAAATTGATTCAATTGCACCAATTAGAGGCGCAGGAGGTGAAACAGCTGTTACTGAAAGAGTAGTTAGTCAATTACTTACAGAATTAGACGGTATGGAAAACATGCACGGAGTGGTTGTTTTAGCTGCTACTAACAGACCAGACATGATTGATCCAGCATTACTTAGACCAGGTAGATTTGACAAAATTATTCAGATACCACTACCAGATAAAGAAAGCAGAAAGATGATTTTGAAAATTAATGCAGAAAAAATACCAATTAATGATAATCCAAATGATCCACAACGTGTAGATATTGATAAAATTGCAGAGATGACAGATGGTTTAAGTGGCGCAGATACTGCTGCAATTGCAAATACCGCAGTGTCACTTGTAATTCATGAATTTTTAGATGCACATCCAGATGTCAAAGATATAGAGAAGAGTTCTGGAGATGCTAAAGTTACTATGAAACACTTTGAAGCAGCTGTAAAGAAAGTAAGAGAACAGAAGAACCTCAAGATAGGCGAAAAACTAGTTGCTTCCTATTACAGGTAGTTTTTATTAAATAGACATACCAACTCTCGTAAATGTCGGAATTTAGAGGATATACTGGTAAATCATTAGAATTTTTAAAAATTAATAAAATCAATGTTGGTGACTCTGTCAAGATTTTAGCAGATTTAACATATTTGGGAATAATTATGCCAAGGTATGAACATAGTGACGATAAACATCTGGTTCTTAAATTAAAAAGTGGGTATAATATAGGATTAGAAATAGAAAAGATCAAAAAAATAGAGGCATTATCAAGATCTAAAAAAAATATTGAAAAAGTAGAAAGTTTAGAAAAAAATCCAAGTTTGCCAAAAATTCTATTATTATCTACTGGAGGAACAATAGCAAGTAAAGTAGATTATAGAACAGGAGCAGTAACTCCAGTTTTAAGTGCTGAAGAACTTAACTCATCAGTTCCAGAACTTTCTAAAATTGCCAATGTGGATGCGGAAGTATTATTTTCTGAATATTCAGAAAACATAATGCCAAAACATTGGTTAAAAATTGCTGAAAAATTAAAAGAGTATTCAACTTCAAATTATGCAGGAATAATTATTGCACATGGAACAGATACAATGCATTATACGTCATCATTTCTTTCATTTGCACTTGCAGGTTTTCCTATTCCAATCACACTTGTAGGTTCACAAAGATCTTCTGATCGTGCTTCATCAGACGCAGCTCTAAATTTGATTGGCGCGATAAAATTTTTAATAGGTTGTAAAACAAACGGAATCTATATTGTAATGCATCAAGATGAAAGTGATGAAACAATTGCGTGTCATTTTGGAACAAGAGTTAGAAAAAACCACACTAGCAAAAGAGGCGCATTTCAAACTATTGGAGATGATCCTGCATTTATTGTGGTAAATGATCAGATTCAAAGAAATACAAAGAATAATTTTTTCAAAGTGAAAGAATTTCAGCCAAAGATTAAGATCAATACAAAAGTTGCTCTAATCAAATATCATCCTGGATATGATCCAAGTCTCTTGGAAAAAATTATTGAAATGAATTATAGTGGAATTATTTTTGAGGGTACTGGCTTAGGACATATTGGAAAAATAATGTATGACAATGTAAAAAAAGCAAATGAAAAAGGCATATTCTTAGGCATGACTTCTCAATGTATTGATGGCAGGGTGAGAATGACAGTGTATGAAAGCGGTCGAGATTTACTTAATTTGGGAATAATTTCTTTGGAAAATATGATACCAGAAGTTGCACTAGTCAAAACCATGTGGGCTCTAGGAAATTCAGAAACTCTTGAAGATACCAAGCATATAATGTTGCAAAATATTGCTTCCGAGATATCAGAGTAAAAATGAGGGATTTGATGTCTAAATTTTCTATCGAAGACATTGGATTAAAGGTAGGTCTTGAGATACATCAACAATTAGATACTAACAAAAAATTATTTTGCAATTGTATACCATTTGAATCAGATGAATACATTAAAAAATTTCAAAGAAAATTAAGAGCAGTAAAAAGTGAATTAGGTGAATATGATCCAGCAGCTCTTTTTGAGAGTTCAAAATCTAAAACAATAATGTATTATACCAATCCAGAGAGTAGTTGTTTGGTAGAACAAGACGAGGAACCTCCTCATAATTTAGATGATAGTGCAAAAAATCTCGCATTAATAATTTCATCGGCGCTTGAATCTAATATTTTTAGTGAAATTTACCCCATGAGAAAAACAGTGATTGATGGTTCCAACACTACGGGTTTTCAAAGAACAATGTTAATTTCTCAAGGAGGTCATATTGTTGTTGACGGTGAAAAAATAGGTGTTCAATCAATTTGTTTAGAAGAAGATGCTGCTAAATTACTAGGTGATAAGGAAGACATGAGAGAATACAGTTTGGATCGTCTTGGGGTTCCTTTAATTGAGATAGCTCTAGAACCTGTTGATGGCGATTCTAAAAAAATAAAAAAAGTTGCGTTGACTTTAGGTAGATTATTACGAAGTACAAAAAAAGTCACTCGTGGAATTGGTTCAATACGACAAGATGTTAATGTTTCAGTCAAAGATGGAGGCGGAGTGGTTGAAGTTAAGGGAGTACAACAATTAGATCAATTGGAAAAAGTAGTAGAATTTGAGGCTAAAAGACAACATGGTCTTGTCAAAATATCAGAAAAATTAAAGAATATAAATCTTGGAGAAATTTCAATTAATAATGATGTTTTTGACATAACAAATAATTTTAAAGATTGTCAATCAAAAATTATTCAAAAATCGTTAAAAGATAATTCAATAATCAAAGCAATTCGAATCAGAAATTTTGCTGGTATGTTTAGTTATTCGCCATATGAAGGAATACGGTTAGGGAAAGAAATCGGTCAGCTTGTAAAATTTTATGGTATAGGAGGAATTTTCCATTCAGATGAATTACCAAATTATGGTATAGAAGAAAACGATGTATTTATTGTAAAAAAGATATTGGCAATAAATGAGACTGATGCATTTTTAGTAATTGCTGCACCGATAATGAAAATTGATTTTGCAATTAATTCTATAATAAAAAGAATTAGCCAAGCAAAAAAAGGAGTTCCTGCTGAAACCAGATTTGCAACTCAAACTGGTGAAACTATATTTCTCAGACCTAGACCAGGAGCATCAAGAATGTATCCTGAAACGGATATTCCGCCAATAATTATTACAAAATATGAATTAGAAGAGGTAAAAAAGAACATTCCAAAATCATGGGATGAATCGTTAAGTGAATTACAAAAAAAATATGATTTAAATTTACAGTTAGCAGAGCAAATTTTTGATTCTTCATATTTAGAAATTTTTGAAGAGATTTGTAAAAAATCTTCAATTACACCTACATTCATAGCTTCAATTCTTTGTTCTACTATTACGAGTCTAGAAAGAAATGGTCTGAATTCTAAATTATTAAAAAATGAAGAGATTACTAAAACATTTGAATTTTTAAATAAAGGAAAAATTGCCAAGGAATCAATTGAAATCATATTTGAAAATATTATGTCTGGAAAATCAAAAATAATTGAAGATGCAATAAAAAATACATCTATCGATAATGTCAGTAAAGAAGAATTAGAAAAAATTATAGAAAATATTGTTAAAAATAATAAAGAAATCATCCAAAACCAAAAAGAACGTGCAGTTAGTCCATTAATGGGAATTGCTATGAAAGAACTTAGAGGAAAAGTATCCGGTGAAATGATAAACAGTATTCTTTTAGAAAAAATAAAGAAATTTTTGGAAAATTTGTGATAATTCTATGCGGGAAGTGGGATTTGAACCCACGAACTCCTAGAAGATAAGGATCTGAACCT
>CAZDPM010000083.1:0-4652 GCA_964507355.1 uncultured Nitrosopumilaceae archaeon
CCATATCCATTGCTTTTTGAAGCTGTTTTTTGCTTCCATCAAACCAATGTAGTAATGCATGTTTAGTATCATATGAAGTAATTATAGAAAAAATATCATCTAAACTTTTTCTAGAATGAATAGAAATTGGTTTTTTGAATTTTTCTGCAAGAGAAAGCAGGGTTTCGAAAAAATAGATTTGTTTTTTGTGGTCTTCATCAGAATTCACATATATTGGATCCAATCCAATTTCCCCAATACCAGAAATATTTTGTTGATTTTCAGTAATTAGGTTTATCATCAATTCTAAATCATCATTTATGCATTCAGGATGGATTCCAATAAATGGCAAAATTAGATCACTCTTATTTCCAAGATCCAAAGTTTTTTTAGATGTTACAGTATCCATTGATACACAGCAAGCTTGAATTTTCATATTTTCCATACTTCTAATTATATAATCCAGATCATTTTCATAATATGGATCAGTTAAATGAATATGAGAATCATATAACCAAGTCATTATTGCATCTTTGAAAATAGTCTGTATAAATCGATTCCTTAGTGATATTTTTTTACTCATAATCTTTTATCTAAAAAAAGAAAATAAAGTATAATGAAATCATCAGAATTGGGTATTTCAGCAATGTATAGAATTTTAAAAAAAGCAGGTGCTGAGAGAGTTAGTGATGAATCAGCAGAAGAACTACGAGGAACAATTGAAGAATTGGCTAATAAAATTGCAAAAAGTGCAGTTGATATGGCTTCACATGCAAGAAGAAAGACGATAAAAGCAGAGGATATCAAACTTGCGTCAAAATCATTTATCTGATTTTTGTCAAGATTCATGTAGAACTCATACTGGGTTTGTAAGATCGTGTATGATAAGGCCTTCTTTGAGTATCCATTAGTATCTATTCTATGTTATAACAAAACTGATATTCTATAATACGAAAATAGCATGTATAATACCTATATTCAGGAACTAGGAAAGACGGCATAACATTAAACAAGTGTATCCTTTAAGCATAAGGCGTATAATTAATCATGTCAAAAATAATGATTTAGGGAGCATAGAAATTAGATCAGAAAAATCATCAATTTTTCAAGCAGTGAATTTTAAAATGAGATTATTTTTTATATTCAAATGTATTGTGAGTTGTAAAATTTCCAACAGTCATAGATATAGTGTAATTCCCGCTACGTAAATCAGATATCTCATTCATATACATATCTAGGTTTTCCATAGAATTTGTAGGAAGTGAAAAAGAAACACCATCAGGATTAGTTATTCTAGAAACTAAATTATGTTTTAGATTAGAAGAGGGCAGAATTTCAGGTTTAGTACCATACCCAATATGCTCACCAATTAAAAATTTATCAGCAGTCAACCAAATTGAGAACAAATTTTTAGGTTCTGAGATATTACCTGTGGTAAATTGGTATGTAGAAGTGTCTATACGGTAGGAATATTCTAAAGTGGGAATATGAACATAAGGAACGCTTATTGTATTTAGACCAGTTATATAATATCGTGGATTATCTAGATAAAAAAAACCTGCAAACCAACCATTATTGTGTACTGGTAAATTAGGGATTACAGTTTCATCATTAAATATTACGTTTACAAACGAATTAGATTTTTTAATAGTTGGATCACTAAAATCAAATTTGCCGTAAACATTTATTCGATCTCCAAAGTTATAGTGATCTTTATCTGTCCATATTACTAATTCATTAACAGGGTATGATTCATCCAACATCAATCCTTTTTTGATCATTGGTAAATATGACGGATCATAATATAGTTTAGAAGTATCTCGTGGTGAAGCTAGATCATCATCAAATAGCCTGCAACAATAATCTGCATCTAACGTAGGTATTTGTTTTTTAGGATCGGGTGGATTTTTACACATTGTCGGTAAATCAACATACACACAAAACCAGAAATTATCAGGAATTGGTTCTACACGCCACCCAGTACATTCAGGATGTGTAGGAAATGCTTCACAAAAATTCTCACTACCAGTTACCGCAGCTTCAGCCAATCCAAAACTGGCAAATATGAAAAATGCAGATATAATAGGAAGAAAGATGTTCATGGATTATGAACTTCCTATTACTGTTGTAGAAATGTTATTTTTTCCAGATTCATTTGTAATAGCAGAGTGTTGCCACTTTTCCACAGTTATGTTATTTAGAGGATCATCATCCAACCCACCAACAATTTCAGATTTAGTCAGAGTAAGTTTAGGAATAGGAATTTGTTTAGTAATCACATCTTTGCCTTTAAGAAAATTTTCAAAAGAATTAACAAATTCGCCATTTAGATATATTTCTACAATATATTTATGATTTGCAGGTAAGACAGTTAACAGATCTTCATGAGTCAATACCAGATCATCGTTACCATATGTGGAAATACGTTTGAATAAATTATTATAAGAATCTTGGAAAACAACAATAACAAATTCAGAATTTCTAAATGTATGATAATTAGTTGGATCAGCTAATTTTAAAGATAGAAGAGACTCGCTTTGATTTAGATTCACATTGTAGATATTTTTAGGTTCTATTATATCGTTTAAAATTTTGTTGGGCTGAAGAAATTTCGAGGTAGAATACACTAAACTATTTTCGGAATAAATTTCAAAATTATACGACTTGCCTCCAGATAAAATAATGTACAAGAGATCACCATCAGGATTAGTGCTAAGTACTGGATTAGGTTGTACTACAGGGTCATCTTTTTCAAATGGAGATGCAGGTAATTGAATAGATTCAGTTTTTTTTATTGGATAATCAGAGATTTGACTAGTTTTGTAGTTTGTGATCAATTGATAAGATTCATCAAAGATCACTACATTAAATTTTTGATTTTTGAAATTGTTAAACTCTGAATTAGGTAATTTTAAAACAAGTAAAGATTCATTTGGATTTAGACTTATAGGATATAAATTTAGAGTATAGTGATAAAGAGCATTATTGTATCGAGAATCAGAGAAAGATGTAGTGATCGGAATTATTGTATTAGACACAGGCATTATCTTTTCCCAGTAAAAAGAATTAGTCTCTTTATTAATCAAAACGGGGTAATTGTGAATTATGCCTTTCTTACCATTCAATTTGAGATCAATTCGAGGGGTATCATATTTTGAATAAGATTCTGGCAAGATAATTTTCCCAATTATTTTAACAATCTGGTTTTGAGTATCAGGGATTACCTCTTGGAACAAGTCAAAGGAAATTAATGTACGTGAAGGATTTTGCCAATTTCCCACATAATATTTTTTTTGCATTATATTGTTTTCAAAGTTATCAGATATGTGAGATAAGGTATCATGATAATTTAGAATTACAGTAACTGTGTGTATGCCGTCAGTTGCCATCCATATGGGACCTGTTGAGATCTCAATGCCATTTTCTACTCCTGGACGAACATCAGCCAATGTGGATATTTTAATTAAATCGCCATCAACAAAATAGCCAACAGTAACTACATCAGTAACTTCTTTTGTTGATTGTGTACCTTGATTGTAAATGGAAGAGTGTATACTTATCATATCTCCAGGTTTAGGATTACTGGGTTCTAGCCAAATATTGTTTATCAATGGATCTGCATCTCCTAGTCTAAAAGCAGAAGATGGAGTAAATGTTGATAACAAAAAGACCATCGTGATAAGGAAAGATGATAAAATAATCGAATATGTATTTGTAAATAATATCATGGATGCAAATTTATCATTTATAGTATTTAAATTAGAGGATTAACATGTTCCTAGGCATCATTCATAATAACAAAAAATTATACACGTCTGTGACAATTGTAAGCCAACACACGATACAGTAATTTCTTTTCTTTTATAGAATCATTGTATGATTTGATTTCTGATCCAAACTTTCTTTTAATCACTGAGAATATTGTCTTGCATTTGTTTCCCTGATGATATAATGATTCATAATCCCAAAAGGACTTTCACTTAAAATAACTCTAGGTCACCATAAACCTTGTCCAACATACAAAAGTATGCTTATTACTTTTAATTTTAGATGAATTGATTAAATAACAAGAATAATCTAAAATTCCATATGTCCTATAATTCCCAAAATATTATTGATATACGAATTTTGATAATTGATAACAATCGTGATTTTGCAAACATATTTGCAAAACTATTACAAATCAAGGGTTTCTCTGTTAGTGTTGAGGCCACCTTCAAAAATGGACTACAGTATCTAAAACATAATCTATATCATATTGTTTTTATCGATATTCCTTTACCGGAATATAGCGAAAGCCAAATTTTAAATTTGCTTAAAGAAAACGAAATATTTAAAAAATCAAGAGTTTTTTTGTTCTCTTCTATTGATCTTGATGACACTGAACTTAATGAATGGAAAAAATATGGATTATACTTATACTTAAAAAAACCAGTAAAACGTGATGTAATGATAAAAGCATTAGATAATATTCGTGTAGAAATAAATCCAATTACTTCCCAAACCCCAACTAAGTCCATTGAGGACTCTGACGAACCTACAGCTGAGCAACTAGAAAAATTAAATCGCTTACAAAAACAAATTGAAAAACTTGAAAGCATTCAACAGTATACATCTGTTCAAAACTATTCATTACCAAGAAAAATAGAAGAGACTCCTAAGGAATCCAATGT
>CAZDPM010000083.1:4752-5942 GCA_964507355.1 uncultured Nitrosopumilaceae archaeon
AACGTAAAATAAAGAAGCCTGCTACTGCTAAAGTAAAAAAACGTAAAATAAAGAAGCCTGCTACTGCTAAAGTAAAAAAACGTAAAATAAAGAAAAAATCACATTAATTCGATTTATTCATCTACAAACAATTTAAGTTAGTTACGACAGAAATGATCTTCAAATGAGTTAAATCTTGATTATTTCCATGAAATCTATTCTGTAAATCTTTTAATTATTAGTAATTTGACTCATTACATGTTTGTCAGATCGATGTTGATTGGTTTATTTGTAATTATAGTTTTTGCAGGAACTTTGGCAATATCTTATGAAGGTTTTCAAATTTCCCCTAATTTACGTATCCAACATACATCCATTGCTGACACTCAACCAATATGTCAACAGATGGACTCTATTTTACAGTCTAAATCCATGTCTTATGAAAATGTGATTCAACTGTTAAATAATCACAAGATAAATTCTTATTTTAACTCTAAAGAGATCGAGGTTATTGAACTATGCTTACAAGGAAAATTACCTGCATTAAGCTCTTTTCTAATCACACAAAAAATAGGATTCATAAAAGGATTTGGAGAACACACTGCAAAAGGAAAATCTACAGTCCTCATGATTGGTAGTAACAGCTACTTAAGATTAGATTCTTTTGAAATTGGGTATGATCCTAAACTAGGGAAAAATTTCCAAATTCCTGAATTACATGTTTATTTATCTCGAGGAGATGTTTTATCTCCTGAAATTTATTTAGATAAACTAAAAACAAAACTTGGTGGTAAAAATTATAGATTACCCGATGTTGATTTGAATACATATGATACTGTGTTGATAATAGATGAAATTACAAAAGAACCGTTTGCTCAAATCACTTTAAAAGATCCGTTTTACGTAGGTGATGTCATAAATAATTTTATTGATGATTTCAAAACTATCGAATCTCCAAAAATGTCATCTCAAATTATCTATGAGCGATATGGTTTTTTTGAAGGCATAGACAACTACAATGCTAAAGGAGTCGTTACTGTTGATTATGAGGAAGATGAAGGAGAATTAAAGATTGAAAATTTTGAAATTTCACATGGTGCAGATCTTAGAGTATATCTTACAGAAAATGGAAATGTGGCAAAGAGTGGGTATTGGACGTTTGATTTGAACGGTTTTGTCTATGTCAGCAGTGGAAATACTGATGAAATCCT
>CAZDPM010000084.1:0-5731 GCA_964507355.1 uncultured Nitrosopumilaceae archaeon
TTAAAGGACGTATTATTTACAATAGTCGTGGAAGTAAAACTATTGAAGTTGATATCATATCAGAAAATAAATTTTTAGGCAGAGTTTGTACACCATCAGGAGCTAGTGTTGGAAAGTATGAAGCAGTGAGTTTCCCAAATGAGAAACCTGAAGAAAGTCTTAGAATGTTAAATGAAAATGCTCAAAAATTTATTGGGTTAGAAGCATCAGATCTGAAGACAATTCACGAGGTGTTAAGAAGCATAGATCAATCTTCAAATTATTCAAAAATAGGTGGAGCACTTGCATTTGCAATAAGTATTGCCTCAATGGAGTCAGCATCAAAATCATCAGACTTGCCTTTGTTTCAAACATTATCATCAGAATCATCTTTCAAATTTCCGTTTCCTTTAGGAAATATTTTGGGTGGAGGTGCTCATGCAGGACCAGGAACTCCAGATATACAAGAAATATTGATTTGTGCAATAGGTTCAAAAACAATCAGAGATGCTATTGAAACTAATTTAGCAGTTCACAAAGAATTACGTAGTATTTTGGAAAAAGAGGATCCAGATTTTACTAATGGACGGGGTGATGAAGGTGGATGGGCTCCAAAATTAAAAAATGAAAAAGCATTAGAACTTTCAGTAAAGGCTTGTGAAAATTTAGGATTTACATTAGGTAAAGAGGTTGCTTTAGGAGTAGACTTTGCATCATCTACACAGTGGAATGAAGAAAAACAAAAATATGTTTATCAAAGAGCAGGATTTGTTAATTCTTCAGAACAACAAATTGAATTTGCTGCAGATATTATTAAAAAATACAAGTTAATTTATGCTGAAGATGCAGTTCATGAAGAAGCTTTTGAAGATATGGCAGAATTAACTGCTAAATTTCCAAAAACATTAGTTACAGGAGATGATCTAACAGTTACAAATAAAGATATTCTAACAAAGGCAATCAACATGAAATCATGTAATGCAGCAATTCTAAAAGTCAATCAAGCAGGTAGTCTTTATGATGCATTTGAATTTGCCAAAGTAGCTAACCAAAATAACATAAAATTAATCACATCACATAGATCGGGAGAATCTACAGATTCACATATTGCCCATATAGGATTAGCAACAAAGTCAAAAATGCTTAAAGTTGGCATAGTAGGTGGAGAAAGAGTTGCAAAGCTAAACGAGCTTATACGTCTATCAGAGCATGATTTAATACGCGGTATGGTGGAGATTTAAAATCGTTATGAGTGAACAAGCTGAATTCACAGAGATCAAAAAGAAAATTCTATCCACCGGAATTAGGGTAGGAACTCCAGTTAAGACAAAATTCATGACTCCGTTTATCACAAAAGCTAGTCCGGAAGGACTGTATATGTTAGATATTGATATAACATTAGAAAAAATCAAAACAGCAGCTAAATTCATCAATCGTCTAGGAACAGACAAGCTCATTGTTTGCTCAGCTAGACAGTATGCCAATACCCCAATTGAGAAATTTTGTGAAATGTTAGGTTCCAAAAAATTACTAGGCAGATTCATGCCAGGAACCCTTACCAATCCCTCATTACCGTATTACATTGAACCAAAATTAGTTTTGATTTCTGATCCGCAAGTAGATGTACAAGCAATTACAGAAGCAACAAATGCAGGTATTCCAGTAATTGGAATTTCAAACACAGATAATATTACATCAAAACTAGATGTAATTATTCCTGCAAACAACAGAGGAAGAAAAGCTCTTGCCACAGTATATTGGCTATTGGTTCGTCAAATTCTCATCGAAAGAGGAGAATTAAAAGAAGATGAACCAATGAAATACGAAATTGATGATTTTGAAACAAAGATAACGGAAGAGGAAATAGAGTAATGCAAATTAGAACACCGGCTGTAGCCGGAATGTTCTATCCAGATGAAAAAAAAGAATTGAAAAAATTAATCAAAGATTGCTTTTTACATAATTTGGGTCCAGGTAAGATACCACCATCAAATATCAAAAAAAAAATTTTTGGGGTTATTTGTCCTCACGCAGGATATGCATATTCAGGTCCAGTAGCATGTTATTCGTTTTATGAAATTTCTTCAGTTATGTCAGAGATATTCATCATTATAGGACCAAACCATTGGAATGTTGGAAGCAATGTAGCAACTATGATAAATTCTAAATGGAAAACACCTCTAGGCGAAGTAGAAATAGATTCTGAAAGTGCAGAAGAGATTACAAAAATGGCAGATGTAATTGAGATAGATAATTTTTCTCATTCAAGAGAACATAGTCTTGAAGTACAAATTCCAATGTTACAAGAGATTGCAACAAATTTCAAAATAGTTCCCATTGCGTTAATCAATCAGAGTAAAGAGATTGCAATTCAAGTGGGTTCAGCCGTAGCAAAAATAGCTAGAAAAAAGAAAGTTATGATCATAGGATCTTCAGATTTTACACATTATGAGCCCAATGAGTTTGCATATAAACAAGATGCTGCATTAATTAAGCCTATTTTGAAGTTAGACGTAGATGAATTTTATGATGTTTTACATAAAAAAGACGTTAGTGCATGTGGATATGGCGCTATAGCGTCAACAATGATTGCATGTAAAGAGATCGGTGCAACAAAAGGAGAGTTGTTAAAATACGCCACAAGTGGAGACATTGCAGGAGATATGAGTTCTGTTGTTGGATATGGGTCGATTGTTTTCACTTGATTTCTAAAGCTTCTGCACCAGGAAAAGTAATTTTATTTGGAGAACATTTTGTTGTATATGGAATGAAAGCAATTCTTTGTGCTATTGATAAAAGAGTAATAGTTACAGCTGAAAAAATTCCTGAAAATAAAATTTTAATTAAATCAAACATTGGAGAGTTAGAAGTTCCGCTCAATAAATCAATGATTGAGATAAATTCTCCATTAAAACCATTTTTTTATTTAGCGAATAAAATGATTAGCAAATACAATCAAACAGGCGGGATTAAGATTTTTGTAAAATCAGAAATTCCATCAGGCGTAGGATTAGGATCTTCATCTGCATGTTGCGTAGCTGGTGCAGCGGCAATATCCAGGTTATTTGAAAAAACTAGTAAAGAACAGATTCTAGAATTAGCTATAGAAGCAGAAAAAACAATTTTTAAAAATACATCAGGAGCAGATTGTACAGTTTGTACATTTGGAGGATTAATAGAATATGATAAAAAGAAAGGATTTTCACAAATTGAATCAGGACAAAACTTTCATCTAGTTATTGCAAATTCCAACATTATACACTCAACAGAAGAGGTAGTATCAAATGTTAAACAATTCAAAGAAAAAAATGAAGAAGTATTTTCCAACATATGTCAAAAACAATTAGAATTAGTCAATCATGTTAATAGCATGTTAAAAAATAATGATTTACATGGATTGGGCAAATGCATGCTGGATAATCAAAAATTTCTAGAAACAATAGGCATCTCTAATGAAAAATTACAGGAAATGCTAAAAATTGCAGAAAAATCATCGTTTGGAGCAAAAATCACAGGTGCGGGTGGGGGTGGATGCATTATTGCCTTAACTGATAAGTCGAATTTAGAAAAAATTATTTCAGAACTTAAAATGAAAGATCATCAATGCTTTTCTGTAAAAATTGATTTTAGAGGATTGGATACTTTTTAATGGACTAGATATTTGGTGACAGCATGATTCTCATAAAACTAGGAGGGTCCATTATTACAGATAAAGAAAAACCACTTAGTCCTAGAAAAAAAGATATAGAAAATATTGCTAAAAATTTGAAGAAAATCAATGAACCAATCATTATTGTACATGGCGGAGGTTCGTTTGGACATTATTGGTCTGTAAAATATGACATGCATACTAAACCTAAAAAAAATAATATGCACGGAGTTTCAATAGTTAAAAATTCAATGATTGATCTTAACAAAATAATTTTAGACATATTTGTAAAAAATAAACTAAACCCATACTCTCTTCCTCCAACGGATTTCATGTCAGGAAATAAACCGATGGTAAAAAAAGTAAAAGAGATCATAAAAATTGCAAAATCAGGGTTAATTCCAATTACTTATGGAGATGCACTTTGGTACGGAAATAAGAAAACATACATTTTATCAGGAGATAAAATAATGACATATTTAGCAAAAATTTTAAAACCAAGATTGGTAATTTTCGCTTTAAATGAGGATGGACTTTACTCAGATCTGAAAACTAGAAAATTAATTTATGAGTTGAAAGGAGAAAATCCAAAAGTTTCTGAAAACAAAATGGATGTAACAGGAGGAATGACTAGAAAAGTAGAAGAGGCAACAGTCATTGCAAAAAATGGAATGAATGTGTTTTTTGTAAACGGTAACAAATCAGAAAGAATTGTGAAAGCGGTTAAAAATAGGAAATATGAAGGAACTTTGTTTAGAGGTAAAAAAAATGTCTAAAGAATATGTAATTTTGGTTGATGAAAATGATAATCCAATAGGTTCAGAGGAAAAAATAAAATGTCATTTACCAAATGGAAAACTTCACCGAGCTTTTACAGCCTTATTATTTGATAGAAATGGTAGATTGATTCTAACGAGAAGAGCGAAAGAAAAAATGCTATGGCCTGAAGATTGGGATGGAACGGTAGCCAGTCATCCAAGGAAAGGTGAGACATATACATCATCAGCTGAGAGAAGGATGCCTGAAGAAGTGGGTATTTCTTGTAAGATGGATTATTTGATGAAATTTGAATACCATGTACCATACAAAGACATAGGATCTGAAAATGAGATTTGTGGTACTCTAATTGGTATTGTTGATGAGTCAACAAAATTTAAAATGGTAGAAGGTGAAATTGATGATATTAAATGGATTTCAGCGGATGAGCTATTTTCTGAAATCAAAAGCAATCCAAAAATTTATTGTCCATGGATGTTAATTGCATTAGAACTACTAGACAAGTCTGAAAAAAAAATGTTGGAAAAACATAAAGATATTTTATCATCATGGATTAATTTAGAGTTGAAAAAAGAGTTGAAAAAAGCAATTGAATTTCATCTTCCAGATAATAAATGGAGATTAGTAAATTGAAAAAAGCAAAAATGATTGAAAAAAATGCAAAAATTGTGAATAAATATCTAATTTCCAAGATAAAAGGAGATGATCCTAAAATGCTATATGATGCAGCATCTCATCTTATAATTCATGGAGGGAAAAGACTTAGACCCCACATGGTAATAATGAGTTGTCAAATTTTAGGAGGAAATATGAAAATTGCAATGCCTGCTGCTAGCGCAGTTGAAATGATACACAACTTTACTTTAGTTCATGATGACATTATGGATAATGATGAAATGCGTCATGGAGTATCAACTGTACATAAAAAATTTGGAATGCCTATTGCAATATTAGCTGGTGATGTATTATTTTCTAAAGCATATCAAATTATTTCAAATGCAAAATTATCTAACGATGTAAAAGTTCAATTAGTTTCTAGATTAGCCAATGCATGCGTAGATGTATGCGAAGGTCAATTATTAGATGTGAAAATGGCAGAAGAAAAAGGAATTCCAACACAGAAAGAGTATATTACAATGATTGGCAAAAAAACTGCGGCATTATTTGATGTGTCTTGTTCAATGGGTGCAATTTGTGCAACGAGTAATCAAAAAGATATTTCAAATTTATCAAATTTCGGCAGGAATTTAGGAATTGCATTTCAAATTACAGATGATCTTATTGGGGTAATGGGTGATTCAAAAATTACAAAAAAACCTGTTGGCA
>CAZDPM010000085.1:0-5681 GCA_964507355.1 uncultured Nitrosopumilaceae archaeon
TTGCAAGATTTGAAAGAAAGGGATTCAAACTTTTAAAATTAAAAATGTTTACATTTACACAAAAACAGGCTGAAATTTTTTATGGTGTCCATAAAGACAAACCATTTTTTGGCGAGCTGACATCATTTATCACATCAGGCCCTGTGGTGGCAGCAATAATAGAAGGAAATAACGCAATTGCTACAACAAGAATCATGATTGGTGCAACAAAATCCTTTGAAGCAGAACCTGGTTCTATTCGTGGAGATTTTGGATTGGGACTTAGTGACAATATTATTCATGCATCTGATTCACAAGAAAGTTTTGATCACGAATCGAGGGTAGCATTTGAGTGATCTGATTGCAAATTCGTCAACCCATAGTGGTAGTTTTAGGTCACGTAGACTCTGGTAAGACATCTCTCTTAGATAGGATTAGAGGCACTGGTGTTCAAGGTAGAGAAGCAGGTGGCATTACCCAACATATTGGAGCAAGCTTTCTTCCAACTGAAACAATCAAAGAAACGTGTGGGCCATTATACAAAAAATTACAAGAATCAGAAAATCAGGTCCCTGGAATTCTAGTGATTGATACTCCTGGTCATGAAGTCTTTACAAATCTTAGAGCAAGGGGTGGATCTGCAGCTGATATTGCCATACTTGTAGTTGATGTTAATCGCGGATTTCAACCGCAAACAAATGAAAGTTTAAAAATTCTACAAAGCAGAAAAGTTCCATTTGTTGTTGCTCTAAACAAGTGTGATCAAATATCTGGATGGAGAAAATCAGACACTAAATTTATCACAAAAGCAATCAAAGAACAAGATCAATTTATTCAAACAGATCTTGATCAAAAAATCTATGATGTTGTAGGAACTCTATCTATTTTGGGCTATCAATCCGAAGCATTTTATCGAATTAAAGATTTTAAATCTGAAATTGCAATCGTACCAATCTCTGCAAGATCTGGGGTTGGAATACCTGAATTACTTGCAGTACTAGTTGGATTAACTCAGCAATACTTGCAAAAAAGACTAGATCAGAAAGAAAAAGAATCAAGAGGAATAGTGCTTGAGGTCAATGAAGAGATAGGACTAGGGCATACAGCTAACATAATTTTGATTGATGGCAGCATAAAAAAAACTGATACTATAGTTGTCGCAAAAAGAGACTCTGTCATTATAACAAAACCAAAAGCAATTCTTTTACCAAAACCCCTCGATGAGATGAGAGATCCTAGAGATAAATTCAAACCAGTGCAAAGTGTGGATGCAGCCGCAGGCCTCAAAATTGCATCACCTGATCTTGAAGGTGTTTTGCCTGGAAGTACTCTTTATGTTGCATCAAATGAAGAAGATGTAAAAAAATATACCAAACTAATTGAATCTGAAATGAAATCTGTGTTTATTGATACAGAGACTAACGGCGTTGTTTTAAAATGTGATACTATAGGCTCACTTGAGGCAATAGTTGAGATGCTACGACGTTCTCAAGTACCAATATCTAAAGCAGACATTGGACCTGTTAACCGTCGGGATATAATGGAAACCAGAGCAATAAAAGAAAATGACCGCCATTTAGGCGTGGTATTGGCATTTAATGTGAAAATACTTCCTGATGCAAAAGAAGAATCAGAAAACGGTCACATCAAAATTTTTGAGGACAAAATAATTTACAGTTTAATTGATAACTACAATGCATGGGTAAGTGAAGACACTGCAAATGAAGATGATGCAATTTTTGCAGAACTTACCCCCATCTCTAAATTCACATTCCTTAAAGGATATGTTTTTAGAAATACAGATCCTGCAGTATTTGGAATCAGAGTTGATATTGGAACATTAAAACAAAAAGTTCCTTTTATGAATAAAGATGGACGACGAATTGGTTTAATTCATCAGCTCCAACTTGATAAAAAGACAGTAACTTCTGCAAAACCTGGACAAGAGGTTGCTTGCTCTGTTCAAGGTATCACAATTGGCAGACAAATTTTTGAAGAAGAAGTATTTTACACTTTTCCTCCTTCCCATGAGGCAAAAAAAATTCTTGCTAAATTTCTGCACAAACTCAGTTCTGAAGAGCAAACAATTTTCAATGAAATTATAGAAATTCAGCGAAAAAAAGATGCAGCCTATGCTTACTAGTCTGAATGTTTTTTGCAGATCATATGTATTCCGGGAGCACCAACTGCCCCCATCATTTTATCAACTATTTGTCCTGATTTGAACATGATAAACATTGGAATTGACTGGACTGAAAATTTCATTGCAATGTTTTGATTTTGATCCACATTAACTCGTGCAAATTTTATATTTGTATATTTTTTTGAAAGACTTTCAAATACCGGGTGCATGCTTTTACACGGTCCACACCAATCTGCCCAAAAATCAACTAGGGTGGGATTATCTGCAGAAATTACTTGGGTAAAATTTGTATCATTTAGATCAATGATTCCTGGCTGAATCTGAGGTTGACTTTGTTGTCTCAACATCTCCTCTAGTTTTCTTTGTTTTATTTTCTCAATTTCAGGATCATCTGACAATAACTCTCAACAATTTGTTTCTACTAAAAAATCTATGTCAAGTCTCAAATATTTTTTTAATCTTTTTCTGCTTTAATTGGCATGGCTTCATATCTTTTGGAATGACACATAGGACATTGATCAATGTATTTTGTCATGCTGACTGACGTGTAAACAATTCCACAATCCCCGCAAATTCTAAGATTTCTACTTAGTTTACCCATGTTATCATTAGTGATCATTATGATTAAAAACTTAGTCGTGTTTTTGCCTTTTTAATACCAAAAAATAACATGGCTGGTGCTACAAAATACATTCCAATGTTCAATAGAATTACGCCAATTCCATATCCTACAATCTCTTGTTCTGAATCCGCAGCTGACATTATAGACAGTGATGATAACATTGGAGTAATTCCAATTTTTACCATTTCTTTAAACACTGGGTTTTCTCTTTCAATATCTGCAATTGTAGGTGAGAATGAATAATAGAACTGGTTAAATCCTGTCATAAATGAAACTCCTGATTCAGTACTCATTACTTTATTGTCTCTAATCTCTCTGAGCAATTGTACTTGAGGTGCCATCTCAGAGCCGTATGCTGCAGTAGCAATTAGACATCCTCCTCCCTGTGTACTAACAACTGTACATATTCCATTAACTAGATCAGTTCCTGGACCACATTGCCCACTTTCTGGTTCTTTGATTCCCGGTTTCTCTAATCCAACTGCATCATAAATTGTCATATCTGGAAAGTTTTCATCAAACCATTTTTTGTAACTTGGCTCGTTAGTGTATCTATCAACATATGACTGTGGATCTTTAGTTGGATCCACAAAAGGAGCTATCCCTTTTGGTTCTTTCAAACCTACTGCTTGATAAATTGAGGAATATTCTGGAAAGTTTTCATCAAACCATTTTTTGTAACTTGGCTCGTTAGTGTATCTATCAACATATGACTGTGGATCTTTAGTTGGATCCACAAAAGATGCTATTCCAACTTCTGTTGGTTTTGGTTCCGGTTCAACTTTTGGTTCCGGTTCAACTTTTGGTTCCGGTTTTGGCTGTACTATGGAAGCAGCTGGCTCAGTTACAGTAATCTTTAATGTTTTTCTATCTTCAACTACTCCTTTTTTTGCTACAAGATCAAAAACGTATGTAGCTGGCCCCTGTGACTCTGTTGGGGTCCACAAGAATTTTCCAGTTTTACTGTCAATTGACGCTCCAACTGGTGGATTTTTTTCAAGACTAAAAACCACGTCTGCAAGTGACTGAGTTAACGTTGCAGTAAATATTACTGTCTTTTTTTCTTCAACTATTTGGTCTGCAATAGAGTTGAGTTTCAGTACAAAGTCTGGTACAACAAAAATTTTACTCCCATCATATTCTAGCTTGACTGTAATCCCTTTCTCTTCTTTTTGATTATCTGTAAATGCAGTTGCATTGAAAAATCCTTTAGATTTAAAGAATTGCGATACATCTCTTGGTAGAGTCAAAAATGTGCCATCGCTCTCTGATGATGGATCAGATAGCATACCCAAGAAATTACCTCCTGCATCTCTTATAATCACAAAAACTGAAGTGCCTCCCTCATTTTCATTTCCAGTAAACACAAATTTTCCATCCTTTGGATACGTGCTTTCACCCAATGAGAGTGTCGTGACATTGGCATATGCCGGAGCAACCATGAGACTAAATGAAAATGCCAAAAATACAGCTAATTTTACACGCATAACGTGAAATGAACATCTTCGCTTTTAAAAAACGCGGATAATTTCTTCTATGGATTTGATAATTAAATTTCACCAAATTCAAAGATCAAGTAAAAATCTCATAAACACTCCATTGTTTTGATCAATTTTCATCTCATAAAACGTAGGGGCTTTGATTTCCACCTTGAAATTATGTTTTAGAAAATCAAGTGGCTCGCCATATGCTTTGGCAGTAATTTTGTAGCCTTCGTCTTCTTGAATTTCAAGCTCTATTCTTTTTATTGCAAATCCCTCTGTGATTAGGACAAAAGTTACTTCCTCTAGCCAGCTAAACAAAAGATATCTGAGGTCTTTTCCTTGGGCAACAATCTCTTTTTGCTCTTTTTCTTTAACTTTGTCTTGATCTAGTGTGATGTTAATTACTGCATTGGCTGTGATCAAAAACGCCTCTTTGAGATCTTTTGCAGTTACCTCAATGAATGCATCAGTTGCATGATCTAAAAATTTATAGCTCAACTATATTTTTGAACTCTGGCTAATTATTAATTTAGATGGTTTGAGCAGTTTTGGTGTTTGTTACTATTGAACAGTCATTTTGTGTTTGACTTTTTTTCCTAGATTAAATTTCATAATATAATAAATCACACCAAAACATGAAAGCGCTAAATTAATTCTAACATAAATTATTGGGAAAAACAAAAATTCATTGAAAATTTTAAAACTAATTCTGACTTAACTTTTTTGCTCTGCAGAATACTGCATCCCATTGCTTCCATGTGAGTCTACCTGTCTGTGTATTTTGTCTTGATGGATGATACGAAGTTAGAACCTTGATTTTGCCATATTCAAATAGCTTGTTATGTCCAAATTTCTCTGACTTTACTTGCACTAGATTACATGTTGTATCATAGGCAATCTTTCCAAGACACAAAATGATTGTTACATTTTTTAGAATTTTGTATTCTTCTTGCAGATAGTCAAAACAGTTTTTCATTTCCTCTCTTGTCGGTTTGTTTTGTGGTGGGGCACATCTGACTGCAGCTGTAATGTATGCATTGCTTAGCACCAATCCGTCATATCTTGTTTGGCTTGTCGGCTTTGAGGCAAATCCATTCTCATGCATTACTTTTGCAAGCCAATCCCCAGAGGAATCCCCCGTGAACATTCTGCCCGTTCTGTTTCCGCCATGTGCTGCAGGCGCCAATCCAACAATGAGTAATTTTGCATTAACATCTCCAAAGCCTGAAAGCGGCTTTCCCCAATACTGCTGATCTGCAAATCGTCTAACTTTTTCTTTTGCTATTTCTCTGATGTATTTTGAAAGTCTGGTACATTTGGTACAGTTTTCTATTTTTTTATCAAGTGAGGCTAATTTCAATCGAATCTATTTTGTGGAATTTATCTAATTAGCATTATCCTTTGAATTAGAAATACTGGTTCAAATTTAATCGGGAGCATAACGTGCATGGGG